>NZ_JAJGRC010000001.1:0-332736 GCF_020786625.1 Salinicoccus sp. RF5
CCTGAATATTGTCCGGTGGCAATGGCGGAGAGGCCCCACCTGTTCCCATGCCGAACACAGCAGTTAAGCTCTCCAGCGCCGATGGTAGTTGGACTGACGTCCCGTGAGAGTAGGACGCCGCCGGGCAGTATACAATTTAATATCAAATGGAGAATTAGCTCAGCTGGGAGAGCATCTGCCTTACAAGCAGAGGGTCGGCGGTTCGAACCCGTCATTCTCCACCATTTAAATGCCGGTCTAGCTCAATTGGCAGAGCAACTGACTTGTAATCAGTAGGTTGGGGGTTCGATTCCTCTGGCCGGCACCATTTAATCAATATGATGAGCCATTAGCTCAGTTGGTAGAGCATCTGACTTTTAATCAGAGGGTCAGAGGTTCGAATCCTCTATGGCTCACATACGCGGGTGTGGCGGAACTGGCAGACGCACTAGATTTAGGATCTAGCGCCTTCGGGCGTGGGGGTTCGACTCCCTTCACCCGCATTATCTGCGGAAGTAGTTCAGTGGTAGAACACCACCTTGCCAAGGTGGGGGTCGCGGGTTCGAATCCCGTCTTCCGCTCCATTATTTCGCCGGGGTGGCGGAACTGGCAGACGCACAGGACTTAAAATCCTGCGGTAAGTAATTACCGTACCGGTTCGATTCCGGTCCTCGGCACCAGTATAGGAACATATACCATAATGCGCCCGTAGCTCAATTGGATAGAGCGTTTGACTACGGATCAAGAGGTTAGGGGTTCGACTCCTCTCGGGCGCGCTTTATTACTTACGGGAAGTAGCTCAGCTTGGTAGAGCACTTGGTTTGGGACCAAGGGGTCGCAGGTTCGAATCCTGTCTTCCCGACTCTTAAGAAAAAATGGGGGCTTAGCTCAGCTGGGAGAGCGCCTGCTTTGCACGCAGGAGGTCAGCGGTTCGATCCCGCTAGTCTCCACCATTTTACTTAAACCTATATTTTTCATGGCGGTGTAGCTCAGCTGGCTAGAGCGTACGGTTCATACCCGTGAGGTCGGGGGTTCGATCCCCTCCGCCGCCATATTGGACCTTTAGCTCAGTTGGTCAGAGCAAACGGCTCATAACCGTTGGGTCGCAGGTTCGAGTCCTGCAAGGTCCACCATCGTTTTATTTTCATATCATACGGAGGAATACCCAAGTCTGGCTGAAGGGATCGGTCTTGAAAACCGACAGGGGCTTAACGGCCCGCGGGGGTTCGAATCCCTCTTCCTCCGCCATTATTATTATCGCGGGATAGAGCAGTCTGGTAGCTCGTCGGGCTCATAACCCGGAGGTCGGTGGTTCAAATCCACCTCCCGCAATTTATTTTTTATGTGGTCCCGTGGTGTAGCGGTTAACATGCCTGCCTGTCACGCAGGAGATCGCGGGTTCGATTCCCGTCGGGACCGCCATTTAAAATTCAAGTGGTTCAGTAGCTCAGTCGGTAGAGCATGTGATTGAAGCTCACAGTGTCGGCGGTTCGATTCCGTCCTGAACCACCATTTGTGTTGCCGGTCTAGCTCAATTGGCAGAGCAACTGACTTGTAATCAGTAGGTTGGGGGTTCGATTCCTCTGGCCGGCACCATTTTTTGATACGCATGACGGAGGGGTAGCGAAGTGGCTAAACGCGGCGGACTGTAAATCCGCTCCTTCGGGTTCGGCAGTTCGAATCTGCCCCCCTCCATATATAGGGGTATAGTTCAATGGTAGAATAGAGGTCTCCAAAACCTTTGGTGTGGGTTCGATTCCTACTACCCCTGCCATATGGCGGTTGTGGCGAAGTGGTTAACGCACCGGATTGTGGCTCCGGCATTCGTGGGTTCGATTCCCATCATCCGCCCCATTTTTATTGGGCTATCGCCAAGCGGTAAGGCAACGGTTTTTGGTACCGTCATGCGCAGGTTCGAATCCTGCTAGCCCAGCTTTGAGGCGCCATAGCCAAGGGGTAAGGCCGAGGACTGCAAATCCTCTATCACCGGTTCAAATCCGGTTGGCGCCTCCAATTTCTTATTCCCATGCGGAAGTAGTTCAGTGTTCAGAACATGCTTCTACCTGAAGCAAGACATAGGTTCAAATCCTATCTTCCGCTTTATAATTCTATTAATACTGGGCCACCGTGGCGGAATTGGCAGACGCGCTGGACTCAAAATCCAGTTCCCATTGCGGGAGTGTCGGTTCGATCCCGACCGGTGGTATAACTTGTTTCCAAAACAATATAAATGATATGTTTAATAATTGCCCGAAGGCAGTCAGAATGAATCATTTCATCTGGCTGCTTTTTTGCGTCTTAACAATACAAGGAGGAGATAGTACGAGTAACAACGACAAGACGAAGAACGTTGCAGTTCTGGTAAAAGAAATACTCCAGAGGAGATAATATTTCCTTTACCGTTATTATCAAAATAGAGAAGCTCTGCACTTCAGGAAATTGAAGTGCAGGGCTTCTTTTAGTCCCTGTAGATTACCAGGACAGCGTATGAACTGCCATAGGAGAATTTGATGTCGAGGATCTCCAGTTCTTGATTTTCATCGAGGAATCCATTCACTTTCTTTTCGAGACCTTTTTCCGTCATCGCACTCAGTGTCTTGACTTTCATAATTGGAAGCTCCCTTCATTCGTATTTGTCCCCATTAACACCCAAAGTTGACAGAAAAGTCATTTAATATAGTAGAATGGGATGAAAGTCATAGATAAAGGGGAAACATGATGGGGACATTCACCAAATATATGAATCTGAAATACAGTAGGGAAGAGAAGGTATTATATTTCATAAGCAGTGAAAGCGGCATGCACCAGCTGTGGAAGTTCAATCCGTCAACAGGCAGGAAAATGCAGCTCACCAGGCTCGAACAGAACGTCAAGAACTATTGGCTTGAAGACGGACAGATTACAATCGCAGTGGACTACCATGGAAACGAGCGGAACCAGTTCCACATGATGGACGGGGAGGGGATCGGGACGCTGATTGAAGATCCCGACTACTTCCACCATTATGGGGAATATGATGATGATCAGAACATATATACCATGGTCCGCAACCACCATGAATCCTCCAATTTTGACCTTTGCCTTGTCCATGCCAAAGGATCTGTCAGAGTGCTTCGAACTTTTGGGGGACCAGTCCATTTCATTTCCGAACTCCCTGCGGACAGACTGCTGCTGTCGAAAGATGTGAATAACATTGATGAAGCGCTGATGATCTATGATATGGATAAGGATGAAATGGAGGATGTGCCGTTACCCGAAGCCCGATTCTCCGCCTTCAAGTTCCATGAAGACAGGTGCCTGTGCCTCAGCGACATGCATGATGGATATATGAACGTCCATGAAATCAACGTGGAAGAGGACAGTCATCGGCGGCTCACTGCATTCGAATGGGACGTTGAACATTTCAAAGTATCCGTAGACAAGACGGAAGCGATTCTTTCGTGCAATGAGAATGGACAATCCGTACTCTATCGGATGGATCTTGAAACATCGTCGACCGAGAAACTGGGGGTCATAGGCGATGGCGTCGTGCATTCTTTGGCCTACGGAGAAGGGCGGGAGCTGTTCCTGATCCATTCCTCGGTCGACCAGCCGCATCGAATATGCCGGCATTCACTTGAAACCGGTGAGATGGAAACTGTGCTCGGAAACACTGATCAGGTGTCGGAAGTTTCGTGGCGCTTATCATCCTATCATTCATTCGACGATCTGGAAGTGCCATATTTCATATATGAGACGGACCAGGAAGGGAAGAAGACTGTCATCCATATACATGGAGGTCCGGAATCGCAGGCCAGGCCGGAATTCAATGCGCTCTATTACCAGCTGAACAGGGCAGGTTACCAGGTCGTTGTGCCGAATATCAGGGGCAGCAAAGGCTATGGACGCAGCTATCTTGAAGCTGATGACAAGGAGAAGCGCCTGGATGCGATGAAGGATGTTATCGAACTGAGGCGTCATCTGGTGGAGGATGGAAGGGCTGAAGACTCCCGCATCTCGGTGATGGGCAGGAGCTATGGCGGGCTGATGACGCTTCTTCTGGTTACCCATCATCCCGAATTTTGGGCCTCTGCAGTAGATATCGTCGGCATCTCGCACCTCAGGACCTTCCTCGAACATACACCGCCGTGGAGAAGGGCGCTGCGTGCTGCAGAATACGGCTCGATAGAAGAATCAGGTGCGTTTCTGGACGACATCTCGCCCCTCTCGAGAAGTAAGGATATATCGGTGCCGCTGATGGTCTTCCACAGCCACCATGACGCCCGTGTCCCATACAGCGAATCGGTCCAGATGGTGGAGGCGATGAAGGAGAACGGACAGTATGTCGGGTTCACGGCATATGAAAATGAAGGGCATACCTACATGCATCAGGAGAACATCGATGACATGAACAGTAAGATACTCGAATTCTTCAACCGGACATTACAGCATCCATAAAAATAAGGCCTCAACGGGGCCTTATTTCTATTCTTACAGAAGTTTCTCTGCAAGCGATACGATATATTCAAGTTTCTTCCACTGGGCTTCTTCAGTAAGTTCATTGCCGTGGTGTGTAGAGGCGAAGCCGCATTGGGGACTCAGACAGAGCTGATCTTTGGAAACATATTTCGATGCTTCCGCAACCCGTTCCCTGATCACATCTTCATCCTCGAGCTCACCATGCTTTGAGGTGAACAGTCCAAGGACAACCCGCGGACCTTCTTTAGGAATGTAGGAGAGCGGTTCGAAGTCTCCGGAACGGTCATCGTCATATTCGAGGAAGAATCCGTCAACCTTCTCCTTGGCAAAGAGCACGGGGGCGATTTTGGCGTAGCTGCCCTCGAATGCCCATTTCGACCTGTAGTTCCCGCGGCAGAGATGTGTGGTGATGACCATGTCCTCAGGTTTCTGTTCGAGTACGCCGTTGAGCACCCTCAGTGCCAGATGAATCAGGGATTCCCTGTCATAGCCGCTGTCATTGAATGGAATCTCCGGCGCATTGAGCCCCGCAATGTATACATCATCGAACTGGAGGTAGCGGCACCCTGCATCATAGAACGCCTGTACCGTATCCTGATAGGCCTTGATGACATCCTTGGCATATGTTTCGACATCGGGATATATATCCTGGTTCCGGATGCCGGCATTGAACATCTGGTTCGGGCTTGGAATCGTCTGTTTAGGCACCGCCCGGTCGCCGACGATCTCCTTGAATTCGATGAAGTCCTTTATATGCGGGTGCTCTTTATTGAATGCGATTTTCCCTGTAACGCGTACATCATACCGCTCGGTCTCGATGCCGTCGAACTGGAACCCGGTATCTGGGACGTAGCCTTCCACGCCATCCAGGTGTTCAAGGAAATCGGTATGCCAGAAGCGCCTTCTGAATTCGCCGTCGGTGACCGCCTTGAGGCCCACTTCAATCTGCTTGTCGACCACTTTCCTGATCTCTTCGGTCTCGATCTCCCTCAGCTGTTCATAGGAGATTCTATCCTCCTGATGGTCCTTGCGCGCCCTATGTATGCTGTCGGGCCGCAGCAGGCTCCCCACGTGATCCGCCCTGAATGGTGCTTCGACTGCCGTTTTCGTCATGCTGATCCCTCTTTCCAATAATATTAATATAATAAAATCCCCAATTGTCCGAAGTGGATAAATTGGGGATGATCATCATCCATTCATCTCATCTTCGAGCAGTGCTCCTGGAATTAGCACGGTACCTGGGGTCCGCTGCTGAGGTTTCGTTGGGCCAGTCCCTCCGCCTCTCTCGATAAGAGTTCGATTATTATATTAAATAATACTTTAAAGTATAAAGAATTTTCTGTCAAGTGTACTCTTGATGTCATTCGAGGAGGTCTTCAAGCGCATTTTTCTCCTGGTTTATTTCCCCCGGCGTCCTGATGCCGAGACGGCGTATTACTGATAGGGACGGGCACCACCCCTGGATTGCATGCTGGAGCAGGAACGAACCGACGATTCCGGGAAGCAGATTCCACTTTCTGCTGACGGAGGCACCCAATATGCTGCCGATGATGACCAGGGTGCTGGCGTTCGCCTCCAGGACCCGTTCAGTGTTCCACTCCCTCTCCAATGCATCAATACGTTCTCTGATATCCTTTTCGTCTTTTGCCCGATAATGATCGATGCTGCGCTGAATGTCATCCTGTATCTCCCTATTGATATGTTCCGGTGTATGGTTATGGACCCTTCCGTCGTTGCCGCAACTATTGCCATTGAAGTTCCTCCTCTGACCATATTTGCAATTACTTCATTATTTCCCATAGAAGATGAAACGAAACAAATCCTCATCATTTATATATATTTAATAATTAACTTGCTTAAAGTAAGTAAGTGATGTAAAATATAATTATCTTGAATTAGAGATAATAATTATTGGAGGTTTTTGACGATGACAACGTTCGTAACAGATCCAGCCCACTCTGAAGTGGGATTCCAGGTAAAGCACATGATGGTATCAAAGGTGAAGGGGCACTTCGAAGATTTTCATTTTGAAGTAAAAACGAATAGTCTCGAAACTTTCGAGGACGCTGAAGTCCATGCAGAAATAGATGTAAACAGCATAAGCACCAAAAATGAAGACCGGGACGCACATTTGAAATCAGAGGATTTCTTCAATGTGGAAAAGAATCCGAAAATCACGTTCAAATCGAGTAATGTCAATAAGTCCGGGGATACTGTATCGGTGACAGGTGAGACGACGATGAACGGCATCACGAAGGAAATGACAATCGACCTCCAGTACAATGGCAAGGGGACAAACCCCTGGGGACAGGAAGTCCACGGCTTCGAAACCGAGTTCACGATCAACCGTGAAGCATTCGGACTGACATGGAACCAGCAGCTGGAAACAGGCGGTGTACTGGTGAGCAAGGATGTAAAGGCACAGCTGGAGCTCCAGTTCTCCGAAAAAAGTGAATAGGCATAGAAGATGAAGATATTTCTTGCAGACCGGTCTGAAGCCAACTATTGGCTCCAGACCGGTTTTTCATAGTGCGGAGGTCTATAGTGTAGTTTATTAAAAATAGAGGCATTGCTATAATTTATTGGAATATATAAAGAAGATGAACCATGCTTCCCATTATCGTAATATGGCTGATGCATATCAAAACGGGAGACGATGCTTTTGGCATGGATCCCGTTTTTTTATGGAACAACCGGACACCGCAATCATGATATAATAGCCGGTGAATGAACCAGTGCAGGTTCCAGCATGAAATTTAAAAGGAGTATGGATTATGGATCACCACAGCATCATCGAAGACGCAAAGGCACGGGTATATGAATTCCACGATTCGGACAGTACGGGACATGACTATTGGCACGTCATGCGTGTATATAATAACGCACGCATGCTCCAGGCAGAAGAGGGGGGAGACCGATTCATCATAGAGGTCGCAGCCCTTTTCCATGACATGATCGACTATAAGCTGACTGATGATGAATATGCACAGATTGAAGTGATAAAGACATTCCTCGAAGCGCGCGGAGTCGGGGCAGATGTGATCGAACGCATCATCCACGCCATGCAGGCGGTTTCCTACAAGGGCGGGAACAATACCGTCGAAGTCGCTACCGTGGAGGATGCGATCGTGCAGGACGCCGACCGTCTTGATGCACTCGGTGCAGTCGGTATTGCACGCACTTTCATATATGGGGGGAATAAGCGGCACGCGCTCTATGACCCGGACCGGACTGCACGCGAGGAACTGACTTTCGAACTATACAGCAAGGAAGACAATACCATGATCAACCATTTCTATGAAAAGCTGCTCAGGCTGAAGGATCTGATGCATACGGATGCTGCCAAAAATGTGGCGGAAGCGCGCCATCAGTTCATGGAAGTGTATCTGGAGCAGTTTTATGAAGAATGGGAAGGCAGGCGGTGACCTGCCGATCAAAGCAATGACAGGGGGAAGACATGTGAGAGTAGAACTGACCAAATTCAAGGTGAAGGCAAATAAAAGCCATAAAGTAGATGAATGGATGAAGTATATAGAGGAGAACATGGAGGATGCGCTACTTACACTCGAGGGCGAGAAGATGTACGTAGAGACGATATTCAGGGAACAGGAAGGCAACCATGAATACCTCTACTGGTACAGTGTGCAGGAGAGTGATATGGAGGATGATGAGGATCTCAAGATCAACCAGCAGCTGGTCGATTTCTTTGACGAGTGCATCGATAAGACTTTCCAGCCGCTCGACCTTGATGCATCCGTCGTGATGATGCCGAAGCGCATCAGAAATGCCATGTTCAACAGTGGACAGGAGGATGATCATGAAGAACCGGTTGATTGATCAGCATCCGATCATCGGTCAGATGGCTGCCGGCGAGTCGGTGTTCTGGAAGAATGAATACTATACGGCATTCCAAACGGATGCTCCAGACGCCTTTCTGAAGCACGAAGACATCATGGAGGCAGACAGGCGATTGAGCCGTTTTGCGCCTTTCATGGAATCTGCCTTTCCGGAGACGAAAGCGCAGGGCGGCATCATCGAGTCGCCATTGGTACAGGCAGAAGGGATGAAGGATTTTCTTGGCGAAAGGTATGGGACATCCATAGATGGACCGCTCTACATCAAGGCGGATGACAGTCTCACGGTGTCGGGCTCCGTAAAGGCGCGCGGCGGCATCTATGAAGTGCTGAAGCATGCCGAAGACCTTGCCCTGGAGCACGGGATCATCGACCAGACTCAAGACTATGCACAATTTGATTCGGAGAAGTTCAGGAAGTTCTTTTCGGAATACACCATCGTCTGCGGATCGACCGGGAATCTCGGCCTCTCCATCGGCATCATCGGTGCGGCCCTTGGATTCAAGGTCGTCATCCACATGTCGAGTGATGCGAAGCAGTGGAAGAAGGACATGCTGCGCCACAATGGCGTAAAAGTGGTCGAGCATGAGGACGACTACAGCAGAGCGGTGGAAGAGGGCCGGGAAGAAGCCTTGCGTGATGACAAAGGCTATTTTGTCGACGATGAAGATTCGGAACCGCTCTTCCTCGGTTATGCTGTGGCTGCACTGCGTATTGAAAAGCAGCTTGAGGCACAGGGCATCACTGTGGATGAAAAACATCCACTCTATGTCTATCTCCCATGCGGGGTCGGAAGCGCCCCAGGAGGCGTTAGCTTCGGCCTGAAGCACGTATTCGGTGATGCGGTCCATCCGGTGTTCGCCGAACCTGTACAATCACCATGCATGATGCTCGGCATGATCACGGGGAAGCATGATGAAGTATCTGTGCGGGATATCGGTCTCGATAACCGGACCATCGCTGATGGGCTCGCAGTCGGGAGGCCCTCAAAGTTTGCAGGGAAGCTCCTCACAGGGAGTATCCATTCGTTCTACACTGTCCAGGATGATGAAATGTATACGCTCCTGGCTGAACTGTACGACCGCGAGGGTATGAAGATCGAGCCGTCTGCAGCAGCTGGCCTGCTGGGCCCTGCCATTCTTCACCAGAATATGGAGCGCCCTGGAATCCGGAACGCCACACATATCGTCTGGAGCACGGGCGGCAGCATGGTGCCTGAGGAGGAATGGCGAAAGGATTACCTGAGGGGTAGCCACGGCTGATTGTCAAAAGGCGGGGCAGGTAGTATAATATCTAGTTGAATTTGACTACGGCTGGAGTTTTGAAAGCAGGTGAAGAGATGGAACGATCCGAATTCAAGAAGAAAGTGGTCGATTATGCGCATTCGATAGGGATAGATCAGATCGGCTTCACCCACGCGGAACCTTTCGCGGAATTCAGGGAGAAGCTCATCGATTATCACAGGAGGGGATATGCTTCCGGATTCGAGAAGGGGTCGGTGGATGAACGGACGGATCCCCGCCTCTCGCTTGGCTCGGCAAGGAGCATCATCTCCATTGCGGTCGGTTATCCGAACCGGCTGCCGGACGCTCCCAAGAGCAGAAAGGGTGAACGGCGCGGCACGTTCGCTCGGGCTTCATGGGGTGTCGACTACCACACGCTACTGAACAGAAGGCTTGCCAGCCTGGAAGAATATATAAAGACGCTGGACCCTTCCATCGAGTGCCGGTCCATGGTGGATACAGGTGTGCTCAGTGACCGGGAAGTGGCGCGGCGCAGCGGTCTCGGCTACATCGGCAAAAACGGCTTTGTGATCAACCCGGAGCTCGGGACATACTCCTATCTCGGTGAAATGATCACGGACTACCCATTCCCGCCCGACGAAGAGCTGATCGATTCCTGCGGCGACTGCAATCTATGCGTCGACCGGTGCCCGACGGGAGCACTTGTCGGGAACGGTCAGCTGGATTCGCAGAAGTGCATTTCCTTCCTCACCCAGACGAAGGGGTTCCTGCCGGATGAATACCGAGGCAAGATCGGCAACCGCCTGTACGGCTGCGACACCTGCCAGCAGGTCTGTCCGAGGAACAAGGGCATCAATACGGACCATCATGCAGACATCGTGCTCGAACCCGAAATATTGAAGCCCGAGCTGACTGGACTGCTTGAGATATCCAATAAGGAGTTCAAGGAAACCTATGGTCATCTGGCCGGGGTCTGGAGAGGGAAGAAACCCATCCAACGCAATGCCATCATCGCGCTTGCCCACTTCAAGGAGGAGTCGGCCGTCGACACGCTGAAGCGTGTGGCGGAGAACGATCCCCGTCCGGTCATAAAAGGGACGGCCTACTGGGCCATTGGCCGGATTCTCGGGGACCGCGCACTTGATTATATAAATGAAAGATATAAAATGGAAACGGACGAATCAGTCAAGGATGAAATGCTGAAGGGCATCCAGGAAGTCGCCTAGGAGGTTGCAATGCCAAACCATATTGTTCTATATCAACCGGAAATACCATCGAATACAGGGAATATCGGCCGCACATGTGCGGCCACGGATACGACACTCCATCTGATCCGGCCGCTCGGCTTCTCCACCGATGACAAGATGTTGAAACGTGCAGGCCTCGACTACTGGCCGCATATCGATGTCATCTACCATGATTCAGTGGAAGATTTCTTCGAAGCCACGGAGGGCACATACTACCTGCTCACCAAGTTTGCAGAGCAGTCCTATGCAGACATGGACTTCAGCAGCCGGGACACCGAGCATTACTTCATCTTCGGCAGGGAGACTTCAGGCCTTCCGGAGTGGATGAGGGAGAAGTACAGTGATACGTCCCTCAGGATACCGATGAATGACAAGGTCAGGTCCCTCAATCTTTCCAACACAGCAGCCATATTGATATACGAGGCGCTGAAACAGCAGGACTTTCCACAACTAAATTAGGAGGCAATACAATGAACCAAGTGATCGAGCTATTGAAGAACCACCGTTCCATCCGCAAGTTCAAGGATGAGCGTCTGGATGAAGATACAATCCGGGAACTCGTCACCGCTGCCCAGGCGGCGAGTACATCAAGCTATGTACAGGCCTACAGCATCCTCGGCGTCACGGATCCCGACAAGAAAGCGGCGCTCAGGGAGATCAGCACCCAGCCGTATGTGGAGCACAACGGGCACCTGTTCGTCTTCCTGATGGACTACAATCGTCATGTCGAACTTTCCAAGGAGAAGGGGACGCCGATCGATCATGACAAGACCGAGCAGCTCATCGTGGGCACTGTCGATGCGACACTCGCTGCCCAGAACCTCGCGGTGGCAGCTGAAAGCATGGGACTCGGCATGTGCTACATCGGCTCACTGAGGAATGACATGGCACGCGTCATAGAGATTCTGGAACTGCCGAAAGGAGTCGTTCCCCTGTTCGGTATGGTGGTCGGCATACCCGATCAGGAAGGCAGCCAGAAGGAAAGGCTGCCATTCGAAGCGGTCTACCACGAGAATACCTATACACCGGTCGCAGAGGTGAAGGATGCGATCGACAGTTATGACGCACGCATCAGTGCGTACTATAAGGAGCGCTCAGGCGGCAAGCGGGATGATTCCTGGAGCGACCAGGTCATCGGCATGCTCAGCAAGAAGCAGCGCCTTGATGTGGATCAGGTGGTGAAGGGTCAAGGCTTCCTCGGCCAGTAAAAAAATAAGGCCATGCGGGATATCCCGCATGGCTTTATTTCTATTGACTGAGCTTTTCATCTCCGTCATCCTTGTAGCCCCATTCGGAGTCACGGCTTGAAGAGAGGATGGCGGTGATGAAGGATATGCTTACCATGAGTATCAGAAATGCTTTCATAAACTAGCGCCTCCTATATTTCCATACATATACACATTATAAACCATATGATGAAAAGAAAAAAGCTGAAAAGGGGGAAAAGTTTTGTTAGAAATAGTTCCGATGAGGGTAGAATATAAAAGACATTGAGAAATCTAGGAGGAATCAACATGGCAATGAACTTTAAGATCTTCAAGGACAAGGAACTGGTCAGCATCTATCTTGCTGATATCATCAGAAAGCAGGTCCATAATAATCCAACCAGCGTGATGGGTCTTGAAATGAATGAAGAACTGGATTGGGCCTACCAGAAATTTGTCGGCGAATCCAAACAGCATCCGGCTGATTTCTCACAGATATACCTCGTGACCATCAACAAGGATGGGGACACGGAAATATTCGAAAAACTGGATATCCCGGATAATCAGCTGAAGCGTGACGGTACTGTGGATTCGATGAAGAAGGTGCTGGACGACAAGGATCAGCTGAATCTTGCAGTCCTCTCGATCGGTGCGAACAAGAATCTCGGCTACAACGATTCAGACGGCAACGACCAGCTGTTCGACTCAAGGGAACTCATCCTTGTGGCTACAGGCAACGACAAGGCGGATGCCATCAGGGATCTTTATGATGCGGTCGAGAATGACAAGGATGACTTCGGGAAAGTGAAGAAGCACCGCATGGTGACGGTGGTCATGGATACTGAAGCGGCGTCCCGGCTCGACCAGGACATCGTCGACTACTACACTTCCGAATTCGCCTAGGAACGGGGGAGAACATGAAAAAGGACAAGGATATCGACTACAGGAACGACATTGAACCGGACGAAAATGAGATGACTGAAGATATGGAAGATGTGAAGGCGCTGGGGAAGGAAATGGAACAGCTTTCCCAGAACGCCGACTATCCGATTGATTCTTCCGATGATGAATCGCATGGTATGGAACCGGAAGACGGGGAAAATAATGAATAACAGATGAATCCTTCTGTAAATTAGTATAAAATATTCTATGAATACTAATTTTTCAGGAGGTTTTTTAATTGTCATATAGAATAGAGAAAGATACGATCGGTGAAATTAAAGTTCCTGGTGACAAATACTGGGCTGCACAGACGGAGAGGAGCAGACAGAACTTCCCAGTGGGCAAGGAGAAGATGCCGATCGAGGTCATCGTAGCATTCGCCCATCTGAAGAAGGCGGCTGCCGTATCGAACCATGATCTCGGAAAGCTTTCAGCAGACAAGAAGGAAGCGATCGTCCATGCCTGCGACAGGATCATCGCACGTGAACTAGACGAGCACTTCCCGCTTGTCGTATGGCAGACGGGGAGCGGGACGCAGAGCAACATGAACGTCAACGAAGTGGTCAGCTATGTGGCAAATGAATATCTCGAGGAAAAGGGGAGCGGCGAAAAGGTCCACCCGAATGATGACGTGAACAAATCCCAGAGTTCCAACGACACCTACCCGACAGCAATGCATGTTGCGCTGTATCAGGCGGTCGAGGAGCAGCTTGTACCTGCACTCGGTGTACTCCGTTCGACATTCGCGGACAAAGAGGCGCAGTTCAAGGACATCATCAAAATCGGCCGGACACACCTGCAGGACGCGACACCGTTGACGCTCGGTCAGGAAATCAGTGGATGGAGATACATGCTCGAGAAGTGTGAGACACTGGTGAACGAATCCAAGAGACAGCTTACAAACCTCGCAATCGGCGGTACGGCAGTCGGCACAGGCATCAACGCACATCCGGAATTCGGCGACCGCGTGGCAAAGGAGATCTCGAAGCAGACAGGCTATGAATTCGTCTCATCCGAGAACAAGTTCCATGCGCTTACTGCACATGATGAAGTGGTCTATCTCCATGGGGCGCTCAAGGCACTGGCGGCAGATCTGATGAAGATCGCCAATGATGTCAGATGGCTGGCCTCCGGCCCGAGGGCAGGCATCGCAGAGATTGAAATCCCTGCAAATGAGCCGGGTTCATCCATCATGCCGGGCAAAGTCAACCCGACCCAGTCCGAAATGCTCACGATGGTCGCGACCCAAGTGTTCGGAAACGATGCAGCAGTCGGATTTGCAGCGTCCCAGGGCAATTTCGAACTGAACGTCTTCAAGCCGGTCATCCTTTTCAACACACTGCAGTCAATCTATCTGCTGGCAGATGGCATGAACACGTTTAATGATAAGTGTGCAGTGGGAATAGAACCAATAGAAGAGAACATTGAACGCTTCCTGAACAATTCATTGATGCTGGTGACTGCACTCAATCCGCATATCGGCTATGAAAACGCAGCCAAGATTGCGAAGAATGCCCATGAAAAGGGAATTACACTCAAAGAGTCGGCAGTCGAATCCGGCCACCTCACTGAAGCGCAGTTTGATGAATGGATCAATCCGGAAGATATGATCCAATCCAAAGATTAGGAGCTTACTTATGAAAAGAATCGGACTTGTGGATATCGGTTCCAACACTGTACGCCTTGTACTTTTCGAATACAATGAAGAGACCGGACTGAAGGAGCTGCAGAACATCAAGACGCCTGCCAGGCTGGCCAGATATCTGGATGAAGACAATGTGATGGCCGAGGAGGGGATCGACAACCTCCTCTCCATCCTCGGCAGCTTCCAGAAGATCAGCGAGAAGTATGATGTGACGGAAATCTATCCTGTTGCGACGGCAGCGATCAGGCAGTCCGTCAACGTCGAAGATATTCTGGAGCGGGCGAAAAAAGAGGTCGGCATGGAAATCAAAGTCATTACCGGTAAGGAAGAGGCCTATTACGGTTATCATGCCGTCGTCCATACGATCAGCAACATGGATGCAGTGACGATTGATATAGGCGGGGGGAGCACCGAACTCAACTTCTTCGAGAACAAGGAGCTCATCCATTCCGTCAGCCTGCCCTTCGGGGTCGTCACATTGAAATCCATGTTCTTCGAGGGCAAGGATCATAACGATGAAGATGCGCTCGAAGAGACCGAGAAGTATGTCAAGGAGCAGCTGAAATCGGTCAAATGGCTGGCCAAAAGACGGGTGCCGATCTTGGCGATCGGCGGTAGTGCGCGTAACATTGCGCGCATCCACCAATCCTCCGTCAACTATCCTATCGCAGGCGTCCATGGGTATTCGATGGACCGCAATGACCTGCAAGATGTATACGACCTGCTGGAAAGCACCAAAGGCGACGACCTTGACGACATCGACGGCCTCAGCAAGGACAGGAGCGACATTATCCTGCCGAGTGCCATCGTCTTCAAGTCACTCTACGACCTCGTCAGGGCGGAAGAGTTCAAGTTCAGCCGCAAGGGGCTGCGTGAAGGTATGGCGATGTCGATCATCTCGAAGGATTATCCGGCCGCCTTCAACAAATACCACATTTTCCGGGACTCGCTCATGGAACTCGCCAGTGACTTCAACATACTGAAGAGTGAAGGTGAAAAGCGGCAGGAGATTGCAGAGCGCATCTATCATGAGCTCGCCCGTTTCGATTTCATAAAGACCGGCAAGCATGAGAAATATCTGATGAAGAATGCAGCGCATATCTTCTATCTGGGATCGTTCATCGACCGTGATGCGACGAGCCAGCATACGTACTATATAATATCCAACAGCAACATCAACGGCATCGTACACGAGGACAGGGTCAGGCTTGCCCTGATGGCGAGCTTCAAGAACAAGACGCTGCTCAAGTTCTATGCCGAGGAGTCGGGGTGGTTCGACAGCAGCGACCTCGATGTACTGCTGACGCTCGGAAGCATATTGAAGTTCTCCAATGCATTGAACGTCTCCAACACGGGCATCGTCCAGGACCTCTATCTTGAGGAGGATGGGGATGACATGATCATGACAGTCAAATATAAGGGAGATCCGATTGCCGAGGAGTATCAGGCAATCAGGCAGAAGAAACACATAGAAAAAATTATGGATAAAGATCTCGATATCAGGTTTGTTGAAGTTTAACATTTATCTTTAATTTAGAGGGAGTAGGAGAATAGTGATGGCATATCGATTGAATGATAAGGAATATTATAACAATCGAGAGTTGAGCTGGCTCAGATTCAATTACAGAGTCATTGAAGAAGCGGCGGATCCCAACAACCCGCTTCTTGAGAGATTGAAGTTCCTGGCGATAACCAGCTCGAATCTCGATGAGTTCTTCATGGTTCGGGTGGCTGGACTGAAGGATCAGGTGAAGATGAACTATCATGAGCCTGATACGAAGACGCAGATGACCCCGGGGGAGCAGCTTGAGGGCATCAGTGCGCTGAACCGCGAGAACAGTACTGTGCAGTACGACTATTTCCATCGTCTCATGGGGGAACTGGAAGCTTATGACATCTATCTGAAGCGGCCATATGAACTCCCGGATCATCTTCAGGATGAACTTGAGGAAATATTCGATACAGAAATATTTCCGTCTCTTACCCCTCTTGGAATCGATGCCTATCGTCCGTTCCCGAAGTTGATGAATAAAAAGATAAACATATTCATAAATCTGTCGAACGAATTAGGCGACCAGGCTGCCATCGTCCAGCTGCCTACGGTCATCAGGCGCTATTATGAACTTGAAGATGCAGGCAGGACCTATATCGTACTGGCTGAAGACATCATTGAAATGCACATCAACAAACTGTTCAGAGGGTATAGGATCGACCGGACATTCCCTTTCAGGATTACAAGGAATGCAGATTTGACGATACATGAAGAGGGAGCGGCGGACCTGCTGATTGAAATCGAAAGGTTCCTCAAGGAGCGGACTAAGGGGGCAGCAGTACGACTTGAAATCGATATAAGCAGAAATGACACCATCAATGGTTCATTCCTGCGCAATGAGCTGGGGTTGTATGAACAGGATGTCTACAAGTTCCACGGCCCACTCGATCTGACTTTCCTGTTCGGGTTGACCGCCTCCCTCGGCGACAGGTTCCCGCATTTGACATACCCGCCGTTCACACCCCAGGAGCCGAAATTCCTTTCCGGGGCGAACATATATGACAAGGCGCTGAAGGAGGACATATTCTTCCATCATCCTTTCGAAAGCTTCCAGCCGATTGTCGAATTTATGCGTGAGGCGGCCGAGAACCCCGATGTTCTTGCGATCAAGCAGACGCTCTACCGGGTGTCAAGCGATTCCCCGATCATCGAGGCGCTGAAGCGGGCTGCAGAGAATGGCAAGCAGGTGACGGTGCTCGTTGAACTGAAGGCGCGTTTCGATGAGGAGAACAACGTGCAGTGGGCGAAGGAGCTTGAAGATGCAGGATGCCACGTCATATACGGCATGCATTATCTGAAGACGCACAGCAAGATCACGCTTGTGGTCAAACGGGTCGGCAAGAAGCTCGTCAGGTATGTCCATCTGGGTACAGGAAACTACAATGATTCCACCGCGAAACTCTACACCGACATGGGTCTCGTGACGACCGATGAGGATATCGGTAATGATGCGATCAACTTCTTCAACTACTTGAGCGGCTATTCGCTGAAGCCGGACTACGAGTCATTGTATGTGGCGCCTTTCGATATACGCGATCTTTTTGCGGAATATATCGACAAGGAAATTGAACTGCACAGGATGCATGGCAAGGGCTATATATTCGCCAAGATGAACTCGCTGACCGACAAGAAGATCATCAACAAGCTGATGCAGGCTTCCCAGGAGGGCGTGAAGGTCGATCTTGTGATCCGGGGCATCTGCTGTTTGAAGTCGGGCATTGAAGGTGTCAGCAACAATATCCGGGTCATCAGCATCGTGGGCAGATTCCTGGAGCATTCCAGAATCTACTACTTCCATCACAACGGTGAAGAGAAGATGTTCCTCTCCTCCGCAGATATGATGACCCGCAACATGATCAAGCGGGTGGAGATCCTCTTCCCGATCAAGAGTACGGCAATCCTTGAAGAGATAAAGTCCATCAACAGGCTCTATCTGATGGACAACATCAAAGCACGTGTACAGAAGCCGGACGGCACCTATGAATATGTCGATAATGAGCATGAACCGAACAGCGCCCAGGTCGAACTGATGCGCCGCGCCGAGAGGAGCGGCAGGGAGCAACTCGTCCAGAAGGAGAATCAGCTGCTGCTCAAAGTGAAGGACCGCTTCAAACGAAGAAAATAGAATGGATTTGAGCCGGGGACGGAAGTCTCCGGCCTCTTTGCAATTGACTTTGTTTTCTGAATTGTTTAGACTGTCTAGATATAACTAAAATAATGAGGTGAAGATATGACCACGTATGAGGAATTTTTGAAGGATGCCGGGAATCACCGCACTGTACCGGTGATCGAATCGTTCAGCACCGATCTGCTGACGCCTGTACAGATGTTTCATTCTTTAAAGGATGAAGCAGTCTATATGCTGGAAAGTCAGGAACCCGAATCAGCGTGGTCTAACTTCTCCTTCATCGGACTGGACCCGATGGTCGAAATCAGGGAAACCGGACGCCGGTTCACAGTCCATGATCTTGAGCGGGGGAGCCGTCTGACGCTGCCTTCGTTCAAGGAGGCATTCGAAGAGACGCTCGGCCGTCTTGAGGTGAAGATACCCGAGATGGATATTCCCTTCAAAGGCGGCGGGGTAGGCTATATCAGCTATGATGCGATATCCGACTACGAACCGGTGCCGAGGGCACCGGAGGAGGCGGTGCAGATTGCGAACTACCACCTACTCTTCTGCCGATCGCTGCTCGTATACAACCATAATTCAAAAGAGATTCACATCATCCATTTCGCCAGGGTCGATGACGACAGGGACAACGGAGAGATCTACGAGGAATCGATGGAGACGATCGAGCGCATCAGGACGCACCTTCTGCACGACAGCGACCTGTCCGATCTGCTGCTTCCCACTGCGCTGCCGATGACATCCGCCTTCGATCTTGAAAGCAACTACGAAAAGGGAAAGTTCCTATCCGACGTCGAAAAGATTAAGGAGTACATCGAAGCGGGGGACATACTGCAGGCGGTCCTCTCCCAGCGTTTCCACAAGAAGACGGAAAGAAGCGGCTTTGAACTCTACCGTGTGCTGAGGAAGGTGAACCCGTCCCCATACATGTACTACTTGAAATTCAACGGGCTCGAAGTGATCGGCAGCTCCCCGGAACGGCAGCTGCAGGTCCAGGACGGAAACCTTGAGATCCACCCGATTGCTGGCACGAGAAAAAGGGGTGCTACTAAAGAGGAGGACGACAGGCTTGCCAGGGAGCTGCTTGAAGATGAAAAGGAGATCGCCGAGCACCGCATGCTGGTGGACCTTGCCCGGAATGACATCGGCAGGGTCGCCGAATACGGTTCAGTGTCCGTCAGCGAATATATGGTGATCGGCCGCTTCTCACGCGTGATGCACATCATCAGCAAGGTCAGGGGCAGGCTCAAGAGGGGCGTTTCCCCGATAGATGCATTCATCTCCTCCTTCCCGGCCGGCACACTGTCAGGCGCCCCGAAAGTACGGGCGATGCAGATCCTGAGGGAACTTGAGCCGACAGCGCGGAACTTGTATGGCGGGAGCATCCTCTATCTTGGCTTCGATGGGAACATCGACTCCTGCATCACCATCCGCACGATGACATTGGTGGACCAGAACCTCTACATCCAGGCGGGGGCAGGTGTGGTCGCCGATTCGGATCCGGAGTCGGAATATCAGGAGACGATCAACAAGGCGAGCGCACTCGAGCAGACGGTGCATCTGACGGAAAAGATATTCAGCGATGGAAATATACTGAAAGTATAGGGGGAAGGAAAATGATATATATGATCGACCACTTTGATTCCTTCACCTATAATATCGTGCAGGCACTTGGCGAGATGGGTGAGGAAATCGTTGTGAGAAGAAACGATGCAATTGATTTCGACGAGATTGACCGGCTTGCACCGGACCTGATCTTCCTGTCACCGGGGCCAAAGCGTCCTGAAGATACGGGGGTGACCATGGAGGTCGTCCGCCGCTACAGCGGGGAAGTGCCGATATTCGGCGTATGCCTGGGCCATCAGACCATCGCCCATGTGTTCGGCGGCA
Organism: Salinicoccus sp. RF5; assembly: GCF_020786625.1. NCBI lineage: Bacteria > Bacillati > Bacillota > Bacilli > Caryophanales > Staphylococcaceae > Salinicoccus > Salinicoccus sp. RF5. The sequence continues at coordinate 20,145 of NZ_JAJGRC010000001.1, forward strand.
GTGTCAGGCGCACAGGAAAACTGATGCACGGCAAGACCTCGGAACTCCACCATGGGGATACGGACATATACGCCGGGATGTCCCAAGGGTCCGAAGTGATGAACTACCATTCCCTCGTCGTGGATGAAGCGACGCTGCCGGAGTGCCTCGTGGTGACGGCGCAGTCGGAACTTGGGGAGATCCTCGGCATCAGACATGAATCCCTGCCGGTGGAAGGTGTTCAGTTCCACCCTGAATCCATCGGATCAGCAGAAGGGCTGACGCTGCTCCGGAATGTGCTTGATAAATATTGCAGAAACACAAAAACACCGCTGAAACAATGAAGTTTCAGTGGTGTTTTCTGATTTATAGCGTCTCCTTGTCCAGTTCCAAACGTACCGTCTTCTGGAGCAGCGGATGGGTGAACTCTATCCTATAGCTGAAGAGCTGGAGGTCCCTGAGTGTCGAACTTCCATAGAGCGGATCTCCGATGACCGGAAAGCCGACATGTGCAAGGTGCACGCGGATCTGGTGGGTGCGGCCGGTCTCAAGTTCAATCTCAAGCTCACAGTATTCCGGTGTGACCCTCGATTCGATGACATGCGTGACGGCCGCCTTTCCTTTCGCGGTCACATGATACTTGTTGCGCTCCTTCGGGTTTTTGGCGATCGGTGCATCAATCGTCTGGGGCTCGAGCCGTTTCTTTGTATCCACCCTTGCGATGTAGGTGCGCTTGATGTCCCGTTCACTCAGCATATGGTCGAGCATCTTCTTGACAAGCGGGTTTTTGGCGATCAGGATCACGCCCTTGGTCTCCTGATCGAGCCGGTGTACAGGTTCCAGATAATCCGATTCGATCGTGTATACCGCATGGTTCATGAGCGTGTTCGTCTCGTTCATCTGGTTCGGGTGGGTCTTCACACCCCTCGGCTTGAAGAGCACGGCGAGGTACCTGTCTTCATAAAGTACATCACAGGTGCGGTAGCTCGGCTTGTACTGGCTCTCGGCTCCGGTGTCGGGCAGGACGACCGCATCCCCTGTGTGGATGGGTGCATTAAGTGGGGCCTGTTCCCCATTGATTGTGATGACCTTCGACATGCGCAGGAAATGGAGCTCCTTCTTTGGAACGTGGAGTGACTTCAGCATGTCTTCAAGTGTCATGCCATCAAAATTTTCGTGGATGTTCACCTTCATCTATTCATCCCCGGTCATGGTATTGATGAATTCCGCATAGTCGTCGGCATTGCCCGGGTTGCCCGTCATCCTGTCGACTTCTTCGCCGTCCTCGAAGTAGGCGAGCGTCGGTGTGGCTTCGATGGCGTATTCGTTCCATGCCTGATCATATTCCAGTATGTTCAGCTGGGTCACTTCCTCGCCAGTCTCATCAAATGCATCCGTCAGGAATGGTGTGGCTGCGATGCAGTGTACACATGTCGGGCTCCAGAAGTAGACGAATTCTCCTTCGCCGTCGTCTATGATCTCCTGGGTCTCGTCGAAAGTCTTGTTGTAGTGGTAGTTCTCGTCATCAAGCTTGTCGATTGTCGCACCTTCAAGTTCTTCCGGGTCCTTGTCCGTATACGGATAGTAGCCGGAGTCGCTCAAGTTTTCCGGATCGTTTGAAGCACTGTTCATATAGATGAAGATGCCGACGAAAGCGACGATGATCAGTGCGATGATGCCATAAAATAGTTTATTGCCCATGATTGAATCTCCTTTTTATTTTCTTTTTATCATAAATGATAATATAAAGATGAGTATGAAAGCAATGAGGGAGAGTAATGGTATCGTGATGAAGCCGAATATGTTGATGTACTGGACGGTGCAGGACACGCCAGTACATGCTGCGAAATTATCTCCCAGGAAACTGATCTTCTGCAGTGCATAGTGGTAGGAGGCAAGCAGTATGCCGAGTCCGCTCATCACGCGGATGTAGTATTTTGCCCCGTGGTCGTCACGGATGAATCCGATGATCGAGATGATGACGAGTGGGTACATCAGTATGCGCTGGTACCAGCAGAACTCGCAGGGGACGTACTGTCTGATCTCACTGAAATACAGGGAGCCGAGTGTAGCGACCAGTGCAGTGAGGAAGATGAGCTGCATGAAAAGTTTATTGTTGGCCATGCCATCCCTCCTGTTTGCTTTTTTATTTCAAGATCATACTATATCATTATAAGTGATAATGATATATGGATGGAAACGATTAATTTACAAAGTTATTAACTTTTTGCAGAAAGGATGTCACGATGAAGAGCAAACTGCAGCTTTTGAAGGATATCGCCGAGTTCCTGAATGAAGAAACCGACCGCAGCACGATGATCCACGGCGCCCTGAAGCTCCTGGTAGACTATTCCGAGTTCGATACTGGCTGGATATTCTTCATCAACAGCGAGGGCCAGCATGAACTGAGCGCCCACTACCGGCTGCCGCCGTCGCTCGAGAAGGAGCAGTACCATCACCTGTGCGACGGCAAATGCTGGTGTGTGAACAAGTACAACAACCGTGAACTCAAGACGGCTACGAATATATTCGTCTGTTCCAGGCTCGAGAAGGCAAGGATGGATTATCCCGGGGAGAACATGGGCATCACCCATCACGCGACGGTGCCGCTCATATCCGGTGAGGAATCATTCGGCCTCCTGAACGTCGCCAGCCCCTACAGGGAACAATTCACCCAGGATGAACTGGACCTGCTGGAATCCGTCGCCTTCCAGATCGGTTCAACGCTCAAGCGCATTGAACTGACGGCGCAGGAGCAGGAGAACATGATCATCCGTGAGCGGCAGCGCCTTGCACGGGATCTTCATGATTCGGTGAATCAGATGCTCTTCTCGATCGGCATCACCTCCCATGCGGCGAAATCCCTGGGTGACCAGCAGAAGGTTCAGGATGCATTCCAGTCGATCGAGCATACGTCGAAGCATGCGATGAAGGAGATGAAGGCGCTCATCTGGCAGCTCAAGCCGATCGGCCTTGAAAATGGCATCATCGATGCAGTGGAGAAGTATGCGGACATACTCGATCTCGGCATCACGATACAGGTCGACGGCTTCTACAATGTCTCCGACCGTGTGGAAATCGGTCTCTACAGGGTCATCCAGGAGAGTCTCAACAACATCAGGAAGCACTCCGGGATCAATGCAGCGCGGATTGAAATGGTTGCGGGAACGGATATGCTGGAGGTTACAATAGTGGATGAGGGCCGGGGGTTCGAGATCGATGAAAGCAAAGGCTACAGCTATGGCCTTGCAAACATGCGGGAGCGGGTACACAAGCTCGGCGGTTCTTTCGACATCATTTCAAAAAAAGGTGAGGGCACGAAAGTGGTTGTCAGTGTCCCGATGAAGGAGTGAGTATATGTATAACATCATACTGGTGGACGATCATCATATCGTCAGGGAAGGGATGAAGTTCCTTCTGTCCACCACGGAAAACATCAACGTACTCGAGGATTTCGGCACGGGACAGGAAGTCCTGGACTATCTGGAGGAGAAGCATTCACATATAGACCTGGTGCTTCTGGATCTCGTGATGCCCGAGATGGACGGCATCGAAGTGACACGCGCAATCAAAAGCCATTATCCGGGCATCAAAGTGCTCGTGCTCTCCAGCTATACGAGTGAAGAGTACATCCGTCCGGTGTTCGCCGCCCATGCGGATGGGTACATCATCAAGGAGATGGAGGCGGAGGAACTGATCGACTCCATTATAAAGGTGATCGAGGGCGAGAAGGTGATCCACCCGAACATTCTTGAAGTGATCGACCGCGAGGGGGATATGCCCCATGAGAAGAATGCACTCTCGGCGCGTGAAGTCGAAGTGCTGCGGGAGATCGTCAAAGGGAAATCGAACAAGGAGATCGGGGAGGCGCTCTATGTGAGTGAAAAGACGGTGAAGACCCATGTCAGCCATATCCTGAACAAACTTGAAGTTTCCGACCGCACCCAGGCTGTCATCTATGCCATCAAATACAATATCGTGGAACTTTAGAAAGCCACGGATGACGCCGAGTAAACCGGTTACAAATAGCAGTTTACAAAAACTGTTACAAGGAAGTATAATGAATCAAGGAGTTTCAAAGTCTGGAGGGGTAATATGAAAGTGGGAAATAAACTGACAATACAGATCGTCATCGCCCTGATCCTCGGCATCATCGTGGGCTCGGTGCTCAGCCCGATGGCTGATCAAAGCTGGGTGCAATGGGTTGATCAGTACATATTCAACCTGGTGGGGCAGCTGTTCCTGAACATGATCTTCATGATGGTGGTGCCGGTTGTATTCATCTCCATCGTGCTCGGGGTCGTCAATGTCGGTGACCCGAAGATGCTCGGCGGCATCGGTCTCAAAACACTCGCATTCTATCTGGCGACTACAGCAATCGCCATCACCATCGCGATGATCGTGGCGAACGTCCTGAACCCTGGAGAGGGGCAGTCCGAGCTCCTGGATTCTGAAGAGGTGTCCGAGTACCGTGAATCAGAGCTTGAAGGCGGTTCAACCGGCGAAGCTCTGCAGCAGGGATTCGACCAGACGGTCATCAACCTGATTCCGACGAACATCATCGAAGCGATGGGTACGCAGAACATGCTTCAGATCATCGCCTTTGCGATCTTCATCGGCATCGCGATGATTGCAGGCAAGGAAAAATCGGCACGGCTGACAGCACTATTCGAAGAGGCGAATGATGTCGTGATGTGGATCGTCATGGCCATCATGAAATACTTCGCGGCGATCGGTGCCTTCGGCCTCGTGGCGACTGCATTCGTGCAGGCCGGTTTCGGTGCCATCCAGCAGCTCGGCATGTACTTCATCTGCGTGCTGCTTGCACTGTTCATACATCTCGCACTTGTATATGGTTCAGTCGTGCAGTTCATGGCAAAGAAAAGCTTCGTATGGTTCATCAAGAACTTTGCGCCGGCAATGGGTGTGGCGTTCAGTACATCATCCTCCAGTGCGGTGCTGCCGATTTCACTCGAGACGGCACAGGATAACCTGAAGATACGAAAAAGCATATCCAGCTTCGTGCAGCCGCTCGGAGCGACCATAAACATGGATGGTACGGCGATCATGCAGGGGGTGGCGACGGTGTTCATCGCGCAGCTCTCCGGCATCGACCTGACGCTCATGCAGATGGTCACAGTGGTCATCATCGCAGTGGTGGCAAGTATCGGTACCGCTGGTGTGCCGGGTGTCGGCCTTGTCATGCTGGCCATGGTACTGACGGCAGTCGGCCTCGATCCGGCGGCGATCGGCATCATCATCGGTATCGACAGGCTGCTTGATATGACCCGTACGATGGTCAATATCACCGGTGATGCAACGATTGCGCTCGTCATCAACGAGCAGCAGACGCGTCGCGAAGAAGCTGCAAAAGCTGAATCGTAAAGCTTTTTAGGCATTAAAACTGAATAGGGCATATATTGAACACTTGGTGAAATTCAATATATGCCCTTTTAATTTTACCCGATCTATATTATTATATTAAAAGTGTATTATTATCGCATTTAAATTTTACAATACCCGATTTGAGTGAAAGGAAGAAAAGAATGGATAAACAGACTTTTACGGAGATGCTCCAGTCGAAGTTCAAGATGGTCAGGACGGAAGCTGGTTATACGCAGGACTCCATGAGTCAGACGATAGGGCTGTCTAAAAAGACCCTCGTGCAGATCGAGAAAGAACGCATCCTTCCGAACTGGACAACATGCATCTCCCTGTGTGCACTCTTCAGGGATAGTGAAGTCCTGACGAATTCATTCGGAGGGGATCCCCTTGAACTTGCCCAGGTGATATCCAGAGGGCATTGTGTCTACCCGAATTATGATGGCGAAGCGGTATATTGGGAGGATCTCGACAGAAAGAATGGTTTCCGTCTGCAGTATAATAAAAGCAATAAAATATATAGAGTACTGAACGATTCGAACCGTCCGGTCCATGCCTCATATATTGAACGGGAAATCAGGACTTACTTCATGAGACAGACGGATCTACAGCCTGTCTGATAAAACAGAAGCACCGTAAGGTGCTTTTTCTTTTGCATTGTTGTAGGATTAACGACAAGAGAAGGAGGGCTTTTCCTTGAACGATGGTTTTCAGATAATACTCATGGCCATTATCGGTGCACTGATCGGCGGCTTGACGAATATGCTCGCCATACGCATGCTCTTCCGGCCGTATGAAACAAAATATCTCTTCGGCAGACGCCTCCCCCTGACGCCGGGCGTGATCCCACGGCGGCGTGAGGAGGCTTCCATAAAGATGGGTGAGATCGTCACCAGGCACCTGTTGACGCCTGACGCCTTCATCGAGAAGATAAAGAGCCGCGAAACCCAGAACTTCATCATGCTGTTCATCGACAGACAGATCGAGACGATCGAATCCGAAAAGCTGACATTGCGCTATTTCCTTGAACGCATCAACGAAGGGCTGTCCGACAAGGTGGTCAAGGGCTTCAATGCCCAGTTGTCCGACAAGGTGACGGCGGAAGGCGCCAGGCTCTACCAGCAGGAGATCAGGAACCTCGTCCCGACGGATGCCATGGCGACGCTTGATGGGAAAATTGACACCCTGCAGCCGCAGATTACGCAGAAGATAGAGGAATACATCAATTCCGAGAAGGGCTACCAGGACCTCTACACGATGACCGACGAGTTCGTCGAGCATCGGGGGAGACTTGCCCGCTCGTTGAAGTATCTGATGTCGAAGGAGACGATTGTACAGAATATACGCAATGAGCTGAACAAGCTGATCCATCACCCGAAAATGACGGAGATACAGGTCCGCATCATCAATGATGAGTATGAACGGATCAAAAACAGCCGGGTGGATGCCCTGATTTCCGAAAGGGACCAGCAAAGGCTGATAGACAGCGTCTATGATGTACTCAGGGAAAGGATAGACATCGAAGGCATACTCGATTATCCGATCGAGGACTTCAACCGTGAAATGTTCGAGTCATTCAAAACGCGCGGGAAGTACCAGCTCCGCGACAACATCATAGAATACCTCGGACAGAATACAGGAAGGATCGTCGAAAAGCTCCAGCTTGCCCAGGTGGTCAAAAAGCAGATCGACAGTTTCGAGCTCAGCCATATAGAAGATCTGGTGATGGAGATCTCGAGCAAGGAGTTCCGTATGATCACACTCCTCGGCTTTTTCCTTGGGGGTATGATAGGAATCGTACAGGGGCTCATCGTTGTGTTTTTATAAGTCGCGGTTTTATGTTACAGTAGATATATCTTTATAAAGGGAGTTTTTCAATAATGGCAGTTAATGTATACGATCAGGCGAATGCATTGGAAGATGCACTCCGCAACTCAGATGAATTTCAAAATATGAAAGATCTTTATGGCAAAGTGAATTCCAATCCGGAATCCAAGCAGCTGTTCGAAGAGTTCAGGGAAGTACAGATGGACTTGCAGCAGAAACAGATGCAGGGTGAGGAAATCAATGAAGAAGATGTTCAGAAAGCACAGAAATCAGCAGAAGATATAGAGAAGGACGAAAATATCAAATCACTGATGGAAGCAGAACAGAAAATGAGCGAACTCATTCAGGACCTGAACCGCGTCATCATGAAACCTATAGAAGAGCTTTATGGTCTGAACAACCAGAATTAATTACTGAAGAGGTCTATTATAGGCCTCTTTCTTTTGTGTTTTTTGGTATACTGAAAATATAATGCCAGGAAAAGTCAGGTGAAATATATGGTTAAGTTTATTCACAGCGCAGATCTGCATCTGGACAGTCCTTTCAAGTCCAGGTCCAAAATGCCTTCAGGCATATTGGATGTGCTCATGGAAAGTACATACAATAGTGTCACGAGGATGATGGATCATGCCATTGAAGAAAAAGTCGACTTCATCATAATTGCGGGGGATGTCTTCGATCAGGCGAACCGCACATTGAAATCCGAGATATTCATGAAGCGCCAGTTCGAAAGGCTCAGGGAGGCCGGCATATTCGCCTACGTCATCCATGGGAACCATGACCCTCTGACTGATGGGATCAGGACATCCTGGCCGGACAACGTCACGGTCTTCAATGAAAATGTCGAAAGCTATGAGATGATCAGCGCGAAGGGGGAGAGTGTATTCCTTCACGGGTTCAGCTATTTCCTGGATGATACATACGAGAATAAGCTCGGAGATTATCCGGTGAATACGATGAACGACGGGATACATATCGGCATCCTGCACGGCACCTATTCGAAGAGCCAGTATGGACAGGAGCGCTATACGGAATTCAATCTGGAAGTGCTGAACGAGAAATTGTATCATTATTGGGCGCTCGGCCATATCCATCAGCGGGAACAGCTCAGCGACCTGCCGCCGATCCATTATTCCGGGAATATACAGGGCCGGCACAAGAATGAATATGGGGAAAAGGGCTTCCTGCTGGTGGAAGGGGACGATGTCTTCCTCAGTTCCCGTTTCGTGCCGGTACAGGAGCTCATCTTTTCGGAGTATGACCTTGAAGTCCAGTCGCTCGCCAAACAAGATCTTTACCAGACGATCGTCGAATTCAAGCATCGTCTGCGGGAGAAGGGGCGCCACATCATACAGCTCAATCTTATATATGATGGGGAAGAAGTGATATCGGCCGCCGATTTCACCGAAGTGATCGAACTGTTGAAGGAGGACGAGAGGGATCTGAAGCAGTTCATATGGATCGATGACCTCCGTCTCAAATATCTCACCCAGGACAACATCGCCCTGCTCAATGATATAAAGGCGACCCATTCCGGAAACAGGGAGCTGTTCAAGGAAGCGGTCAATGCACTTTATATGGATCCGAGGCTCAACAGATACTTGGAGCCCATCCAGGACATCGAGCAGGAAGCGCTGCTCAAAGAAGGCGAAGAGCGCCTTAGAATGCTGATGAGGAAGTAGTGGATATATGAAGATAATTGCTCTGAACATATACGGATATGGAAAGATAACAGAAACTGAAATAGATGTCGATCAGCAGTTCATCCAGTTCTTCGGGGAGAACGAAGCAGGCAAATCCACGATGCAGTCGTTCATTCATTCCATCCTGTTCGGTTTTCCGACGCGGAAGGAACAGGAGCCAAGAAGGGAACCGCGCATGCATAACCTGTATGGCGGGAAGATTACGGTGGAATTCCCCGATGAAGCGGGGCCGGTGGAGATCGAACGCATAAAAGGGAAGGTGCAGGGTGACGTCAAGGTCTATCTGGCGGATGGTACCGTCAGAGGCGAAGACTGGCTGATCAAGAAGCTGAACTTCATCGACAAGAAAACATACCGGTCGATCTTCTCCTTTGATGTGCTGGGCCTCCAGGATATCCATAAGAATATGACCGAAGACAAGCTGCAGGAATACCTGCTCCGTGCAGGCGCCCTCGGCTCGCATGAGTATGATGAGATGCTCAGTGCCATAGATGCCGAGATGAAATCCATCTATAAGAAGAATGGCACGAATCCGGAACTGAACCATGAAATGGATGAAATTTCCAGGCTCACTGAGAAGATCAGGGTGCTTGAACAGACGGAGGAGCGCTACAAGACGCTCATCAACGAAAAGATCAAGACCGAAGACAGCCTGAATGCGAAGCAGGATGCCTTGTTCCAGCTGGATATGGTCCGCAAGCAGAAGATGAAGGAAGTCATGTACCATAAGGACATCAAGGAATGGAAGACGCTTGAGGACAAGCTGAACATTGAACCCGTGGTCTTTCCGGAGCAGGGGCTCGAAAGGTATGAAAAGCTGAGGCATCAGGTCCAGCAGACCGACCGCGACATCGCCCTGCGCACCGAGAAGCTCAAAGTCCTGAAAAATGAAATGGACGGTGTGACCCTGCCCGACAAGGACCGGCTTGCCTATCTGGAGGGCATCCAGAAGCGGGAGCCGGACATCAAGCAGAAGAATATGGAGCATTCCAGGCTTTCCGCATCGATGGAGGCGCTGGAGGAGGAGATTGCCCAGCTCAGGCGGGATATCGGTTGGCAGCAGGAGCACCATGAAGTCGATGATTCGAATATCGTCAAGGAGTCTGTGCAGACGGTCCTTTCGAAGCTGGACGAAGTCACTCTGGAAGAGCAGTTCCTCATCCGCGAGATCGATCAGCTGAAGAGCGACCTCAAGCAGTTCGACCAGGACATAGAACATCTCGAGCAGGAACAGATCAGCGACGAACGCATCCGTGTGAAGAAGGAAGTCATGGAACGGGAGTTCGAACTGAAGGAAAAAGAGAAGATGTTCAGGCTCATCGAGAAGGATTATGAACGCGAGAAGCGGGAGCGGAACCGGGTCAAAAAAGGCCAGTCGGCCCTCATCATAGGTATCAGTGTCCTCGCCCTCCTGATCGGTCTGTTCTACCTGATCAACACCAATTGGCTGATGGGCGGCATCTTCACCGTGATCGGGGCGGTCACGCTGCTGCTCCTGATGCTCACCAACCAGCGGGAAGAAGATGGACTGAAGAACGACTACCAGAATGAAGTCCGCGAACTCAAGGACGCGATCGAGACGATAAAGCGGAACAACAACGTCAGTTTCGACCTGAATGATGCCAGGGACCTGAAGATGGATCTGAAGACCCAGCGGACGAAGCGGATCTCCGCGAATGTCAGGCTGGAAGAACTGAAGGAGACGCTCGCCCTCAAGGAAACGCAGCATGATTCATTGAATACCCAGCTCGCTGCCATCAAGGACGACCTGAAGGTCAATCCGGATATTGAAAATAAAAGCATCGTGGATGCCATCCACACCATCAGGGAAATCAAGCAGAAGCGGAATCAGATCAACAGGCACAGGATCGAGATGGACAACATCAACCGTGAACTCCAGCAATTCAAGAAGACGGTCAAGGAAGATGTGGCGGCGTTCGGCATACATTATGACGACAGCACGATCTTCTACGATGTCAAAAGCCTGGTATCCGGCATGTATAAGGATGAAGCGCACTACAATAGGCTGAAGGATCAGATCAACCTGCTCGAGAATGAAATCAAGGTGTTGGCCGAAAGGAACGAAGACGCCAGGCAGGAAACCGTACAGCTGCTCGACTATGTGGAAGCTGAAGACGAGGAAGAATATTACTACTACGCAAGGAAATACAAAGAGTACCAGGAGCACATGGAACGCTTCAAGGAACTGAGTGAAAAGCTTGAGGAGGAACACTTCGACTATGATGCAAGGAGTGAACTTTCGACCTATCTCCTCGCGGACCTGAAGGAGGAGGAAGAGGGCGTTGCTGAACAGATGGAGACATTCAACAGCGAACTGCAGCAGGAGCAGAAGACCCTTGCCGAGCTGAACTCCGAAATAAGCACCCTTGAAAGCGATGGGAAGCTGAGTGAGGTCAACCACAAGTTCGAGATGAAGAAAACCCTGATCCAGAATCTCTCAGAGGAATATATGTCGCTCAATTATATCCGTATCCTCATTGAAACCCATATCAAAGCCATCAAAGACGAAAGACTGCCTGTGGTCATAGAAGAGGCGAGGAGCATTTTCGAGAAAGTGACAAGAGGACGCTACATCAATGTCACCTATGACGACCACGGCATCACGGTAAGGCATGTGAATGGCCAGCTCTTCCATCCACTGGAACTCTCCCAATCGACGAAGGAGATGCTGTACATCAGCCTCAGGCTGAGCCTGATCAAAGCGCTGAAGGGCTACTATCAGCTGCCGCTGATCATAGACGATGCATTCGTCCACTTCGACAAGGAGCGCAAGAAGATCATCATCGACTACCTGCGCAACGAAGTGGATGATCAGGTACTGTACTTCACATGCAATCTGGACAGCACCATCCCGTCCTCACAGACAGTCAAACTTAAAGAAAGAGTAAAATGAGGTGACTATACTTGAATAACATATCGAAACTGAAACCAGGAGATTCGGTGGAAGCCTTCTACCTGATCAAAAGAAGCCAGCAGGGCGTCACATCCCAGGGCAAGCCCTATATGACGCTGTTCCTGCAGGACCGTACAGGGGAGATCGAAGCCAAGCTCTGGACCGTATCGAAAGAAGATATGGAAGTCCTGAAGCCGGAAGTGCTCATCAAGGTCAAAGGGGACGTCATCGACTACCGCAACAAGAAGCAGATGAAGATCGCCGCCTTCAGGACAGCAACCGAATCCGATGGGCTGAATGCCAAGGACTTCGTGGAGAAGGCACCGATCGACGAAGAGACGTTGTACGAGAGCATCATGGACTATGTCATCAAGATCGAGAACGGCAGCCTGCAGCGGATTGTCCGCCAGCTGCTCGGCAAGTACAGGAAGGAATTCCTGAGCTTCCCGGCGGCGATGACGAACCACCACGATTTCGTTTCGGGGCTGGCGTATCATGTACACTATATGCTCAGGACGGCAGAGGCACTGTGTGACATCTATCCGTCACTGAACCGCAGCCTGCTCTACAGCAGCATCATCCTCCATGATATCGGGAAGGTCAAGGAACTGTCCGGCCCGGTGGGGACGACGTATACGGTCGAAGGGAATCTGATCGGCCATATCGTCATCGCCAGTGAAGAGATCACGAGGGTCGCCCAGGAGCTGAACATCGATGGGGAAGAGGTCATGCTGCTCAAGCACATGATACTGAGCCATCACGGAAAACTGGAATACGGCTCCCCAAAGCCGCCGATGCTGAAGGAAGCCGAAATCCTCCATTTCATCGACAACATCGATGCGCGCATGATGATGATGGACAAGCATACATCGAAAGCCGAGAAGGGGCAGTTTACAGAGCGGATCTTCCCGCTTGAGAGCCGCTTCTTCTACCGTCCGGAATCACTGGATTAGGACTGGAGACATGAAAAAAGGACTTGTGAGTGCAACTCACAAGTCCTTTTTTCTTCTATTCGGCTGATTCTTCAGTGGGTTCTTCTGTAGATTCTTCTGTAGATTCTTCAGTGGATTCCTCTGCAGATTCCTCATCACCACTGTTCAGATATGTTTCTTCAATGTATGTGCGGATCTCTTCATTTTCAAATTCGACATTGTACTCTTCGAGAAGATCATTATAGAATCCGAGCACCTGATCCTGGTTTTCCTGGATCTTCTGGCTTACGACCTGGCGTTTGACGCTATCCAGCTCTTCGTCGATGTTCTCTTCTTCATGCCTCTTGATGATGTGGTAGCCGAAATCGGATTTGACCACATCGGATACTTCTCCCTGTTCAAGTTCGAAAAGGGCCTCTTCGAATGGTTCCACCATCTCACCACGCTGGACGTAGCCGAGTTCCCCATTATTTTCGGCGCTGCCCGTATCGTCTGATTCTTCAGATGCGAGCTCACCGAAATCAGCACCGTCTTCTATTTCCTGGTGGAGGGAGTCTGCCTTCTCCTTCGCTTCCTCATCGCTCAGGCCGTCTTCCTCTTCAGAGACTTCAACGAGGATATGGGATGCTTCACGCACGGATTCCTTCGCCTCTTCATCCGTCACTTCGAATTTATCAGCAAAGAATTTGTCGTGGTAGGCATTGTTGATGCGCTGTTCCTTGTACTGCTCCACAGTCATGCCCGGCTGCTGCTGTTGGAGCATCATCTCGAACTGATCTGCGCCTCCCATGCCCTCGATCTCTTCATCGATCTGGGATTCGATTTCTTCACGGTCGACTTCCTCACTGTATTTATCCTGAAGTATGGAATCCAGTGTCAGCTGGAAAGTACGGTTTGCGATGTTGTCCGTACCGAGTTCATTAAGTATATCGTCAGTGGTGACCTCTCCGGCATCGCTCGTTGCGAGCACATCACCGTATTCCGTTTCACCATTTTCACTGCCTGAACCGTTTTCGCTGCTGTCATCTGAACATCCAGCAAGACCGATGAGGCCCAGACCGACCACAATTGGCGCTAATTTTTTTCTCATTTCACAATTCTCCTTTGAATTTGGCTACAGGAAATAATATATCACACAAAAGTAGCGGGGTACAAATGTTTGTACACCCGCTATCAAATGGTTATCAGTCTTTTGTAAACGTATTCTGGACTTCTTCGACCCTGTTCTGTATGTTTTCCACATTCTCCTGGATATGCTCGATGTTCGGGTTGATGTCGGCCTTGTAGTTGCTGATCATCGTCTTGACTTCGTCGCCGAGCGTCTTGAACACTTCCTGGGATTCATGCTTCGTCTTCAGGAATGAGGATTTCACTTCATTGGCCTCTATTTTGAGCTGATCCATCTGGGTCTTCATGTCCCCGGAGCTGGATTTCAGCGAGGATTGCAGTTCACTTCCGGATTTGGGTGCATTCATGAGTGAGATCATTGTCCCTCCCGCTGCGCCAACGAGAAAACCGACTGCAAAATTTTTGATTTTCATATCATGTCACTTCCTTTTTAATATACCAATACCCTGGTGTCCGGCAGGTTATGCATCCAGACGGGTGCGGATTGCATTTTCAATCTCCGCCTTCTCTTCGTACGTGCGTTTTTTATCATCCTGTTCCCACTTGTAGCCGAAGCCGTCATATTCTTCCTTGTAGCGTGGGATGAGGTGGAAGTGGATATGGTACACGGACTGGGAAGCGAATGCGCCGTTATTCTGTACAACGTTCAACCCTTCCGGTGAGAAGGCATCCCTGAGGGCATTGGCCACTTTCGTGACGACCTGCATCAGGTGGGCGCCCGTCTCCTCATCGAGGTCGTAGATGTTTTCGATCGGCTTCCTCGGCACGACGAGCGTATGGCCCTTCGACAGAGGGAAAGCGTCCATGAATGCGATGCAGACATCATCCTCATAGACGATGTTTGCTGGGATTTCACCATCTGCGATCTGTTCAAAAATAGTTTTACTCATTCGTTGTACCTCCATTGTTCTGTTATGATATATTTACTTAGTACAAGTATACAAATAATATATATTAAATAAAAGGAAGTCGAATATGGTACTCCAAATAGATGGACTGACAGGTGGATATTCAAAGACACCGGTAATACATGATATCTCCTTCAATATCGGGCATGGGGAGATCGTCGGGCTCATCGGCCTGAACGGGGCCGGCAAAAGTACGACGATCAAGCATATACTCGGACTGCTGCGTCCCCATTCAGGAGAGATCAGGGTAGGGGGACTGAAGGCTTCGGAGGATATCGAATCCTACCGTCGGCAGCTTGCCTATATCCCAGAAACGCCGATACTATATGAAGAACTGACGCTGAAGGAGCACATCCAGATGACGGCGATGGCCTACGGCATCGATGAAGCCACGGCGATGTCACGTGCGGAGCGGCTCCTGAAGATATTCAGGCTCGAAACGAAAGTGGACATGTTCCCGACGCACTTCTCCAAAGGGATGAAGCAGAAGGTGATGCTCATCTGCGCATTCCTTTCGCATCCCGACCTCTACATCATAGATGAACCGTTCCTCGGCCTCGATCCACTCGGCATCGAATCACTGATCGAGCTGATGGTCGAAGAGAAGCGCAATGGCCGCTCGATACTGATGAGTACGCATATACTGGCGACGGCAGAACGGTACTGCGACCGGTTCGCGATCATCGATGACGGCCGCCTGATTGCGATCGGCAGCCTTGAAGCGCTCCGGGAGGAATTCGATATGCCGGGGGCCACATTGGATGAAGTGTACCTCAGGATTACAGGGGGCGGCGTCACTCATGACTGAACGACTATTCAGGGAGAGAATGAATGAGGATATAGAAAGAAGAAGCTATTACGGCAAATTCATCTTCAACAGCCATTTCCTCATTTTCCTGACGATCGCCTCAGGCTTCTTCCTCTATTCACTGCTCAGCCTCGTCCAGACACTCGAGCCCTCCCTGTGGCAGGACATCGCTGCTGCACTTCTGGTGAGTGTCACGATCGTTCCGGCGTACCGGACGCTCCTGAAGCGGGCGGATGGCGTGTTCCTGCTGCCCTATGAGGCGAAGTTCGACAAGTATATGACTTCAGCCGACAGGTATTCCCTCACCCTCGGCCTTGCGAAACCGGCCATCGGCGGCATCGTCGCAGCTCTGCTGCTGACGGTGGGGCACGGCGTCGTCGAGATTGCGGTCTTCATTGCAGCCGGCATCGTCTTCTATGTAATGAACTACCACATCAAGAAGACCGCAATCCATTCGGAACTGTCCAATGCGGCTGTCATCGCCGGGATGATGCTTCTGAGCTTCGTATCCCTGCTGCTGATCCTCCAGCACCTGCTGTGGGCCATCCCAGCTGTAGCCATTGTCTACATGGTGATGGGATACATGAAGAAGCGGCGCCATGACCAGCTGGACTGGAGTACACTGATCGACTATGAGGAAACCCAGCTCAACAGGTACTATCAGAACGTGGCACTCTTCACGAATGTCAGCCACATCGATAAGCAGTTCAAGCGGCGGAGGTACCTGGACCCATTCCTATGGAAGCCTAAGGGCGATGCCTTCGGCAAGGAACGGATGTACGAATACCTCTTCTACAGGACATTTGCCCGGGACCATGATCTGCCGATGATCGTCCTGCGGCTGATTCTACTCTTCGGCATCGTAATGGTCTGGATCGGGAACCTCTACCTCTCGGTCATCATCGTGCTGTTCGGCATCTACATCATCGTCCTTCAGATGTCGCAGATCTATACCGCCCAGGCCTATCTGCTCTGGCCGAAAGTCTGGCCGGTGGACCGGCGCTTCATCCAGAAGAGCTATGTCACATACTCCCACAAGCTTGTATTCGTGATTGTGGTCATCTTCAGCCTCATCTTCCTGGCGGTGCATATCCAGCACTTCTATCTGGTGCTGCTTTTCCCGCTGTGGGGCTACATCATCAACAGGACTTTGAGCAGAACCGTATATAAAAAGGAACAGCAATTAAGCGACTGAAATGTTCAGTCGCTTAAAATTCGTCTTCCGGATCTTCCTCATTGTCCTTGAGCGGCAGATAGAGCTTTGAGGAGATTGATTTGTGGAACAGCGATTCAGCCGTGCGGTACTTGGCGAGCGCCTCTGTGCTCAAATAGTTCCTATAGCTGTTCGTCTGCTTGAAGTCGTTGTAGGTCGATGTCTGTGCCCATTGGATGAGTACGATGTATGAATCCTCACCGAGCGCCTGACCTATGCGGTGGGACTGGACACCCCGCGTCCCGAGCAGTATTTCATTCACGTCGGCAAGGTGGCCGTGGAGCGGTCCCTTCCGTTCATCCGGTACGGGGATGAAGTGCATCGATGTCGGATTGTTTTCGTCCAATGTGCCGGATGTGTACTGCACATCATAGGAATTTCGGGAGCTGAAGATGCTGTCGGCACTCTCGCTTTCATAGTACAGGACTGCATCCTGGCCCATGGCGCCGATCTTGACGTCCTTGTGCTCCTTCTTCAGGCCCTGCATGTAGGTTATCGTACCTGTCGTCAAATGTAGTTTCATCATGTTCACCTCGTAAGTAGTCTTAATAGGTGTATACCTTAAAGCAGATAGGGGTAAACGTGCAAAAAATGAATCAAATTTTTGACATTGTGCCACTTATTAATAATTACTATCATCAATGTGTTAAAATATTGATGGATATTAAAAATTGGAGGAAAAAATTGTGTTCAATGATACGATAATTAAAGCGGCAAGAGGAGAAAAGACCGATTATACTCCTGTATGGTTCATGAGACAGGTCGGAAGAAGCCAGCCGGAATATAATAAGGTCAAAGAAAAGTATTCCCTGATGGAGATTACGCACCAGCCGGAGCTGACTGCATATCTTACTGCAACGCCAGTGGATAATTATGATGTGGACGCGGCTGTGCTGTACAAGGACATCGTCTCTCCTCTGGCGCCCCTCGGCGTTGATGTGGACATCAAACCGGGTGTCGGGCCTGTCATACAGAATCCGATCCGTGACATCAAGGACGTGGAGAAGCTGGGGGAAGTCGATCCCTACAAGGACCTCGACTACATCTATAAGACGATCGAGATATTGACGAAGGAAAAATTGAACGTTCCGCTCATCGGCTTCTGCGGGGCGCCATTCACTGTGGCCAGCTATATGATTGAAGGCGGTCCGTCGAAGAACTACCACAAGACGAAGACGATGATGTACAACCAGCCGGAAACCTGGTTCAGGCTGATGGACAAGCTGACTGACATGAGCATCCAGTATCTGCGGGCACAGGTCGAGTCGGGGGCGAGCCTCATCCAGATATTCGATTCATGGGGCGGTGCATTGAGCCGTGAGGACTACGCCTATTATCTGTCCCCTTCAATGAACAGGATCATCGACAGTGTAAGGGAGATGGATACACCCGTCATCGTATTCGGCATCGGGGCCTCCCACTTGATTCCGGAATGGAACACTCTTAATATGGATGTCATCGGTCTCGACTGGCGGACTTCAATTGATCAGGCAAGGGACCTCGGTGTCAAAAAGGCCCTCCAGGGCAACCTCGACCCAGCACTGCTGCTTTCAGACTGGCAGGTGATCGAGGACCGGGCAAAGGCCATCCTCGATCAGGGCAGGAACGAAGCCCACATATTCAACCTCGGCCATGGGGTCTTCCCGGAAGTGGACCCGGCCACACTCAAGCGATTAACTTCATTTGTACATGAATACAGTAAAGGAAAGTGATAGGAATGAAACAGAAAAAAGGTCTACTCGTAATGGCGTATGGCACGCCGTATAAAGAAGAGGATATCGAACCATACTACACCCACATCCGCAGGGGCAGGAAGCCTTCAGAGGAGGCACTCCAGGATCTGAAGGACCGCTATGAGGCGATCGGCGGGATTTCCCCATTGGCCGATACGACGAAGCGCCAGGCGGAAGCATTGGTCAACCAGCTGAACCAGTCCCAGGACGAAGTTGAATATGAGTTGTTCATCGGCCTGAAGCACATCGATCCATTCATCGAAGACGCAGTCGAGGCGATGAATGACCACGGCATCAAAGAGGCGGTATCAGTCGTATTGGCACCGCATTATTCCAACTTCTCCGTCGGTTCCTACAACAAGCGGGCGAAAGAGGAGGCCGACAAGTACGGCATCACGATCAAATCCGTTGAATCATATTATGAGCAGCAGCCGTTCATCGATTTCTGGACCGAAGCGGTGAAATCCTCCCTCAGTGAAGTGCCTGAAGCGGAGCGCGACGAGACGGCAGTCGTCGTAAGTGCACACAGCCTGCCGGAGAAGATCAAGGAGCATAATGACCCGTACCCGGATCAGCTCGAGGGAACGGCACAGCTCATCAAGGAGAATGCCGACCTCAAGAATGTGCATATCGGATGGCAGTCCGAAGGCAATACGCCGGATCCATGGCTCGGTCCGGACGTGCAGGACCTGACGAAGGACCTGTATGAAGAAAAAGGCTACAAGCACTTCATCTACCTCCCGGTCGGATTCGTCTGCGAGCACCTCGAAGTCCTCTATGACAACGATGTCGAGTGCAAGGACGTATGTGATGAAGTGGGCGCCGGATACCACAGGCCGACGATGCCGAATACGGATGAGCGTTTCATCCAGGCGATGATCAACGAAATAAACAGACTGTAGTAAAGAAGGCTGATTATAGTGAAAAAGGTAGCAATCATAGGCGCAGGGATAACAGGGTTATCCGCAGCCCATTACTTGTCGAAGCAGGAAGATGTCGAAGTGGACCTCTTCGAGCAGAGCGACAGGGCAGGCGGCAAGATCAGGACGCACCAGCAGGACGGCTATACGATCGAACTCGGTCCCGAATCGTATCTTGCCCGGAAGAAAATCCTCACTGAACTGGCTGAAGAGATCGGCCTCGGCGATGACCTCGTCCGCAACCAGACGGGGACATCATATATCTATGTGAACAAAAAGCTGTCGCCCCTCCCGAAAGGTGCAGTGCTCGGCATGCCGACGGAACTGGTGCCTTTCCTGACGACGGACCTCATCTCAGCCCGGGCCAAGCTTAGGGCCGGACTTGATTTCGTAAAGAAGCCGATCAAAGTGCACACCGATATCTCCGTCGGTGAGTTCTTCAGGAGCAGGCTCGGTGATGAAGTGCTCGAGAACATCGTCGAACCGCTCCTGTCCGGCATCTACAGCACCAACATCGATGAACTGAGCCTGATGTCCACCTTCCCGAACTTCAAGGAGATGGAAGAGCAGCACGGCAGCCTCATCAAAGGGGTCTATCACCAGAAGAACAGTGCTCCGAAAAGCGCGCCTGGCAAGAAGCAGGGCCAGTTCCTCCAATTCAAGAACGGGCTGCAGTCGTTCATAGACAGGCTCCTCGAAGTGATTCGGGAGAACGGCGTATCGACACATTTCAACCATGATGTGACCACCATCGAAAAAGACGGCGGGACATATGCGCTCACCGTCAATGGGGAAACACGCACATACGACAATGTCATCATCACGACGCCGCACTTCCAGTACAAGAGATGGTTCCAAGACATGCCGCTTGAATACTTCAAGCACATGAAGGCCACAAGCGTCGCAACGGTCGTCATGGCCTTTGATGATCATCAGGTGAAGAATGAGATCGACGGCACTGGTTTCGTAGTGAGCAGGAAGATGGATACGTCGATCACCGCATGCACATGGACCAACAAGAAATGGGCGCATGCTGCACCGGATGGTAAGACACTTCTGCGTGCCTATGTCGGCAGGCCGGGGGACTACATCGTAGAAGAGAAGGATGATGAAGAAATCGTACGTCTTGCCCGCAAAGATTTGGATCAGATCATGACGATCAATGGTGAGCCCGAGTTCACTATTGTGACGAAGCTGAAGCATTCCATGCCGCAGTACAAAGTGGGCCACAAGGAAATGATCCGGGGCATCCATGAGTATATGGCAGAACACTATCCGGGCGTTGTACTGACAGGCGCCTCACACAGCGGCGTCGGTCTGCCGGACTGTGTCAGACAGGCCAAGGAAGCAGTGGAGTCAATTACAGAATAGATGGAAAACCATGCCCTGAATGTTATCATATATAATATCAGGGCATTTTTTTAAGGAGGCTTTTACCAATGAAGTTCATTTCAAACAATAATATCACCGACCCGATGATCAACCTGGCAATGGAAGAGTACGTCCTGCGTGAAATCCCGACAGACGATTCGTACTTCCTGTTCTATGTGAACCAGCCATCCATCATCATCGGCAAGAACCAGAATACGATTGAGGAGATCAACGAGTCGTATATCCGGGAGAACAACATCAAAGTCGTCCGCCGCGTCTCAGGCGGCGGTGCCGTCTATCATGACGAAGGCAACCTGAATTTCAGCTTCATCACGGAAGACGACGGGGAGAGCTTCCACAACTTCAGGAAATTCACCCAGCCGATCGTCGACGTGCTGCAGGATATGGGCGTCAATGCAGAACTTTCCGGCAGGAACGACCTTGAAATCGATGGCAAGAAGGTATCCGGAAACGCGATGTTCAGCCAGAAGGGCAGGATGTTCTCACATGGGACACTCATGCTCGACAGCGACATCTCCGAAGTGCAGAACGCACTGAAGGTGAACCCGAAGAAGATCGAATCCAAAGGCGTCAAATCCGTAAGGGGACGCGTCGGCAACATCAATGACTTCATGGATGAGGATCTCGATATCGATACGTTCAAACAGAAGATTCTGGAATACATCTTCGGTGGCAGGGAGAACATCGAGGAGTATGTATTGACGGAGGAAGACTGGGAAAAGATCTACAAGCTGTCTGAAGAGAAGTATCAGACTTGGGATTGGAACTACGGAAAAAACCCGAAATACAACTTCAATGCCTCCCACAAATTCGATGCCGGACTGCTTGATGTCAGACTTGACGTCAAAAAGGGCCGCATCCAGAATGCGAAGATATTCGGGGACTTCTTCGGTGTAGGGGAAGTCGATGTCATCGAGGAGAAGCTGATCGGTGTCGAACACAACAGGGAAGCGATAGACAAGGCGCTCGAAGACGTCGACATCAGCTTCTACCTGGGAAGGATCACCAGGGAAGAATTCCTCGACCTGATTGCATAAAACATAAAAAATAGGCTGACCTTCAACTGTATGTACAATGTACAAGTTGAAAGTCAGCCTTTTTCACGTATATTAAGCGGCATCTTCATCTTCATCAGTCAATTCCTTTAGCAGTGATGTGTAGGTCATGAACTTCTCTTCGTCCTTTTCAATGAGGGCTTCTTCCACCTTTTCGGTGTATTGCTTACGATTATATTCATCCATGGCCTCTTGGAGCAATAGTTCAGCGGAAAGATCGTTTATCGTGTTGATGAAGACTCGCAACTGGTTAACCGGGTATACTTGTTTGTTCATCCCTAAATCCCCCTTCATCATTTGGTTGTTACAAATTATATAACACGAAATGCAGCAGGTCAAACTAAGTTTTGAATATTTAGACAATTTATTGTTGTAAATTTACAATTTATTAAATAAAATTAACATTATTTAAAATTTAATTAACAAAATAAAAACCATGTGATATAGTGTGAATATTGGAATATTTAAAAGGGGGAAGCACATGAACAGACTGCATTATCAGATTCATGAGGAGACGATGTACATCGTTCCGGTTAACAATGGCGGCTACATCGAGAGCAGAGTGGGGGAAACATATGGCGGAGGGATCGACTGCAGGCTCAATCCAAATAAATTGATTGAGCGCAACTGCCGCAATCATTCACAGAACTATGCAGCACGAAAGGACCTCACCAAGACACTCACCGGCATCACCAGCAAGCTGCCCGTCATCGTAGATCTTTTTGGCGCCTACATATACTTTTGTACACATTCGGACCGGATAGCAGAGAACAACTGGTTCAATATCAGGCACGTGCAGTCCTATTGGAATGATGGGGGGATGACCCGGGTGCAGTTTTCAAATAATGAGGAACGCATCATCGACATTTCCTACGCCTCCTTCAACAACCAGTATCTGAACGCACTCAAACTGCACTACAAGTTCAACCAGCAGAAGGAGAAGTATCAAAAAAAGGAGATGAATATGCACTTCCAGTACCCTACACTCGGCAGGGGAGAAGTGGCGCAGATCAATGAAACCATCTACCATTCCTACATTAATTATATAAACGGACTGCAAATTAAGGATGAAGTGTAAATTTAACTTAAAACATGTTTATAAACGGTTGAAAAAACGTGTGGAATTGTTATAATTGTAAATGTTCGATTGAAAACAACATTATTCCACAGTAGCTCAGTGGTAGAGCTATCGGCTGTTAACCGATCGGTCGTAGGTTCGAATCCTACCTGTGGAGCCATGGAGATGTACTCAAGTGGCTGAAGAGGCGCCCCTGCTAAGGGTGTAGGTCGGTTCTCCCGGCGCGAGGGTTCAAATCCCTCCATCTCCGTTATTTATCCCGTAACCTTTTAGGTTGCGGGATTTTTAATTTTTATCCTGTGAATAGTCATAGACTAAATAGAAACCGTAGAACTTTCCTTATATTTGGTAAAATCCTGTTAAATCCATTCAAAATCTTATTCCAATAGTGTAAAATGATGTAAATTGCATGTATTGGAGGGGAATCAGTGGGAACTTTTGTAGGATTATTAATGTTTTTAGGTGTGGTTGCAACTATCACTCTTTTCGTGCTTGGTTTAATCCGGGAGAACAGAGGACAAGCGTATTATAGTACATGGAAAGCGGCACTTTATTCCTTCGTGGCGACTTGTCTGCTTGTGGTCCTTTTGGGGATAGTAAGCAGTGAGTATTCCTTGGCGGATATGGTTGGGATACTATGGTTTTTTGTATCAATTGTGATGTTTGTCTTCATTGCTCTGGCATTGAGGTCCAAGTCTAAAAACCAGAACCCCCGCAGGCATTTCAGAAGGGCGGGCATCGCATTTGTGACAGGTTTGGCATTGTTCTTCGTGACTGTTGCTGTCACGGATGAAGTGGAGGAGCCTGTCGACCAGACCGCTTCAGCGGATGAAGATACTGAAGAGGTGACGGAAGAAGCGACAGAGGAAGAGACTGCAGAGGAGTCGAAAGAGGACGCAGAAGAAGAGGAGGCGGAGAAGGAAAAAGAGGAATCCATCGAAGCTGAGAAAGAAGCATCCATAGAAGCGGCTGAAAGAGAGAAGGAAGAATCGATTGAAGCCGAAAAAGAAGCGTCCATAGAAGCAAAGGAAGAATCAATCGAGAAGGCTGAAGCTGAGAAGGAAAAGTCCATCGAGGAAGCGGAAGCAAAAGCCGAAGCTGAAGAGGAGCCGGTGGAGGAACCTGTAGCTTCCAAGGAGGGGCTCATTCCGGTCTCCCTCTATCGTGTAGTCGATGGGGACACGGTCAATGTCATTGATGACTCCGGTGAGGAGCTGAAGCTGCGGTTGCTTTTGATCGACACACCTGAAACCGTCCATCCGAACAAGCCGGTCGAACCGTATGGCAAGGAAGCGTCTGCAAGATTGACAGAGCTGCTGAATGCGGCAGATCAGCTGTATATCGAGTATGACAGCGGCGATAAGACGGATCATTATGACAGGCATCTGGTCTATCTGTACGCGGATGATGTGAGTGTCCATGAAGTGCTGCTTAAAGAAGGTCTTGCACGCGTGGGCTACATCTACGAACAGCAACGTTACCTGTCCGAATTCCGTGCGGCGGAACAGTACGCCAAGGATCGCCAACTCGGCATCTGGTCCATCCCGGGCTACGTGAATGAAGGCGGGGAAGGGTTCAACAGTGAAGAACCGGAAGCTGAGCCGGAAACGACAAGCGAGCCGGCGACAAATGAAACTTCACCTTCAGAGGGCAATGGAGAAACAGAATACTTCCAGAACTGTACAGAGCTGAAGAAGGTCTATCCGGATGGTGTGTCTTCGGACCATGCAGCCTATCAGCCGAAGATGGACAGGGATAAGGACAACTGGGCATGTGAGTAGCAAACATCTATATAATATGAAGGAAAATGGCCTTGGGCATACCGTCATTTCAGCATCAACTCCGCAACCATTCTGGTTGCGGAGTTTTTGTGCCTTATATAGGACATAAAAAAGACGCAACTGCAATCAGCTGCGCCATAAATCCAATATCGATTCAAATTTTCTGCTACCTGTTCAGGAACTGTTCCTCTTCATCATCATGCTTCTTGAAGTATTCCTCTTCATCCTCTGTGACCATATCCGGGTTGTTGTTCTCGACTTCGACCATCGTACGGACGCCGGTGTTCACATCGACGACTTCGGTATCATATTCATCCCTAGGGACGACATTCGTGTACTTTTCACTGACCGCATCCATCTGTGGGGAATCGGTGTCTTCCTGATTGAGTCCCTCGAAGATGATGACTTCGTCATTTTCATAGTGATTCATGAGGTCCTTCTTGCTGCCTTCATCAAAGTCCAGCTTATCGATGTCGCGGTCGGGATGGTCGACGTTCCCATCGATGATCTTCAGCTCTTCAAACTTCGACTTGAGACCGGATAGATCCTGTTTGGATATGACGACATAATTCTTAAGGTCGATGTAGTTGTCCAGATAGATTTCTGCATCTTTTTCAGTCTTGAATGGTTTGTATTGATTCTTATACATGTATAGTGACCTCCGTTTTTTAAGTAGTTATTCCCGTTGGGGCGGAATTCAAACTAAAAACCCGCAATACAAAGTATTGCGGGCACGGGGAGGATCAGTCTGTTGTCATGATGACCTTGTTGCCGGAAGGGTCGTATGAAACGGTTGCGCCATCTTCGGAGCCGACTTCATAACCCAAGTCTTCAAGTCTTTTGGCTGCGGCGTTGAGTGATGCTGTGTCGGGGTAGCTCATGACGAAGGCATTGAGTCCGACACTGTCTGGCTCGGGCTGTGGGGCACCGATGCCGTTCCAAACATTGACGGCGATGTGGTGGTGATAGTCTTCAGAGGACATGAATGCCGCCTGGCCGGGGAACTCGGCTACGATCTTGAGTCCAAGTCCTTCCGTATAGAACTTCACGGCAGAAGGCATGTCGGAGACGTGCAGGTGAAGGTGTCCCATGACCGTACCTTCCGGCATGCCCTGCCACTCCTGTCCTTCCTCCAGTGATTCGACAAGGTTTTCAAAATCCAGCGGGTCTGTCGTCATTTCCACCCTTGAACCATTCCAGCTCCACTCTTCAGGTCTTCTGTCCCTGTATATTTCGATGCCGTTGCCGTCGGGGTCGTTGAGATATAGGGCTTCACTAACAAGGTGGTCGGACGCGCCCATTCTGACATCGTTTTTGGCAAGGTGGATGGTGACTGCAGCGAGATCTGCACGTTCAGGCAGGAGGATGGCGAAGTGATACAAGCCGGATGTCCTTTTCTTTTCTACAGGGTTTTCCGGTTCATGTAGCG
The DNA here is from genome assembly GCF_020786625.1 of Salinicoccus sp. RF5. Lineage (NCBI taxonomy): Bacteria > Bacillati > Bacillota > Bacilli > Caryophanales > Staphylococcaceae > Salinicoccus > Salinicoccus sp. RF5. Next base: position 46,327 of record NZ_JAJGRC010000001.1, read on the forward strand.
AGAGGATGCTTGTCTTACCATCGGTCGTCAGCTGAGCATCCTTGTCACTCTGTTCGAGAATGGAGAAGCCGAGCAGGCCGGTATAGAAATTCAGGGCTTCCTTCATATCGGATACATTGATCTTTACATGGGAAACATGTGTAGCAGGGGGTGTGTGGAAATTCATAATTGCCTCCTATTAAAAGTTACTTTATGTAACTAAGTTTATATTACTAATTTGAATATGTAAAGTAAAATCATATCTTTATGTTTAAAGGTAACATATGGTATAATTACATCAAGGATGTGATACAAGTTGAAACAATCAAATCTTTGTCCTAAATTCGAAAAGGCAGTGTCACTGCTCAGCCAGAGATGGACGGCTCTGGTCATCTATCAGATGCTGGAAGCACCGCAACGCTTCGGGGAAATACAGGCCGCAATCGGCATCAGTGGGAAAGTGCTTTCCGACAGGCTTAAGGATATGGAACAGGAAGGGCTCATAAAAAGGGATGTATACCCCGAGACGCCTGTAGTCATAGAATATTCGCTTACAGAAAAAGGACGTTCCCTTGAAACTGTACTGAGAGACATTGAAAACTGGTCCCAGGACTGGATTGAAGTCGATCAGCAGAGTAATACGGGGTCCTAGCATATAAAAAAGTGGGGCGGAGGTCATTTATGACCTCCGTCCCACTTTTCATTTTCATCAGGCTATTTGTTCATGGCCTTTGCATTGACCGTAACCGGACGCCTGACCGGAACGGTTCTTTTCTGCTTTGTTTTCGGCTCATAAAGGTAATCTTCCTTGTCGATGTCATCGACCTCATTTTTAAGGTAGTATTTTCCTTTTGTCAGAACAGCCATGAGTACCGTGAGTGCCGCTGCGAGTGCTGCTGCAAAGAAGGCGGCGGTATTCTCGAGGAATGTGCCCATGTATCCAAGTGCAGCCACGGTACCAAGGGCACTGGAGACGATGAGCGCCACCACGCCGACCGGATTCCACTTGTACAGGTTCTCCTGGCGGGCTTCATAGAATGCAGGGCCGATCTTGAGCATCATCTTGACGATGAGGGCGTCGGTGATCAGCACGGCGGCCCATGCCAGCAGGAACACACCCTGGAAGATCAATGCTGCATCCAGATGATCCACGATGCCGCCGAGCATGAGGACCATTGCAGTGACGCCTGCAACGACGATCCAGAACCTGCGTCCCGGTGTGAAACGGAACACATTTTCAAAGAAGTTCGATAGGGATAGGGAACTGCTGTAGATGTTCGTCACATTGATGCGGATCTGCGTGAGCATCGTGAATAGTGCACCGCCGATGCCGAGCAGCTGGACGATGTAGACGCCAGGGTTCGGTTCTGCGAGACGGACACCGAACCATATGCCGAGGCCGCCCATGACGCCGTAACAGAAAATCTGCGGGATGACACCGATCATGACGGATCCGATCTTAAGATGTTCCGGTTTCAGGAACCGTGCGTAGTCGGATGCGAGCAGTGCAGTAAGTCCCATGATGCCGTGCTGCATGCCGATGCACATCAGAAGTGCAGTGCCGCCGATCTGCACACCTTCAGGCATGTAGGTCCAGAAGCGGCCATCGTATAGTGATGTAGTGAACAGTGCAACAGTAATTGCTGCGATAAGGAAAGCAAAGAATATCGGCAGAGACCATTTCTGCAGCTTATCCAGCTGCTTGATGCCGAACCAGTTCAATGGAATGACAAGCGTACCGAATACAACGATCAGAACCCATAATGGAATGGCCGGGAAAAATTCATGTATGGCGTACACAAGGATCATACCTTCGAACGCGCAGTACATGATGAAGTTGGATGCGTAGATCAGGGAAGTCAATGAAGCGCCTATGTAACCAAATCCGCCGCCTCGCGACATCAGGTTGACGTTCATCCCGGATCTTGCAGATAAGTAGGAAATAATCGTACCCATGATACCTGCTACAATGATGGCATAACCAGCTGATATGAGCGCGTTCACTGCACCGAATTGAAGTGCCATGACACTGCCCAGCTGGAAGTAGAAGATTGCAGTTGCGATACCAAAGGTTATGTTGGTAATGCTGAACCAGCCCATGTTCCTTTCTTTATAAGGAACTTTGTCCAAAGAGTAGTCATCTTCCTGTTCTTCAATCTCATGCTCAATCTTTTGATCTGTCACTTTCACAGATCCCATACATATCCTCTCCATTTCTATGAAATTTTCAAATTGCATGACTTTTATACTATACACTTAATAGAAAAATCATTCAACCTGTGTAACGCATACCAAGGGTTATATTGTGACTAAAAGCACATCTTTTGATAGATTTTAACATCTAAACTATGAAATTTTTTTATAATTATATAAGAAATTTAACTACATTAGTTTAAAGAATATGAAGCATGCATACCCTTTGGGGGAGAGGGGAAGTCGATGGTTTGGGTGGGGATTTTGAGCTGTTGAAAAAAAGCCGCTTAAAGTATTGGGATATAAAATAACACGGATAAAAAATGAAAATGTAACTTTTTTATCCGTGTTTTTATAATTTTTTTGAGTTTTTATGGTTTCTCAGGGTCATAATCGTATAAATCAGGAACTTCGTTGCTATTCATTTTCCGATTTCTTTATCTCCACATCGAGGTCTTCTGTCGCGGGACCTTCTATTACATTGCCTTTAAAGTTGAAGCGCGAACCGTGGCATGGGCAGTCCCATGTCCTGTCCTCCTGGTTCCAGCTCAGGCTGCATCCCATGTGGGTACAGCGGTTGTCCACGACCAGGTACTCATTGCTGTCCTCATCGCGGTAGAGCCCTTTCTTCATTATGCCATCCTGGACGACTGCCCCTTCACCTGCAGAAAGGTTCGCCTCATTGATGTCCGGATAGTTCTTCAGCATATTCTTCGCTTCGACGCCGAGGCTCTCCAACGGTGTTGTGGCGAACTGCTTGAGCTGGGCGAATGTACCCTTCTTACGGTGTGGGCTGACCATATCATGATACCTGTTCTCATTGCCCGCAATCAGGTCGCTGATGATCATGGAGGAGAGGACGCCATTGGTCATGCCATATTTGTTGAATCCGGATGCGACGAACCGGTTCTCGTGCTTCTGGTCGAAATATCCAATGTAGGGGAGGGAGTCCACCGTCATCTGGTCCTGTGCGCGGAAGGCATACAACCGCTCGTGGTTGGTCGTCTTCTGATCGGCGTAGAGCCTGAGTTTCTCCAGCTGCCCGGTCATATCCTGTTCGTCATAGGACATATGTCCGAGTCCGCCAAAGAGGACGGTAGGGAGTTCCTTGTCCGGGTTGACGATATTCCTTGTCGTCAGCCCGGGACCATCGAACCCGTTCAATGACAGATTCTCGGATGGCGGGGTGGACGTCGTGACGACGAGGCCATAGGACCGGTTGATCTTGAAACTGTTGAAGTAGAACCCCTGATAATCGAGGAACGGGAAGTGGGTGGCGACGACGAGATGTTCGAAATCGATGCTTATCCCTTCCGATGTCTTCAATGTATTGCCTTCGACACCTTTGCCCATCACATGTTCATATATTTCGACGCCTTTCTCTTCGAGGACTTCCAGTATGCCCTTCAGGAACTTCAACGGATGGAATTCCCCCTGGTTCCTCATGACAAGCTGGGCGACGGTTTCAAAGGGGAGATCGAGCTGTTCCTTCAATAGGGAGCCGTCGATATCGAGGTCCACATAGACCTTGGCCTCTTTTTCCAGGTCTTTGACCGAGCTTTCATTTTCAGCATACATGACCCCGTCGACCCTTCTGAAGTCGCAGTCTATGTTGTGCTTTCTGCTGATCGATTCAATTTCATCTATGGCCGCCATCTGGGATTCATAATAGAGGCGGGCGGTCTCCTTGTCCTGCTGCTTGCTGATCTGGCTGTAGAGCGGCCCCTGTTGTGCCATAAGGCGGGCGGTCGTATTCGCCGTCGTACCGGTGAGTACCTTATTGGCCTCAAGTACCATAACTTTGCGGCCCTGCATGGCAAGCTTATATGCATTCATCAGGCCGGTGATTCCGGCACCGACGACAAGCACCTCAGTACTCGTATCGTTTTCCAGCGTAGGGTAAGAGGGCAGGTCGACAGTATCAGTCCAAAAAGAGATGTTGTCATTGTTGAATTCACTCATCAATTATCCTCCTCAAACATTTTTATATCTTTTACCCTCATTCCATATGAAATACTTACGAACATCAAATTTTGTCCAAAGTGTAAATTTTACGTAACGAAATTATAAAAACCGCTTGAAAATACTTTGTAAAACGTATAGTATATGTATCAGGCGTTGAAAGCGCACAATAATATTACCGCGGGGTAGAGCAGTCTGGTAGCTCGTCGGGCTCATAACCCGGAGGTCGATGGTTCAAATCCATCCCCCGCAATATTTTTACATACAGGTCCCGTGGTGTAGCGGTTAACATGCCTGCCTGTCACGCAGGAGATCGCGGGTTCGATTCCCGTCGGGACCGCCATTATTTTTTTTGACTATACATACCAAGGTTCAGTAGCTCAGTCGGTAGAGCATGTGATTGAAGCTCACAGTGTCGGCGGTTCGATTCCGTCCTGAACCATTCTAATATTATGGCGGTTGTGGTGAAGTGGTTAACACACCGGATTGTGGTTCCGGCATGCGTGGGTTCGATCCCCATCAGCCGCCCTTATTGGTTATGCGGGTGTAGTTAAATGGTATAACCCCAGCCTTCCAAGCTGATGTCGTGGGTTCGATTCCCATCACCCGCTCCATTTTATTATTCCACAGTAGCTCAGTGGTAGAGCTATCGGCTGTTAACCGATCGGTCGTAGGTTCGAATCCTACCTGTGGAGCCATGGCCCGTTGGTCAAGTGGTTAAGACACCGCCCTTTCACGGCGGTAACACGGGTTCGAATCCCGTACGGGTCATAACAGAAGTGAGCCTGCTCACTTCTTTTTCAATCATGGACAGTTGGCCGAGCGGCTTAAGGCGCACGCCTGGAACGCGTGTATACGGCAACCCCGTATCGAGGGTTCGAATCCCTCACTGTCCGTACTCACCCCTTGAAACCAGAAGGTTTCAAGGGGCTTTTTTATGATGATTTTAATGTTCTTTTGACTTTTCATCTGTATAATCGCTTTGTTTAGCCTGGGCTTTTTCCATCATTTGTTCCTGCCGTTCCTGTTTCCTTCTGTAATCATCAAATACTCCTTTGTCTGTTCGTTTAGCTGTTTTAACCATATTATCGATGTCGTTAAACAATTACGGCATAATGGAACTGATTACGGGTAATTAAAAGAGGGAAGAGAAGTATATTTTATCCGCAATTTTTGTGCGTCTTAGGAGGATAAGATGGAAAGTTTGCTTACCTATATCATTAATAATTTCGGCCGTCTCGGCATCGCCTTTTTGATGGCTTTAGAAAATGTTTTCCCGCCCCTCCCATCAGAAGTGGTGCTGAGTTTCGGTGGTTTCATGACGACCCAGTCGAGTTTGGGGATGACCGGTGTCGTCATTTCAGCGACCATCGGTTCAGTGGGTGGCGCCACTGTCCTGTACTACTTCGGCAAATTTCAAGCTCAGAAGCGGATGGAAAAGATTGTAGACAAGTGGGGGCATATCCTACCGATAGATAAGGAAGATATCTATAAAACCAATGACTGGTTTAGTAAATTTCAATCAGTGGCTGTGTTCATATGCCGCTTCATTCCTGTGATGCGCAGCATCATATCAATCCCTGCAGGGATGGTACACATGAACATACTGTTGTTTCTTACATTGACTACAGTAGGTACTTTGATTTGGAATACTGTCCTCGTATACCTCGGTGCTTCTGCCGGTGGTTCGTGGCAGACAATTGTGGGATATATGGATATCTATTCAAAGATCATGTATGGCATTCTCATTGCAGTGGTGATCATCCTCATTTTCCTACTAATAAGAAAGAAAAAGAAACGATGATTTCATCAATGTCATTAACTTAAGGGTCTTGACATTATTTAATAAGCAGACATTCATGTAAGTGAACTATAACCCGAATAATGGAAAGTTAATAAAAAACGTCCATTGTTCGGGTTTTTCTGTGCCCACTCAATGATCTTGTTTATAAGTTTCATTCAATGACGCCGGCTGATTCTGTTTCTTTTTGGATGGTTTCTGATTCATCTGGGCCCGCCTGCCTTTCGATTTGGATTCCAACCCCACAATACCATATTGATTAAATTTAGCCTGCCAGTGGGTAACGGTGGAAGGATTCGGGATTCGCTGTCTCCCTGTAAGATAGCTGATGTTCTGAACGGTACTGTAGGACAGTGAGTTTAAACGTATCGGAATAAGCGGCTCTTGTCATACCGTCAATCAACCCCTGGGCGTCGTTTTGGTTGAATTGATTCACCATGGGAAGAAACATAAAAAGACAGGAGACTCATGGTTGGATGAGACTCCTGTCTGATGAAGGGCATTTTGATTATGCAGCATTTCTGCACGCTTCTGCACATTTGAAGCATGCTTCTGCACATTTCTGGCAGTGGTCATGGTCGTGCTTTTCACATTCCTTACCGCATGCTTCACAAATTGTTGCACATACGCCGGCGATTTCTTTTACAAATGGTGAATTCCTTGAAATTGCCTGTTCAAGATAACCGCACATATCCGCACATTCCCTGTCGAGGCGGATGCATTCGGCCATCATCTTGACGTCGTCTTCCTTGAGGCAGGCGTCGAAACAGTGGTTGCATTCTTCCATGCATTCATGCAGCGTTTGGAGCAGCTGCTGATGCTGTTCGTGTGCCATCAATGATCACTCCTAGGAATATTTTTATCTACATCTTTTTTATTCCCAGTCTCGGTCTCATTAAACATGGGCTGCCTCCTACTGTACCGTCCCGTCCTGCACATCGATGTACCCATAATGGAAGAGACTGGTCTTACGCTTCACCTGCGTGAATCCAAGTTCACTGAATTTCGGACTCTTCCAGTGGTCCTTCATGACCACACGCCTTCTGGCGACGCGCCGGGCTTCGATGATGGTTTCCATGCGGAGTCCGGACTGTTCGGTCTGATGGTGGATGGTGCGGATGGCGTTCGAGTTGTCGATGGCTTCACTGAACATGGGATCGAAGTAGATGATGTCGTATGAATCATCGGCCTCTGATGCGAGGAATGCATGATTTTCTGCATTCATTGTTGTTATACGGCGCATGGCTTCATTGATTTCCTGGTTTCCGGCAGGGAAGGACTGTAGTCCTTCTGCTGCAAGCAGGTGGAGCAGGGGGTCGGCTTCAAGGGCTGTAACCTGGCCGTCCGGCCCAGTGGCGAGGCTGGCGATGATGCTGTCTGAGGCCAGTCCCATGGTGCAGTCGAGCACGTGCATGCCGGGGATGATTCCTGCAGTTTCGATGAATGGGTCGGTCTCTCCACTCAGCATCCTTTTGGCGCGTACCATCGCCATGTTCGGATGGAATGTGAGCGGCTCCTTCCGGGAGAGGGGGTGGATGGCGATGCCGTTCCTGCTGACGACGATGATGTCTTCCTTGTAACACTCCTTCAATTTGGTGATGGACCGCTTCCCCCGGTCGATATAGGGGGAAGCATATGCTTCCGAGAGTGTTCGGGCATGGTCTATGGTCTGCTGATCGGTTCTTCCGCCGGTTGTGACTATCATGATATGCTCCTTAAATGAAATGACCCTGAACATTTTGTCAGGGTCATGATGGCGATATTATTCTTCAGAATCTTCCTCTGTTTCCTCTTCAGTCGTTTCTTCTTCGGAGGATTCGGTGCTTTTGAGTTCAATCGTGTGGTCGAGTGGTTCGATCTCCTCTTCGGCCATCGGGTTCTCGCGGCTCTGGAGGACGGTTTCAAGTTCAGGGTCGACCGGCCCATATGCAAGCACTGCTGTTGCCGTTTCACCAGGCTCGATCATTTCTGTTGCTGCAGATGCCTCTTCACTCTTTTCAAAGTCTTCTGGCAGGTCCATCGTCAAGTTTTCGAGTGTGGTTTCTCCACCCTCCATGATCTGTCTGACGGCAAGATCAAGGCCGAATGCTTCCTGCGGTGCAGTGGCTACATCGGAGTTGTTCGTGAATTCGAATTCGATGGTGACGACTTCAGTCGGCTGAGGTTCTTCTGCCCCTTCCTCAGTCTCCTCCTCAGTCGTCTCCTCTTCAGATTCCTCAGGCTCGATTGTATACTGGCCGAATTCACTTACCGTGTAGTCCCCATATTCACCGGAATGTGTGACTTCGCCGTCTTCGGAGGAATCACTCTCGGATTCTTCTGTCGACGCTTCGGAAGACTCTTCTTCAGTCGTTGCCTCTTCATTCGTATCTTCAGAATCCTCCTGGACAGTCTCTTCTTCTGATGTTTCTTCTTCAGAACCGCCTTCTCCACCACATGCTCCAAGAACAAGTGCAGTTGACAGGCCGCCGGCGAGCAGATATTTTTTTAATGTCATGTGAAATTTCCCCCTATAAATATAAAGATACATGTCAATTATAGTATAATTTTGAAAATAATCAATATTATTTCTATTCTCGAAATAATTATATCTCTTTTCATTGTAATTAATGTTAATCTCATATAAACTGAAGGAAACACTCTGGGAAATACGGGGAAAAGAAATGATAGCTTACAATGATGTAAATGAATACTTGAATAATATAGAGTTACCACGAAGTATAGAAGAAATCTTCTCGGCCGAGCACGAACTTGAGGGGAAGGAACTGGAGTTCCTTCAAGTGGCGAAGCGCTTCCTTAAGGAAAACCTTGATTTCGAGAGCTACCGCCTCAAACAGGTCCACTGCATCGGCACATGCAAGATCAACCTTACGCGCACAGCACTCTATTTACTGTTGGACGACGAAATCATCAGTGTGCACAAGTCCATCCTCAAGGATTTCAACGAGGAGGCGGATTGGACGCTTACGAATTTCCGTCTGGATGAAATCAAAAATATGGATTTCGATAATGATGAGTCAGGGTCTTCAAGATATGAAACAGGCGTGCTCTTTCTGAAGGTCCTGAACGAAAGGGGGGCTGTTCGTAACCGCACACTGCGTCATCTGAACCCAAATCATTTCCAGTGCTTTCATGATTTCTATACAAATATGCAGCAGAATAGAACGGTCTAAAAAGCTCTGGCGAAACTCGCCAGAGCTTTCATATTCCTGTAATACCGTAGAGCAGCAGGCCGATGGTTAGCAGCAGGCCGAACATGGTGTTCAGCTTACCCATGGAGGCCATGGCGGGAATCAGCTCCTGGGGTGTGCTGCCCCTCCACATCAGCTTGACCGTCCTTATGAAGATCGGCAGGGAGAGGAATGTCAGGATCATGAAGATGGAGCCGTAGGGTGTGAAGAAGGCGATCCATCCGATGAAGATGTATGAGAACAGGAGCAGCGCTGCAGTGGTGATGACGGCAATCGGTTTTCCGACCAGGATGACGAATGTCTTCCTGCCGCTTTCCTTGTCCTTTTTTCGGTCCCTTATATTATTCGCCATGTTCAGCAAGCCAATCGTTATGGCGACGGGTACCGACATCAGCAGCGGGAAGTAGTGCAGGGTGCCCGTGTGGATGTAGAATGTGATCATGATGATGACGGTGCCCATGAAGAAGCCGGCGAAAATTTCACCGAATGGCGTCCACGAGATGGGGAAGGGCCCCCCTGTATAGAGGTAGCCGACAGCCATTGAGATGATGCCGGCGACGAGTACCCAGAAGGAGCTGTTCAATGTGATGTAGATGCCGATCAGCGCAGCAAAGATATAGAAGATGACGGCGATGTTGAGCACAGTCCTTGGGGACATGCCGTTCCGCACAATTGCACCGGCGATCCCCACAGACTCGCGGCTGTCGAGTCCCTTCTTATAGTCGAAGTACTCGTTGAACATGTTTGTTGCGGACTGGATGAGCAGGGTAGCAATCAGCATCGCAAAAAACATATCCCATCTGATGGATGAAAATAGAAGTACACTCGCTGTGCCGACGAGCACTGGCACGAAGCTCGCCGTCAGGGTGTGCGGCCGGGTGAGGCTGATATATTTTTTGATGCCTGTATGTGTATCTGTTCCTTGCATGGCGATCTTCCTTTTTAATAATGATGATAACAATTTTAGCACATTTGATTATATATCATACACAGGTAAATGAATAAATGATAAAATAGTATTAATTATGCGGAAAGAAGTGTGTAGTAATGAATTTGGAAGCATATCAAAACGTTCTGGATGAAGTCAGGCTGGATTCGGATAGAGCCTATCTCAGTCTGCAGCTGCCCATTGATGGATATGATATAGATGAACAGAAGATATTTTCATATTTCCAGAAGGCGCAGGGGTCAAGATACTGGTTCCGTTCCAAAGATGACAGATATAATACCGTCGGTATCGAATACCTGGAAAGCATCAAAAGGGACAAGTACTCATCCAACGCGCTGGCCATCCAGAAATCCACATTGTATGACAGAATCCAGAAAGTGCCGCTTGAAGAGGGCATGAAATCCTCCCTCAACCTGTTTGGAGGTACACGCTTCGATGACAAGGACACTTCTGACGAATGGAATGATTTCACCATGGTGGAATTCCACCTTCCGAAGTGGCAGTTCGACCTGGTCAACAAGGAGCTGTTCTATTCGGTTTCGCTCGCGGAGGTGGAGATGTCCACCATCCTCGGCGCCATAACAGGAGAGCTCGAGAACATTGCAGCAGTTGAAGTGAAGGAGTTTGAAGCGCCCCAGATCAATATGGAGAAGGACATCTTTCCAGAGGAGTGGAAGTCCCTCGTTGATCATGCAGTAAGCGTATTGGATGACACGGCGTTCAGGAAAGTGGTGCTGGCAAGACAGCGGCTCCTGACATTCAAATCAACGATCGACCCGCTTTTCCTATTGAAGAGATTGAATGATGAGACCGGCACTTACACGATCTATTACGAAAAAGGGAAGTCCCTCTTCGTATCGAAGTCGCCTGAAAAGCTCTTCGATATCCAGGGGGACACCCTGAGGACGAATGCGATAGCAGGATCTTCTGAACGCACGGGAGACGCCGAGAAGGATGAAATGCAGAAGTCATTCCTCCTGAATGATGAAAAGAACCGGTATGAGCATGAACTTGTGAGGGAGTCCATCGTCAGCGACCTCGAACCCTTCACGGACTGGGTGGAGTTCGGGCCCGAGCCCAACATACTGGAAAATAGGTATATATACCACCTTCATACGCCGATCAAAGCCGAGCTTTCAGATGATTCGGGCATATTCGAACTGCTGGATGCCATCCACCCGACACCGGCGGTGGGCGGCATGCCGAAGGAACGGGCACGGCAGTACATCATGGAGGAGGAGTATGGTACAAGAGGACTCTACGCCGCACCAATCGGACTCATCCATGAAGACAATGAGAGCGAGTTCGTTGTGGCAATAAGATCCATGCTGCTGCATGCCAACAGTGCGACGCTGTTTGCGGGATGCGGCATCGTCAAAGGATCTTCCAGCGAGAAGGAATTTGAAGAGACGCGTGTCAAATTCACACCAATGCTTAATGTACTGGGGGTAGAGAACAGATGAATCCATCAGATCACCAGGAAGCATTGACGTACCAGGTATTTACGCTCATGGATCTGCTGCAGTCCCACGGGGTGCAGGAGGTCGTCATCAGCCCAGGCTCGCGTTCGACACCGCTCGCCCTGGCAGCAGAGCTTCACCCGGACATCCATACACATATCCACCCGGATGAAAGGAGTGCGGGCTTCTTTGCTTTGGGACTGGCCAAGTTGGAACATTCCCCTGTGGGTCTCATATGTACTTCCGGGACGGCGGCGGCAAACTATCTGCCGGCGCTCGCTGAAGCGGACCTCAGCCATATCCCACTCATCGCACTGACTGCAGACCGTCCGCATGAGCTCCGGGATGTGGGCGCCCCCCAGGCGATCAATCAGCAGAACATGTATCGCAACTATGTGCGGTATTATACGGAGCTTCCGATTGCAGATGTACACGAATCGCATCCGAACCTGCTTGAGACGAAAGTCATGCAGTGTGCGCAGTATCTCAGGGGGCCGGAAATGGGCCCGGTGCACATCAACGTGCCGATCAGGGAGCCGCTCATGCCTGACATGACCCGCACGGACTACTTCTTCAGGTCCCAAAAGAGGATGCAGCAGTACAGGGTTATGCCGGATGGGGACATCCATCTTGAAGGCCACGGCATCGTACTGATCGGTGAGACGGTCGAATCACTCGACTGCATTACGCCAATCCTCGAGCGGGACAACCTGACGGTTATAGCAGATCCGCGCCAGCATATCCGCCGGGAGATGGCGGGTGTCATCACACATCAGGATCTGATCTTCAACAGCATGGATGCGGACCAATTCGGCCGGCTTGAGAGTGAAGTCGACTTCATCGTGCGTATCGGGGAGCCGCTCACCTCAAAAGCGACCAATAAGTTTCTGGCACAGACCAGAATCCCGCAATATGTGATCAGCGAGCACCAGGCACTGAAGACTTTCCCTGTGGCTCCAAAGGAGGCATATGTGGGCACCATCAGTGCAATCCTGAAATCGGTCAAATTCACTTCTGCGGGCCGCGGGCCCAAAGAGTGGCTGACGGCGCTTGATGGAAGGATCAGCAGGAGAATCGAGAAATATATCGCGGACTACGATGATGAAGGCCGTTTCATGTATGAAATCATGAAACAAACACCGGCGCACCGTGCACTATTCCTTTCCAACAGCATGCCGATCAGGGACGGGGAACGCTATGACCTGGACAACACGCAGCGGATATATGCCAACCGGGGTGCAAATGGTATAGACGGCGTGGTCTCCACGGCGCTCGGCATGGCAATGAAGACGCCGCTCACCCTCGTCATCGGGGACATTGCACTCTACCATGATATGAACGGCCTGATCATGTCGAAGCTTGAAGATATAGACATCACCATCATCGTCTTCAACAACAATGGGGGCGGAATATTCAGCTTCTTGCCCCAGAGCGACAACCAGGAGCACTTCGAGCGGCTTTTCGGAACCCCGCTCGACCTCGATTTCAGGCACACTGCAGAACTGTACAATTTCAACTACATGCATACGGAAAAGGTTGAAGACATCACAAGCGGACTCATGAACAGCAAGGGCCGCAACATCATAGAAATAAAGACCGACAGGGTGGCAAATGCCGCATCCCACCAGGATCTGCGCAGACAGATTGAAGATGTGGTGAAATCCGTTGAAATTTAACCACCGGTTCACAGATAACGGCAAAAGCCGGACACTTCTGCTGCTCCACGGCTTCCTGTCGGATATGACGAGCATGGACGGGGTGGCCGGAGAGCTGTCGTCCCACTACAACATCCTTGCGGTCGACCTTCCGGGCTTCGGGGGGACACCAAGCGCTGGCATCGACTACGGCATGGAGGACATTGCGGAAGGTCTCCGCGATCTCCTCGCATCTTTGGACCTCGATCAGGTGGATGTACTCGGCTATTCGATGGGGGGCAGGGCAGCCCTCTCCTTCATTGCGAACCATCCCGAATACGTCGGACGTGCCGTACTTGAGAGCACTTCCCCGGGCATCGCCACAGAAACGGAGCGGGAGAAGCGACGGAGTGTGGATGCGGAGCGGGCAGCGCGCATCAACGAAGACTTCCCGGCATTCATTGCCGGCTGGGAGGACATGGGACTGTTCAGCAGCCAGCAGGCACTGCCTGAAAAGGCTCTGGAACATCAGCGGCAGAACCGCCTCTCCCAGCAGCCGGCTGAGGCGGCGGACAGCCTGATGAAATATGGGACGGGCGTTCAGCCTTCCTATTGGGAGGCACTCCGGCGCATCGACTTTCCCGTCCTGCTGCTGGCAGGAAATCGGGATGAAAAGTTCATTGGAATCAACTCCAGGATGGCGGAACTGCTGCCGGATGCCCGGTTTGAAATCGTCGATGGCGCAGGACATAATATTCATATGGAAGCGCCCAAGAAATTTGGTACAATAGTGATAGAATTTCTACTAGGAGGATAAAGCATGTCAAGAAAATGGGAAACACTCAAAGAATATAGAGAAATCAAGTATGAGTTCTACAACGGCATCGCCAAAGTGACGATCAACCGGCCCGAAGTGCGGAATGCGTTCACCCCGCTTACGGTCTCTGAAATGATCGATGCCTTTACACGCGCCCGGGACGACCAGAATGTTGCGGTCATCGTCCTGGCTGGAGAAGGGGATATGGCATTCTGCTCCGGCGGCGACCAGAAGGTGCGCGGCCATGGCGGCTACGTCGGGGAAGATGAGGTTCCAAGACTGAATGTACTGGATCTTCAGCGTCTCATCCGTGTCATCCCGAAACCTGTGGTAGCCATGGTATCCGGCTATGCTATCGGCGGCGGCCACGTCCTGCATGTCGTATGTGACCTGACGATCGCAGCAGACAATGCGCGCTTCGGTCAGACCGGCCCGAAAGTCGGCTCCTTCGATGCCGGCTACGGTGCAGGCTATTTGGCACGCATCGTCGGCCACAAGAAGGCGCGCGAAATCTGGTATCTGTGCAGGCAGTATAATGCAGATGAAGCACTTGAAATGGGTCTCGTAAATACAGTAGTCCCACTTGAGGAGCTTGAAGACGAGACGGTGCAATGGTGTGAAGAGATGATGCAGCATTCACCTACAGCACTGCGTCTGCTGAAAGCGGGCATGAACGCAGACACGGATGGTCTTGCAGGTCTGCAGCAGATGGCAGGGGATGCAACGTTGCTCTACTACACTACAGACGAAGCGAAAGAAGGCCGGGAAGCGTTCAAGGAAAAGAGAAAACCTGACTTCGGCCAGTTCCCAAGATTCCCATAAGCATTTACCAGCCCATCATCTGATGGGCTTTTTTAAAGGTGGAATAGGTTATGTACAATTGGTTGGAATCCCGGGCACGGGAAATGCCGGATAAGCCGGCAGTCATATTCGAAGGCAAGGCGGTCACCTTCTTTGAGCTGCACGAAACAGCAGTTGAAATGAAGGGGCGCCTCGAGGCGCTGGACCGGACGCGTGTAGCATTTTTCATCGGCAACACCCTGGATGCAGTATATGCAATCCACGGAGCCATGCTGGCCGGCATCGAAGTTGTGATGATCAACACCCGTCTGACCGGGCGGGAGATCGCAGCCCAGCTGGATGACATCGATGTGGATACGGTCGTGGCCACCGAGCCTGTCGTACTGGAAGGGTACAGGGTGTACACATGGGAGGATATCCGGAACATGGCGCCCGTTTCCGGCAGAGGTGGATCATCATCCGGCAGCGGTATCCTGTCGATCATGTTCACATCCGGCACGACGGGCCGGGCGAAGGCCGTCACCCAGAGCTATGACAACCACTATGCTTCAGCGCTCGGCTGTGAGGACCGCTTCGGCTACACGGAGGACAGCATGTGGATGAACATCAATCCCATCTACCATATTTCAGGGTTCTCCGTGCTGCTGCGTTCGGTCATACGGGGCTGCACCATTGTGCTCATCGAAAAGTTTGAAGAGGAGAAGATCTGGCGGACCATTTCTGAATATGGTGTGACCCACACCAGCATGGTGCCGATCATGCTGAAGCGGCTGATGGACCATGAGATTCCGGACCACCGTCTGGAGGGCATCCTCCTCGGCGGAGCCGGCGTCACGAGCGATATACTGCGCCGTGCACTTTCCATGGGACTGCCGGTCTACAACTCCTTCGGCATGACCGAAACTTGCTCTCAGATCGTCTCCATCGCCCCGGACGACCCGAAGATCCTCGACGGTACAGTAGGGAAGCCGCTCGGCAACATCGACATCAAGATCGATGACAGCAGTGATGGTGAACTGCTCGTGCGTGGCGGCCCCGTTACAGGGGGATACCTGAATGCCGGAATGGAAGTGTCTGACGGGTATTTCAGGACCGGCGACATGGGCCGGATCGATGAGGCGGGCTACCTCTATATATTGGACAGGCGTAAGGATCTGATCATCAGCGGTGGCGAGAATGTCTATCCGAAAGAAATAGAGGATGCCATCAACACCCATCCCGGAGTAGCGAATGCCGCAGCCGTCAAACGTAAGGACCCCGAGTGGGGGGAGGTTCCGATACTGCTTGTGGAACCCGTTGAAGGGTCGGTACTGAAGACTGCCGACCTGTTTGCCCATCTCGGCGAGAGGCTTGCCAGATACAAGCTGCCGAAGGAGATCCATCATGTCGACCGTATCATCATGACGTCGACGGGCAAAGTATCGAGGGCGCAGAACCAACACGCCTATAATACGAAAAGGAGCAGCAACCATTAGGTCACTGCTCCTTTTTCTCATAGTTCTTCGGATTCAGCGGGACGGGGTCATATCCTCCCGGATGGAAGGGATGGCACTTGAGGATGCGCTTGACGGCCATGAAGCTGCCCTTGAATGGCCCGTGTTCCTGCACGGCTTCAATCCCGTAGTTGGAGCATGTCGGGTAGAAGCGGCAGCTCGGCGGAAACATGGGGGAGATGGCCTTCTGGTAGAACCGCATCATATATAAAACCACTGTTTTCATTATTTATCACCCTATAGCATTTATAAGCATAATGATATAGGGTACACTGGATTTAAGCAAATTTGGAGATGATGCGATGCTTGAATTTAAAGACCAGAGCGGCCGAAAAGTGACGCTCGAATTCGAATATACAAACGACATGGATCATATCCTTGCCATCTGCATGATGGACGGCAAATATCTCTTCACCGACCACAAGGTGCGGGGCATAGAATTCCCGGGTGGAAAGATAGAGTCCGGGGAGAGTGCTGAGGAAGCGGTGCACAGGGAAGTCTTCGAAGAGACGGGCGCAAGCATCGGAAATATGCAGTTCATCGGAGTCTATACCGTCCATGATGAAGTCAGGCCTTTCGTTAAAGGGGTCTATCTTGCTGAAGTGGCGGACATGTTCTTCAAATGCGAATATATGGAGACATATGGGCCGGTACTGTACAAGGCGGTCGAAGACATACCCGAGGAGCGCCGGAGCTTCCTCCTTGATGATCCATGCATCGACTATCTGTATCAGAAGAGCCGGAATGAAGGCCAATTCAAATAAGGGAGCCGGACATCAGTATCACTGATGTCCGGCTCCCTTGAAATTTTATTCCGTTATAGGCTGAATCCGCCCTTTTTGGCGATGTCTTCGGATTCGGTACCGAACTTCTTGAAGTTTTCGATGAATGCTTCCTTGAGCTTAAGGGCCTTCTCATCGTAGGCTTCCTCGGACACCCATGTATTGCGTGGGTTCAGTATTTCCTTCGGCACACCGGCAACTGAAGTCGGGATGCTGAGGCCGAATGCGGTGTCCTCCTCGAATGCATTGAGGGCGAGTTCTCCGCTGATGGCACGTCTTACCATGGACCGTGTGTACTTGAGGTCCATGCGTTTGCCGACACCGTATTCGCCGCCGCTCCAGCCGGTGTTGACGAGGTATACATCCACATTATGCTTGTCGATCAGGCCACCGAGCATATCTGCATATGTCTTGGCATGCAGCGGCAGGAATGGTGAACCGAAGCATGTCGAGAATACAGGCTGTGGTGTCGTGATGCCGCGTTCCGTCCCGGCAAGCTTTGAAGTGAAGCCGCTCAGGAAGTGGTACATTGCCTGCTCCCTGGTCAGCTTGGAGATTGGCGGCAGCACACCGAATGCATCTGCCGTCAGGAAGATGATCGTATTCGGATGTCCGGCGACGGATGGAATGCGTGCATTATCGATGTGATCAAGCGGGTAGGCGGCACGTGTATTTTCCGTCAGGGAGCCATCATCATAGTCCGGCTTTCCTTCATCGTCGAGAGCGACGTTCTCCAGAACGGAGCCGAACTTGATCGCCTTGAAGATTTCAGGCTCCTTCTCGGGGGAGAGGTTGATCGTCTTCGCGTAGCAGCCGCCTTCGATGTTGAATACACCGTCTTCATTCCAGCCATGCTCATCATCGCCTATGAGTTCGCGCTGTGCATCTGCAGACAATGTCGTCTTGCCCGTGCCGGAGAGGCCGAAGAACAGGGCAACGTCCTTGTTTTCCCCTACGTTGGCGGAGCAGTGCATGCTCATTACACCCTGTTCTGGCAGCAGGTAGTTCATGATGGAGAAGATGGACTTCTTCATTTCTCCCGCATACTCCGTACCGCCGATCAGGATGATGCCCTTCTCGAGGGATACGATGACGAATGCTTCCGACTTCGTGCCGTCGGTTTCCGGGTCGGCCTTGAAGGTCGGTGCAGAAACGATCGTGAACTGCGCATCCATGCCGAGGGCTTCTTCCTTCGTTTCCGGACGGATGAACATCGTGCGTGCGAACATGCTGTGCCAGCTGAACTCGGTCACCACGCTGAGGTTGAGGCGCGTCTTCTCGTCAGCACCGGCATAGCCGTTGAAGACGAAGACTTCCTCCTTCTGTCCCAGGTAGTCGATGACCTTCGTGAACAGGTTGTCGAAGACTTCTTCGGAGATGGGCTGGTTGACCTCACCCCAGTCTACCTTGTCCTTTGAGGTGCCATCTTCGACGATGAAGCGGTCCTTTGGGCTGCGTCCGGTATATTTTCCGGTTTCAGCACGGAGCGCACCCGTCTCCGTCAATCTGCCTTCTCCCCTTTTCAAAGACTTTTCAACAAGCTGAGCAGTGGAAAGCTGGACATGCGAAGTATCCTTAGCCACCAGATTTTGAATGCTTTCGGAATGGTTTACCATAATTATTGCCCCCGTTTTATGTAGTATACAAAGTAATTGGTACTTTCACGAATTAGTATAACACATTGATAATTAATGTGACATAATAATTGTAAAATAATATTACCTTGATTTGAAACCCATCATCTAGTATATTATATGTTAAGTTATCTCTTATCAAGAGCCGGTGGAGGGAACATACCCGACGAAACCCAGCAACCTCTTTTCAACAAAGAAAGGTGCTAAAGGATGCAGAAGTTATTCTGATCGATAAGGGGAAGAGCGGAGCCTTTTCTCGTATTATTGGGAAAAGGCTTTATTTTTTGCTACTGGGAGATAGCTAATAATCATAAAGGAGATTTAATTAATGGCAGAGCGTAGACTTTTCACTTCCGAATCCGTAACGGAAGGTCATCCGGATAAGATCGCAGATCAGATATCCGATGCAATACTGGACGAAATACTGAAGGGGGATCCGCATGCCCGGGTCGCCTGTGAAACTGTAGTGAATACCGGCATGGCACTGATCGTTGGAGAAATAAGCACAAACACCTATGTCGACATCCCGAAGATAGTGCGGGAGACGGTGAAGGATATCGGTTATGTCCTTGCCAAATACGGCTACGACTATAAGACGATGTCAGTCCTGACGGGCATAGATGAGCAGTCCTCGGATATCGCCCAGGGGGTGAACAACGCAGTTGAGACGCGGGAGACCGAGGCGGTCTCCACCGGAGCAGGGGACCAGGGTCTGATGTTCGGCTTTGCGTGTGATGAGACTGAAGAGCTGATGCCTCTGCCGATCGCCCTTGCGCACAAGCTTTCAAGGCGCCTCACTGAAGCGCGCAAGGAGAATATCATCGACTACCTGAGGCCGGACGGCAAGACGCAGGTCACCGTCGAATATGACGAGAATGACGAGGTCAAGCGGGTGGATACGATCGTCATCTCGACGCAGCACCATGAAGAGGTGGAGAAGGAGACGATCCAGCGTGATCTGATCGAACACGTCATCCGTGAGGTCGTTCCGGCTGAACTGCTTGATGAAGAAACGAAATATATCATCAATCCGACAGGGCGCTTCGTCATCGGCGGCCCGCAGGGCGACGCCGGACTGACTGGAAGGAAGATCATCGTGGATACCTACGGCGGCTACGCACGCCACGGCGGGGGAGCCTTCAGCGGCAAGGACCCGACCAAGGTTGACCGCTCTGCAGCCTATGCAGCACGGTACATCGCCAAGAACATCGTGGCTGCAGGCATTGCTTCGAAATGCGAAATCCAGCTGGCATATGCCATCGGGGTCAGCGAACCCGTTTCAATATCCGTGGATACATTCGGCACCTCCTCCTACAGCGAGGCGGACATCGTCACGGTCATCAGAAGGCTCTTCAACCTTTCACCGGACGGCATCATAGAGATGCTCGACCTGCGCCGTCCGATTTACAAGAATACGGCGAGCTACGGACACTTTGGCCGTGAAGACCAGGATTTCCCGTGGGAAAAGCTGGATAAGGCAGCGCAGCTCAAAGAGGAGCTCTCGGCTATAAAAGTGAACTAGACACAAAAAAGGCTCCGGAATATTCCGGAGCCTTTTTATGCATGATCTGCTACTCTGTATCTTGTTCTGTCGTGACTTCATCTTCCATCGTGGTTTCTTCCATCGTTTCTTCTTCCATTGTTGTTTCTTCAGTGGTGGTTTCTTCTTCCATCGTGTCCTCTTCGGCAGAGTCACCGCCGCATGCGCCCAGTACGAGAACTGAAGCAAAACCGCCGGCCATTAGATACTTTCTGAGTTCCATGATAAACCCTCCTGATTTCTAATAGTCTGCATGTTGGATTGCCTGCCAGTTTCTCTCTCTGCCCGGCAAGTTAATATATACTTACCCGGAGTATTAGCAGTAAAACATATCAGGAGCCGATATGCACTGAATTTCGAGTGCCGGGAGGCCTGGGAATTATAATGCATATTGTAGATTCACACGGATATGATAGATGGCAAATAGATTTTCATTAAAATATTTGTTTTTGACCGTAAACATATATTATTTTGGTATAATGAACAAAGTCTTAGGCAAGACGACAAAATTATAATATGGAAGGGAATTGAGAAGGAGCTATGAATACGGAAATTTTCACTGACCCAATCGTCATTGCGCTGGCGGTACTGCTGCTTGCCATTGCCATCGCTTTCCTGGTCTATTACCTCAAGTATAGAAACAGGGTCAACGCGCTCAAAGAGGAGTATGGCAAGGAAAAGGAAAGCCTCGTAGAGAAGTATGAATCCGACAATGAAGAGCAGCGTCTCGAGTATAGGAAGGAAGTATCTTCGCTGAACGAAAAGTACCATAATGATACGACCCTGCTCAACAACAAGCTCTCCAGCCTGCGCCAGTTCACGGTGGACAAGGGGGAGTACCTGACCGACCTCTCTCTGATCCAATTGAAAGATCGTCTTGTACGTGATGAGAAGATCAGGGAAACGGACATGTATATACTGTCCAACGTCTATCTGCCATCAAGGAACTATACAAATACACGCAAGATCGACCACCTGGTGCTTACACGCACCGGCATCTATCTGATCGATTCCAAGTACTGGAAGGGTCACATACTGCACGGCGTGGATGAAAGCAACTTCGAGCAGCTGCCATATATCGAGTCGTTCTTCGACCTTCTGGATATCGACAAGTCGAAGGAGCAGACGCTGATCTTCGAAAAGTCGGATGATAAGAATGTATCGGTCAACTACTATAATGACACCATAGAAGAAACGAAGATTTCGGCCGAGAAGCTGAAGAACGTCTTCAAGCTCGAATATGATGTCGTGCCGATGCTGTACTTCAATCCGCAGGACAACGGAAACTACTCCATCAGCAACTACTCCAATGATCCATCCATAAAAGTCCTTGTCGGTGAGGAGGAGCTCGAGAACTTCTTCTTGAAGTATGTCTTCCATGGAAGGTTCCAGTACACCGTCAAAGATCTGGATGAGATTGCAGAGGCGATCTTCCAACTGAATCCGTAATCGTATTCTTTGTCTTGAATATGAAAAAGCCCTATAATTTTTTTATAGGGTTTTTATTTATTCCAAGGAGGCGTAGCAATGTCTGAAGAAATAATCGTGATGAACCCGGCTACCGGGGAAGAAGTTGATCGGGTCAAGAAGGAAAGCAGGGAAGACATCGAAAGGAAGATCGACAAAGCGCACGAGATGTTCAAGCAGTACAGGAAGAAGAATGCGCATGACCGCAGTGCACTGCTGGTCAGGTGGGCTGAACTCATCCGGGAAAATAAGGACGAAATCGCAGAACTGATCACTAAGGAGAACGGCAAGCCGCTCAAGGAAGCTGCAGGAGAAGTGGAGTATGCATGCAGCTATATCGACTACTATGCCGAAGAGGGGAAAAGGGTGTATGGCCGGACGATTCCACAGCACGAAGATGATGTCCGCCTGGTCGTCACCAAACAGCCGATCGGCGTGGTTGCTGCCATTACGCCGTGGAACTTCCCCGTCGCTATGATGGCCAGGAAAGCCGCGCCGGCGGTGGCGGCAGGATGTACATTCATCGTCAAGCCCGCCAGTGAAACGCCGCTGTCCGCCATCAGATTCCTCGACCTTGCACTGGAGGCGGGCTTCGAGGAAGGGGTCATCCAGTATGTGACGGCATCCGGCAAGGACGTCGGAGAGGTATTCTCCCACTCGGAAAAAATTATGAAGCTGACATTCACAGGCTCGACCGCCGTCGGCAAGACGCTGATGGAGGGCGCGGCATCCACAGTTAAGAACATCACGATGGAGCTCGGCGGCCACGCCCCGCTTGTAGTCAACAAGGATGCAGACCTCGATATGGCTGTTGAGCACGCGGTGGCTACGAAGTTCAGGAATTCCGGGCAGACATGCGTCTGTGCCAACAGGTTCTATGTGCATGAAGATGTCGCAGAAGCATTCAGCCAGAAGTTTGCGGACCGTGTGAAGACGCTCAAGGTCGGCAATGGACTCGACGAAGGTGTTGAAGTGGGGCCGATGATCAATGAGGATGGCTATGATAAGGTCATGAAGCACATCAGTGATGCGAAGGATAAAGGCGGTAAGGTCACAGCCGGCGGCGAAGGCAGCAAGGATGCCGGATACTTCATCGAACCTACGGTCATTACAGGCGCTACGGACGATATGCTCATCATGAACGAGGAAACGTTCGGGCCTGTCGCGCCGATCCAGACATTCGCGACCCTCGATGAGGCGATAGAGAAGGCTAATGATACCGAATACGGCCTCGCGGCATACTTCTTCACTGAGAGCTACCGTGATGGCATCAGATTGCAGGAAGGCCTTGATTTCGGTGTGCTCGGATGGAATAACGGGAAGCCGAGCGCGGCACACATCCCGTTCGGCGGCCTGAAGGAAAGCGGCATCGGACGAGAAGGCGGACCGGAAGGCATCGAGCCGTATCTTGAAACAAAGATCACTTCAATGAAGATATAGATCAAAAAAAGCCTGTATCAGATGATACAGGCTTTTTTTGATGGGATCAGAGTGACACTCCAACCAGCAGTCCCAGTGCGAGGGCGACAAGGCAGAAGAACATCATCATGAATGTGTATTTGATGAGCTTCCTGAACGCCTTCGCTTCAAACAGTCTGAGCTGGTCGAGGGTAAAGGCGGAGTAGGTGGTCAGCCCGCCCAGGAATCCGAATATGACCATGAAGTAGAGCAGGCTGCTCTGTATGATGAGGGGCATGCTGAGCCCCATCAGAAATGCTCCGACGACATTGACGGTGAAAGTCCCATAAGGCAGACTGAAGCGTTCGAATATCTTCAAAGAGACGATATAGGCCCTCAATGCAGTACCAAGCGCGGTACCCAAGGCAAGGAGGATGATACCGATCATCTGGAGCCACCTGCCTTCCAGCCCAACAGGGCAAGACTGAATCCGCCGACGATATTTATGGTAAGGTAGGTGAGGAAGATGTAGTATTCCCCATAGGAGAGCAGCAGGTACTGCTCATAGGTAAGCATCGAGAATGTTGTGAAGCTGCCCAAAAGTCCGGTGATGAGGAAGTCGCGTAGATGCCCTTCCCTGGCATGGTACTTTCTGAGCACGAGCCCGGCAATGAATGCCCCGAGCATGTTCACGATCAGCGTGCCCATGAAGAATGGGCTGGCGGCAGCCATCGCAACATAGGATATGGAGAATCTCAGCAGTGCCCCGATCATGGCGCCCAGTGATATGTATAGATACTTCTTCAATATGTGTCCTCCTTCGGAAATGGTTGGAGTAGAATGCAAAAATCAAAGGATACCTATATAATATTAACATAAGAAAAGTTGGGAAGAGAGTGTGGACTGATGGAGAAAAGTCAGAATATAGCAATCATCGGCGGCGGGGTCTCATCCGTCTCCATATTGAGTCATATGGTACATAATGCAGGATTCAATGACGAAATCACAATCGACATATATGATACGGAAAGGATGATGGGCAGGGGGCCGGCCTATCAGGAAGACAGCAGGCATCTGCTGATCAATGTACCCACGGAGGAGATGTCACTCGGTAATGGCCACCCTTCCTACAGGGAATGGCTCAAATCCAATTCGCATGAACCCGTCACCTATACCAGCAGGCATCTGTTCGGGGAATACATGAGGGAACTGATGACATCGGTCGCAAAAGTGCATGACAATATCCATCTGCATCATACCCTGGCGGATGACATCCAGTATGATTCGGAAAACGGCCGTTTCACCCTCCATTCGGGGGACGAAGTGAAAATCTACGACCATCTGTTTTTGACGATCGGCCAGCTGAACTATTTGGACCCATACCAGTTGAAAGCCTCTGAAGGCTACATCTATGATCCCTATCCCCTGGATGAAGGTCTGTCCGCTGTCGACGATGACAGGATTGGAATCGTCGGCTCGGGACTCTCGGCCATAGACTGCATCCGCTACCTGCTGATCGAGAGGGGAGTGCCGGAAGTCCATGCCTTTTCAAGAAGCGGTGACATGCCTTCCGTGAGGGGGACGCCGACTGATGTTGAGCTCTCGCATTTCACTTATGAAGAGCTCGAATCATTGAAGGTGAATGATGAAATCAGCCTGGAGTCCATCAAGGAACTCTTCAAGAAGGAACTCGCGCATCAGGGTGTTGATGAAGCGCTGCTCGACCGGCGTACCGGGAATACACTCGCCGACCTTCGCTTCGATGTCAGCCATCTCGATGAAATCGGTCGCCTGCAGTATGTGATCATCAGCGTGAACCCCATATTCAGTGATGTCTACCAATATCTCTCCCGTTCCGACAAGGTTGAATTTCTGGACAAATATCATCCTCTAATAGAAGAAAACCATTCGCCGATGCCTCTCGAGGTGGCTGAAGACCTCATCAAATGGGCGGAGGCGGGGCAGCTCCATATTGTGGATGGAACCCGCAGCATAGAGAAGGAGGATGAATTCATTGTTTCCACAGAGGAGGAGGAACAGTACTTCATCCGTACACTCATCAATGCGACGGGTCCGAAGAAGGACGTCAGGCAGGACGACACCGGCATCATCGGTGCACTCCTCAACCATCAGATTATTGCACCAAGTGAATTCGGCGGCATATTGGTCGATCAGAAGCGGCATGTCATCAGTCCCAAGACCGGGACGATTGAAAACATGTTCGTCCTCGGATCTTTGACGACCGGGGCCGATTACCTGTCCCATTCGGTACAGCTGCTGAACAGGAATGCACAAAAGATTGTGGATCAGTTCTACAATCAGCTGAAATGAAGAAAGCGCAACTTCAAAAGTTGCGCTTTTAATATTGCCCGATCTATTTTCTTGTAAAGAATTTCAGGGCGGCGATTCCAATGGTCAATGCTCCTGCCGCTGCAACGCCGGCCTGGACTGTTGGGTCCTTGCTGAGGGATTTGACGACCAGATTGATGTTCTGCGGACGTTCCGCGAGTCTTCTCATGAAGTAGGCGTACCAGTCGGTGCCGAATGGGATGTAGACACATACGTTGTATCCCCTGTCGACAAGCTCCCTCTGGAGTTCCTTGCGGAATCCGAAGAGCATCTGGAACTCGAACCTGTCGTTTGGAATATCGTTTTCCTTTATGAAGTCTATCATGTCTTCGATGATGTTATGGTCATGGGTGGCTATGGAAGTGAAGCCGTCCCCTTTGGTCAGATGGAGCCTGATCAGCAGTTCCAGCGCCTTGTCGATATCCTCCTTGCTCTGGAGGGCGACCTGCGGCGACTCCTTATAGGCACCTTTGACAAAGCGGGTCCGTCTGTCCTTGTATTTGTAGACATCGTCTTTCGCGGTGAACAGATAGGACTGCAGCACCGTGCCCACGTTGTCGTATTCCTCCATGAGCTGGTCGACGATGCGGATGGTATCGTCATAGGCTGCATAGTTCTCCATGTCGATGTTGACGAACATATTCTGCGCCTTTGCAGCATCCATGATTTCCCTGATGTTGTCCATGCAGAAATCAAAGTCGATGTTGAGTCCGATCTGTGAAAGTTTGATGGAGGCTGAGGCATCCACACCTTCCTCCCCAATGGCCTGTATCATCTTCAGGATGAGGTTCTTTTCTTTTGTGGCATCGGTCTTATTGGTGACGAATTCGCCAAGATTGTCGAAGCTTACGCTCATACCCTGGGAATTGATATCCTTTATACGTTCGATCGTCTCTTCTACTGTGATGCCGCCGACCACTTTGTTGGCCCCGAACTTCAGGCCGATCTTCTTGCTGGCGTCGTTCAATACTGCATTTTCCGATAGTGCGATGAATACATCTCTTAATAATGGCATAATTTACCTCCCGAATATTCGTAACAATCTTGTACCCTTAATTCTTTCTTTTAGACATTAAATTCATGCAATAACCATAATTTATTTGTAGTGTGGGATATGGTTGACATAGGTTTCGTTGATTCTCTTCATTTCTTCCAGATCTTCATCGGTCAGGTCCCTGACGACTCTTGCCGGACGGCCGAATGCCATCGTATTGGCAGGTATTTCAGTGCCGGGTGTTACGAGACTGCCTGCACCGATGAAGGCATTCTCCCCAATCACTGCACCATCAAGCACAGTGGAATCCATGCCGATCAATGCATTTTCCCTGATTGTGCAGCTGTGGAGCGTCACTTTGTGTCCGACGGTCACATTGTCTTCGATGACAAGCGGCATATCCGGGGTTTCATGCAGGATCGAGAGATCCTGTATGTTCGTATGGCTGCCGATGCGGATGGGTGCAATATCCCCCCGCAGCACTGTACCGAACCATACGGATGACCGCTCACCAATCTCTACGTCACCGATCACTGTGGCATTCGGAGCGATAAAAGCGCTTTCATGAATCTGCGGCGTGTTGTCTTTGTAGTCAAGTATCATTTCTCATGTCCTTTCTTCTAATGGATTGTTATAATAAGTTTATCATATAAGAATGAATTACAGTATGTTAGGAGCATTGCAATGTGGAAATGGGAAACGGACAAGCAGGCCAGGGGTGCAGTCGTCGTCATACATGACATGATGGAGCATCATGAATACTATGCACAGGTGATATCCCAGCTGAGGGATTCAGGGTATCACGTCATCACGGGGGACCTCCCGGGCCACGGCCAGACCACACGCATGAATAAGGGGCACATCACCGATTTCACACAGTACCTGGACCGTGTCCACGAGTGGCACGAGGTAGCGCGGGCCTACCGGCTGCCGACGTTCGTGCTCGGCCAGGGTCTTGGCGGATTGATAGCGATCGAAGCTGTGCGACAGAACCTGATCATGACCGATGGTCTGATCCTGCTGAATCCGCTGCTGGCATTCAAGCAGTCCTTCATAAACAGGAGGAACACCATACGGACAAGCGTCCGGACATCGAGTGATGCTTCGCGGTTCGACCCGGGCATCCACTTCAGCTATTTGACCGAAGACAGGAAATTCCTGGACCAGTACGAAAATGACGAGATGCTTGTGCGCAAGGTCAGCTATCACTGGTACCGCACGGTGATCAACCAGATGAAATCAACGGCGGAGTCCATGGATGACTTCCCGGATGTACCGGTGCTGGCAATGCTGAGCAGGGAGAATGACATCATCGAACCCCATCTCACTGCAAAGTACATCAAACAAATGAATACCGGGGAACTCTCCTTCCATATGCTGGGCGGCATCGAGCACAGCATCTTCCAGAGGGAACAGACTGCCGTTCCATATTACCATCTGGAGCGCTTCCTCAGCGCCCAGCTGTTCAGGATCGGCCTCCTGAAATAGACAGACACGCCTGGCTTCAGGCGTGTCTGTTCTTTTCTATGCATAATAGGAACGGGGCATCATTCTTCTGGTTGATGAACTGGTACTTGAGCACCTGGGCTTCCTTTTGGGGCCACTCGGAAAGCTGCTCCATCAGCACATCCCGTTCAACCTTGCCGCCCGGATGTCCATGGTAGACGACGATGATGATGCGGCCCCCATCCACAAGGCGGTCGAAAAGCTTCTGTATGGCAAGTATCGTGGAGTCGGGCGTCGTCGTTATCGACTTGTCCCCCTTTGGGAGGTAGCCGAGGTTGAACATGGCAGCCTTCAATGCCCTGTCGCCGGTATAGCGGTCGACATCTCCATGTGAATCCAATATGAATTCTATATTGTCATGGCCACTGCACAACGTGCGGGCATTCTCGATCGCTTCTGCCTGTATATCGAAGCTGTAGACCTTGCCTTCTGCACCGACGAGCCCGGCAAGAAACTTCGTGTCATGTCCGTTGCCGCATGTCGCATCGACTACAGCATCCCCCTCCTGTATGATCACTTCAGCAAGCGCCTTCGCCTGCGGGAGTACACGTTTAAGCATTGATCTTCTCCTTGTATCTGATTCCCTGGTGGGTGTTCCTTCTTTTCAGCTCCGCGTCGATGCTGTTGAGCACATTCCACTTATCGGTGCTCCACATCGGCCCGATGAGCTGGTCGATCGGGCCATCGCCTGTAATACGGTGGATGATCATATCCTCTGGCAGGATCTCGAGCTGGTCGCACACGAGATTGACGTACTCCGCCTGGTCCAGAAAGGAGACGAGCCCCTTTTCATACTGCTTGACCATGGGTGTGCCCTTCAGGAGGTGGAGCAGGTGGATCTTGATGCCCTGTACGTCCATGCCTGCAACAGCTTCAGCAGTCTCCATCATCATTTTACGGTCCTCCTGGGGGAGGCCGTTGATGATATGGCTGCAGACATTGATTTCATGCTTCCTCAGCTTCTCTACACCCTCGAGGTAGCAGTCCAGGTCATGGGCACGGTTGATCAGCTTCGAAGTGCTGTCATGGACCGTCTGGAGACCAAGTTCGACCCAGAGGTAGGTACGTGTGTTCAGTTCGGCCAGGTATTCCACTACATCATCCGGCAGGCAGTCCGGGCGTGTGCCGATGGAGAGTCCGACTACGCCGTCTATTTCAAGCGCCGCTTCGAATTTTTCACGCAGTACTTCAATGGGCGCATGTGTGTTGGTGAATGATTGGAAGTAGGCGATGTATCTGCCGTTCTTCCATTTCCGGCTCTGCATGTTGGATCTGATTTTTTCAAACTGTACGGGGATCGGATCGACCCGGTCCCCGGCGAAATCACCGCTGCCGGCAACCGAGCAGAATGTACACCCGCCGTAGGCGACGGTGCCGTCCCTGTTTGGGCAGTCGAATCCGGCATCCAGGGCGACCTTGAAAATCTTTTCATTGAATGTGTTCTTAAGATGATAGTTCAGCGTGTGGTACCGCTTATCATCGAAACTGTATTTGAAATCCGTCATATTCCTCACCTCTTGTTCATATTTGGCATTGTACCATATCACGGCGGGGGAATCGCATGTCGATTTGATGGACGGGGCGTCCCCGGGAAACTTTTCTGCCGGGTGCTGTTTGATGTATGATGGAGGGAGGAAAAAGTTTATTTGAGGCAGGGGATAATATGATCAAAGTGGACCGGTTGGGCAAGAGATACGGCACACACGAAGCAGTGAAGAATCTCGATTTTTCGGTGGGGGAAGGGGAACTGTTCGCCTTCATCGGACCGAACGGCTCGGGGAAGTCGACGACCATCCGGATGATGACCGGGCTGCTCAAGCCGACGTCGGGGGCGGTTGAGCTTTTCGGGGAGGAGATGGGGATGGAGAGGATCCACCTTAAGAAGCGGATCAGCTTCGTTCCCGATACACCGGACCTCATCGGCAAGCTCACCGGCCGGGAATACCTCAACTTCATCTCCAGTGCCTACCGTATGGATGAGGCGGTTTTCAGGGAGGAGCAGCAGAAGCTCGTGGAAATGTTCGAACTTGAAGGGAAACTCGACACGCTGGTCGAGGAATACTCCCACGGCATGAGGCAGAAGGTGGCGCTCATCGGCGCCCTGGTGCACAAGCCGGATATCCTTTTCCTCGATGAGCCGACCGTGGGTCTCGACCCGAAAAGCAACAGGAACCTGAAGAACTATCTGCGCGACTACATCAAGCAGGGGAAGACGGTCTTCCTGACCACGCATAACCTTGCGCTTGCTGAAGAGATCGCGACCGATATACTGATCATATATAATGGAGAGAATCTGGCGCACGGCTCCCTGGGTGAGCTGAGGAGCCGTATTGAAGAACCGGATGCGACGCTTGAGGACATCTTCCTGAAATTGACTGGGGGGAGCTGATCATGATCCGTCTGATCCTCCGGACAGAGCTCCATTCACTGTTCAACTACTGGAAGTCGCTTGGGGAGACGAAGATGGTGCTCTACATCATCTTCGGACTCCTGCTGCTGCTGTTTCCGCTGCCGATGCTCGTTTCCGTGATATTCTCGCTCACCCTTTCTATTGATGAAAGCGTGCTGGATGGGTACATGCTGCTGCTGTCGATCACTGCTGTCGTCATCCTGTTGCTGCTGTCGATACATTTCATCATCAAGGATATGATACTGGACCGGAATGTGCAGCTCTACCTGTCATTTCCCATATCCACGACTGAACTGTTCTTTGCCAAGTTCATCAAACATGGTCTCATATATGCTGTGTCCATCCTGCTGCCCCTGGGAGTAGTCATCGGAACGGCCCTGGCCATTAGATTCGGGCAGTGGATGCTGCTCGCAGACAGTCTGGTCTACTTTCTTGTACTTTCCATCCTCATCACCGCTTTGGCGTATGCCTTCATCTTCCTGACGGCGAACATCCTACCCGTCAGGAAAGTCAGTGAAATACTTTCGTTCCTCGGCGGCATTTCGTTCATACTGGTATATTTAGTTTTGCTCCAGGTGGGGGGCTCCGTCGGCAGTGTACTGCCATTCCTGGCAGATCTGCCCATTACATTCAGCGGATTCCTGTACAGCTATGAAGCGCTCCCGGGAACTTTCGCTGCGGTGCTGCTCATTGCAGCTGCCGTGCTGGCCCTGAAGGCAGCCGAACTCGTATCGGTGCGTGCCCTTTCACGCGGATGGGAAGTAGGGGGGCGGCCAGGCAGGAGGCGCAGGGCGTCAGGAGGGCGTGTGCGTCATCCCATCAGCTCACTCATGGAGAAGGACTTGAGGCTCACGACCCGGAACTTCAAGGAGATTGCCGCATTGCTGCCGTATTACCTGATGCCGCTGCTCTTCATCTACTTTTCCACATCGGTGGATGCCGGATCGGCTGCGGCGCTCGGGGCAAGCCAGCTTCTTGTTACGGCGATAGGGGGAACGCTCGTCATTTCCCTCTTCATCGGCGCATACAATACCGCGCGGGATTCAGAGCATTTTGCGATGCTGAAGGCTTTGCCGCTCTCCGGGAGGCATATTGCGGGTGCAAAGTATGGCTTCACCCTCCTCACGACCGCCCCCGTAGTAATGGCGGCCTTCACCGTCGCCTGGCTGTTCTCCTCAGCAGGCATCGGAGTCCTGCTCCAGCTGCTGGTGTTCATCATCCTTATGTCGATGGCCGCAGTGCCTGTGGGGATGTATATCGGCAGTGCCAATCCGGTCGTCAGCAGCAAGAACCCGGTGAAAAGGCTGGACACTGCAAGCAATATTGTGATCACCATCGTGATTTTCGCTGTTCTAGTGCTGACCGCCATCATCCTGGGTGTAATCGGCGACGACGGGGTTTCAACCATCCAGCTGCTTACAGCAGGAGGCATATTGCTTGTGATGGCCCTCTCGTCACTGTGGATGCTCAGGAAAGTCGGCGCACGCTATGACCAAGGATTCAAAATCACCTATAAGGACTGATTGATATGCAGGAAACCTATTTTATGCAGACGCCGATCGGACGGCTCAAAATCGTTTCTGAAGCAGGCGCCATCATCGCATTGGATCATGCTGATGAAGCGGCTGTCGTGGAAGGGGAGGGTGGTCCCGGAGAAGCTTCCGGGGTCATCCGCCAGTGCGTCCGGGAACTTGAGGAATATTTTTCCGGCAGCCGCCGGGAGTTCGAGGTGCCGATCAGCCTGGATCATGAGGGGACGGCGTTCCAGAGGAAGGTGTGGCACAGGCTCCGGGAGATTCCGTATGGGGAGACGCTGAGCTATAAGGCACTTGCTGCGGACTGCGGCGGTCCCAACCATTCCAGGGCGGTAGCGAACGCGAATGGCAGGAACCCGATCTCCATCATCGTGCCCTGCCACCGGGTGATCGCCTCCGATGGTACGCTTGGCGGATATACGGGTGGTGTAGGGAAGAAACGTCGGCTGCTTGAGCTCGAAGGGCTCGATATCCGTCCGAAATGAATATACAGCTTGCTTATTGCCTGAATATATTCTATATTTATAAGTGTTGGAAATAGTAGTATGCGAGTCCATTCCAAGAGAGCTGGTGGATGCTGTGAACCAGTAGTGGATCCATATGAACTCATCCGGACTGAACTGAATCCCATCGAACGAAGTTGCACTTAACGGTGAATGCGGGTGGTACCGCGGTCGTATACATATATGATCGTCCCATGCTTATACAGGCATGGGATTATTTATATTCAAGGAGGATTTTTATGGCGTTCAATCATATGGACATCGAAAGAAAATGGCAATCCCACTGGGAGAACGAAAAGATATTCAAAACGGAGGACGAAATCGGCAAGAAGAAATTCTATGCACTCGACATGTTCCCTTATCCTTCAGGCGCCGGTCTGCACGTCGGGCACCCGGAAGGCTACACGGCAACGGACATCATCTCACGCATGAAAAGGATGCAGGGATATAATGTACTGCACCCGATGGGCTGGGATGCATTCGGCCTGCCGGCTGAGCAGTATGCCATCGATACGGGCAATGACATCAGGGCCTTCAATGAAAAGAACATCGACAATTTCCGCCGCCAGATCAAGGAGCTCGGATTCAGCTATGATTGGGACCGCGAGATCAACACGACGGATCCCGAATACTACAAATGGACACAGTGGATCTTCATCCAGCTGTACAATAAAGGACTCGCCTACATTGATGAAGTGCCGGTGAACTGGTGTGAAGCGCTCGGTACGGTACTCGCCAATGAAGAAGTCATCGACGGCCTCTCCGAGCGTGGCGGACATCCCGTCGTCAGGAAGCCGATGAAGCAATGGATGCTCAAGATCACAGAATACGCAGACCGCCTGCTTGAGGACCTGGATGATCTGGACTGGCCGGAATCCCTCAAGGATATGCAGAGGAACTGGATCGGCAAATCCGAAGGGGCGAACATCCGCTTTGAAATAGAAGGTACTGGAGAATCGTTCACGGCATTCACGACCCGCCCTGATACGATCCACGGTGCGACATATGCGGTGCTGTCTCCGGAGCATGAGCTGATCGATGTCATCACGACGGAGGACCACCGTTCCGAAATCGAAGCCTATCAGGAAAAGGCTGCCAGGAAGAGTGAGCTTGAACGTACCGATCTCGCCAAGGAGAAAACGGGCGTATTCACAGGTGCGTATGCCGTCAATCCATTGTCGGGTGAAAAGATGCCGGTATGGATTGCGGATTATGTCCTAGCTTCCTATGGTACGGGGGCAATCATGGCCGTACCGGCCCATGATGAGCGCGACTATGAATTTGCACAGGAATACGACCTGCCGATCAAGGAAGTGGTTGCGGGCGGAGACGTTTCCAAAGAAGCCTATACGGGTGACGGGGAACACGTCAATTCCGGTGAACTGGATGGCCTCGGCAAGGAGGCGGCAATCGAGAAGTCGATCCGCATCCTGGAAGAGAAGGGTGCAGGGGAGCAGAAGACGACATACAAACTCCGTGACTGGCTGTTCTCCCGCCAGCGCTATTGGGGCGAGCCGATTCCCGTCATCCATTGGGAAGACGGCACGATGAGCGTCGTGGATGAATCCGAACTGCCGCTGATGCTGCCTGAAATGGATCAGATCAAGCCTTCCGGCACTGGCGAATCCCCACTCGCCAACAACGAGGACTGGATAACGGTCGTCAGGGAGGATGGCGTGAAGGGCCGCAGGGAGACCAACACGATGCCGCAATGGGCAGGAAGCTGCTGGTATTATCTGAGGTTCATCGATCCGCACAATACGGAAGCCCTTGCCTCAAAAGAGAAGATTGAACACTGGATGCCGGTGGATCTCTACATTGGCGGAGCGGAACATGCGGTACTCCACCTGCTCTATGCAAGATTCTGGCACAAGGTGCTCTATGATATCGGCGTGGTCCACACGAAGGAGCCTTTCCAGAAACTCTTCAACCAGGGCATGATTCTTGGGGAAGGCAATGAAAAGATGAGCAAGTCCAAAGGTAATGTCATCAATCCGGATGATATCGTCCGTTCCCATGGGGCAGATACGCTGCGCCTATATGAGATGTTCATGGGGCCGCTCGAGGCATCGGTCGCATGGAACGACAATGGACTTGATGGTGCGCGCCGTTTCCTCGACCGCGTATGGAGACTCCTCGTTGATGAGGAAGGACAGTTGAGAGGAAATGTGGTTGCACGGGAGACGCCGGATCTTGATAAGGTATACCATGAAACCGTCAAAAAGGTGACTGAGGACTTCGAATCGCTGAACTTCAATACGGCCATTTCCCAGCTTATGGTGTTCATCAATGAATGCTATAAGCAGGAGGAACTCGGCAGGGCCCATATCGAAGGATTCGTCAAACTCCTCGCCCCTGTGGCGCCCCATGTCGCAGAAGAACTGTGGGAGAAGTTGGGGCATGCGGACACGATCGCCTATGAAGCGTGGCCGCAGTTCGATGAATCCAAGCTGGTCGAGAATGAAATTGAAATCGTCATTCAGGTCAACGGCAAGGTGAAGGAAAAGATGAACGTGCCGACAGAAGCGACAAAGGAAGATCTTGAGCGCATTGCCGTTGAATCCGACAGGGTTCAGGAAGCAATCCGTGAGAAGACGGTCAGGAAAGTCATCGTTGTACCGAATAAACTTGTAAATATTGTAGCAAACTAGAAGAACACCTCCCGCGGGCCGGCCATCAGCCTGACGGGAGGTGTTCTTTGTCATATGCTACAGGGTGGTGCTGTGTCCTGCCACATAGCCGGTGACCAGGGCGCTCGTGATGTTGTAGCCGCCCGTGTACCCGTGGATATCAAGCACTTCCCCGGCAAAATAGAGGCCTGCCACCTTGCGGCTCTCCATCGTCTGGGGCGTGATTTCTGCAAGTTTCACACCGCCGCCGGTGACGAACGCCTTTTCAATCGATTGGGTGCCGTCAACACGGAATTCGAAAGCTTTGAGGAACTGGACGATCTTTTCGATATTCTCCTTGGATACATGATGACCGCTTGTTGCACCGTCAATGTCGAGGAAGTCCAGCATGAAGAGGACGAGGCGTTCCTGAAGGAATGTCTTCATCGTATTTTTCAGGGAACGGTCCCGGTTGGCGGCAATAATTTCCTCCATCATCGCCCTGAGGGCGCCTGCGCTTTTTTCCGGAAAGAAATCAAGGGACATGAGGATGGTTCCGCTTTTCTGCTTCTGCTTTTCCTTATGGACGAACTGGCTGCACCGGAGGGCGGCGGGTCCGCTGATGCCGAAGTGGGTGAAGATCATATCCATCCGATGGGCCACCCTCGGTTTCCCGTTCTTCTTCAGTACCGAAAGGGAGACGTCGGAGAGGCTCAGGCCCTTGAGGCGGCCTTCCTTTATGAAAGGCTCGGGGGAGGTGATGGGCACCTCGGTCGGGAACAGTTCCGTAATCGTATGGCCAGCGGATTCGGCAAATCGGTGGCCATCCCCTGTGGAACCGGTCTGGGGCACGCTCCTGCCGCCTGTGGTGACGATGACATTATCCGCCCGGATCATCGTTCCATCCGCCAGTTCCACGCCCGCAGCATGACCATCCTCCACAAGCACCTGCCTGACGATGGTCTCCGTCCGGATTTCAACTGCGTTCCTTTCAAGGGCACCGAGGAATACGGTGAGGATATCCTGTGCCCGGTCGGTGACGGGGAACATCCTGCCGTGGTCCTCCTCCTTAAGGGAGACGCCCCGGGACTCGACGAATTGTATGATGCTTTCGTTATCAAAGGTACTGAAGGGACCATAGAGGAATTTTCCGTTGCCCGGGATGTGACTTATGATCTCCTCGTAGGGAAGCCTGTTCGTGACATTGCATCGTCCGCCGCCCGAGATCAGCAGCTTCTTCCCAAGGGATTTGTTCTTTTCTATGAGCAGGACGCGGCTGCCGTCTTCGGACGCGGCATAGGCGGCCATGAGCCCGCTTACACCGCCGCCGACTACTATCGTATGGTACATGGGATGTTCTCCTTTTTGTTTAAAACTGATATGCTTTCGATTATAATGGATATTATTCTTAAAGTAAGAGGGTTATAAAATGTCTGATTCAAATAATCTGGTACGGGGTACATTCCTGCTGACCATCGCAACATTCATCACGAAGCTTCTTGGAATGCTGTACCTCATTCCATTTTACAGCATAATGGGCGGCGAGGAAAACCTCGCCCTCTACGGATATGCCTATACACCATACACCATCATGCTGTCGATTGCAGCAGCGGGTGTGCCGGGGGCCGTATCCAAATATGTATCGAAGTATAACGCGCTCGGAGCCTATGCCACCAGCCAGAAGCTCTACCGCTCGAGCCTCCTTGTGATGCTTGGTTCCGGCTTCATCGCCTTTCTCGCGCTCTTCCTGGCTGCGCCGTTCATCGCCGAACTGCAGATGCTCGCAGCTGGGGATGGCGCCCACCGTTGGTCGACCGAAGATGTCACGCGCATCATCAGGGTCGTCAGTGTAGCCGTCATCGTCGTGCCGTTCATGGCGACGTGGCGCGGCATATTCCAGGGGTTCGAGTCATTTGGCCCGACAAGCGTCTCCGCAGTCATCGAACAGCTGATACGGATCGCCTTCCTGCTCGGCGGTGCATTCATCGTCATCTATGTTCTGGACGGTACAGTCCAGACAGCAAATGAAGTGGCGGTCTTTGCCGCCTTCGTGGGCGTCCTTGCTGCGATGGCTACACTCTGGTATTTCTGGAGGAAAAGGAAGGGGCATATCGACCGCATGGTGGCGACGGATGATACGGATTATGATTTTTCATACCGTGAAATGTACTCTGAGATCATCCGCTATGGCATCCCGTTCATAATCGTGGGCATCAGCATTCCGCTGACGCTGTTCATCGACCAGTTGACCCACAACAACGGCCTTGCCCTCGGCGGCGTGCCGGAACAGTACCATGATGCATGGTTCGGCATGCTGAACCTGACGACGCACAAGCTGGTCATGATCCCGACGGCTTTCGCATCTGCATTTGCAATCACAATACTGCCATTCATCACGAAGAACTACCAGCGCGGGAAGATGGGAGATGTGCACGAGCAGATCAAGATGATGGTGCTCATGCTGCTCTTCTTCGTCATTCCGGCTGCGGTCGGTATGATGATACTTTCGGCACCACTTTATACATCGTTCTACAGCTACAATGAAATGGGCATAAAGATTTTGCTCTTCTATGCTCCGGTGAGCATCGCAATCTCGCTGTTCACGATCACATGCTCGATCGTACAGGGCATCGACAAGCAGAACCTGACCCTGTACGTGGTCCTGATCATGTTGGCAATCAAGGCGGCGATCAACATTCCGCTCATCATGCAGTTCCAGACTGTCGGTGCCGTAATGGGCACGGGCATCGCACTCAGCATCGGCGTACTGATCAATTTCATGATCATCAAGAAGTATGGGGAATTCCGCTTCAGGCCGCTCATCAGACCGCTGGCTGAAATTGTAGTATACAGCCTCGTCATGCTGCTCGTGGTGGAAATCATCTATTATATACTCATGCTCAATCTGGATGTATCGGAAAAATTGAACTCCGTCCTCATCATGGCAGTGGCTGTACCGATCGGTGGGCTGGTGTACATGCTGCTGTCGTTCAAGACCGGGCTGGCAGATGAAATACTCGGCAGCCGGGCGGACAAAATCAGGAAGAAATTGAAGGTGCTTTAGATGAGACTGGACAAGTATTTGGCAAATGCCGGCATCGGCAGCCGCAGTGAAGTGAAGAACATGATAAAGAAGAAGAGGATCACCGTGGAGGGTGAA
Organism: Salinicoccus sp. RF5; assembly: GCF_020786625.1. Lineage (NCBI taxonomy): Bacteria > Bacillati > Bacillota > Bacilli > Caryophanales > Staphylococcaceae > Salinicoccus > Salinicoccus sp. RF5. Next base: position 84,494 of record NZ_JAJGRC010000001.1, read on the forward strand.
ACCGTCACGGATCCGAAGGCCAGGGTGTCCTCGGATGCTAGTGTACAGCTGGACGGCGGTCCTGTAGTGCTGGAGACGGAAATCTACATCATGCTCAACAAGCCGCAAGGCGTCATCTCATCGACAGAGAAGGGGCCGACCCCGACGGTAATCGACCTGATCGACCACCCCCAGAAGGATCAGCTGTTTCCAGTCGGCAGGCTGGACAAGGACACTACCGGCCTGCTGCTCATCACCAACGACGGGAAGCTTGCGCATGAACTGCTGAGCCCCAGAAGCAGGATAGGTAAGACATATGTTGCCGAACTCGAGAAGGAAGTGGCGGAAGCGGATATCTCACAGCTTGAATCCGGCATTCCCCTGAAGGAGTTCACGACAGCCCCGGCATCTGCAAAGAGGCTGGGCCCCCGCGAGGTGGAGCTGACGATTACGGAAGGGAAGTTCCACCAGGTCAAGCGGATGTTCCACCACGTGGGCAACGAAGTCACTGGACTCCACCGCATCAGGTTCGGAAATCTCGCACTCGATGAACACCTTACGCCAGGGGATTACAGAAGATTAAGTGAAAATGAAATCAAGTTGATCAAAAAGGTTTAAGGGTATTCTGATGGGGTAAATATGAATCAGATATCAAAACAAAATACTTAATAAGAGGTGTTGGAAATGGCTAGAAAAACAGGAGGACTACTGAAAGTCGCGGCAATGCTCGGGCTCGCAGTTGCTGCAAAGCAATTGTCCAAAAAAGAGAACCGCGATGTTGTGAAGAATGAATACAATAAAGTGAAGGAAGATCCTAAAAGCTATGCCCAGAATGTTCAGGAGAAGTTGTCCCAGCAGGCCGGGGAATATCAGGAAAAGGCCAAGAGTGAATATGACAGGGTGAAGCAGGATCCTAAGGGCTACGCGCAGAATGTCCAGGAGAAGGTCACCAAACAGGCAAGTGAATATCAGGAAAAGGTGACGAAGCAGGCCGGCGAATATCAGGAGAAGGCAAAATCTGAGTTCAGCAAGGCCAAGGAAGACCCGAAAGGCTATGCACAGAGTGCACAGGATAAGGTCAGATCCAGAATGGACAGGGACGAAGCCGACCAGGTTCCGAATGATGAAAATGATGAAAACAATCAGAATGACAAGATTTCACCGACTCAGGGAAAAAGCAGTGTAAGCGGTGATGATGAGCATTATACGAAACCTGACAGAATGGATGCTGAAGGCCAGCTCACTGCAGAACAGATGAACAATGAGTGGGTATCAGAAGGTGGCATTCACCCGGAAGAGCATCTGCAGGATGATGTCTCCTTCGGCGGTCTGAACAAAGACAATGCAACAGATGTAGATGTTTTGGACGACCAGGGAGAAAAGGACGACAATCATAATATCCATGTCGTTACAGACGATGATGAAGATTCTAACAAAAAGAAATAGCTATAATAATGGAGAGCAGGCGCATTTATTGCCCTGTTCTCTTGTTTTTACATATTTTTTTCTTTATTATTGATGAAAAGATTCTGTTACATATGATGGGAGAGTACGTTCATGGATTATAAAGCGCTGGTGGATGACTATAGGGAGAGTCTGATAGACGATCTGATGGGGCTTTTGAAAATTGAAAGTGTGAAAGGGGAACCTTCCAGTGGAGCACCGGTCGGCACAGGACCAAAGGCGGCACTGGATTACATGCTGGAACTGGGGACCCGTGATGGCATGTCCACCCTGGATGTGGAGAATGTTGCGGGCCATATCGAAGCCGGTGAAGGGGATAAGCTCTTCGGCATACTGGGCCATGTGGATGTGGTGCCACCCGGAAAAGGCTGGAATACGGATCCGTTCGTCCCTGAAATCATCGATGATGAGATAGTGGCGCGCGGCGTTCAGGATGACAAAGGCCCGACCATTGCAGCCTACTATGCAATGAAGATCCTTCATGAACAGGGGCTGCCGTTCAAATATCGTACGCGTCTGATTGTAGGGACCGATGAGGAATCGGATTGGCAGTGTACGGATGCGTACTTCAACTCGGAACAGATGCCCGATGCCGGCTTTGCGCCGGATGCGGCATTTCCATTGATTCATGGAGAAAAAGGCATCTCCACATTCAATTTCGTGCAGAAACCGATGCCGCTGGATGAGAAGGAGCCGAAGATTGAGCTGAAGGTGCTGATTTCCGGCGAGCGGTATAATATGGTGCCGGAAGACGCTGAAGCGAAACTGAAGGTTCAGCAGAATATGAGTGAGGTGATCCAGTCATACGAAGACTTCCTGCGGGAAGTCGATGCGGATGGCGCCTACGAAGTGGACAATGGATTTTTGAAACTGAGCATACAGGGAAGAAGCGCCCATGGCTCAACTCCGGAAGTCGGCGTGAACGCCGGCCTGATTCTCCTCCGCTTCCTGGATAGCCTGGCACTGGACAACAATGCTGCAGCCTTTACTGAATTTGCGATGGCGCGGCTGGTCGGCAGCACGGACGGCTCATTGCTTGGAATGGAATTCTCGCACCCTGAAATGGGGGACACGACCGTAAATGTGGGCATGATCAACTATACGGAAGTGGATGGCGGCATATTCGGAGTCAACTTGAGGTATCCGAAAGGCATCGATTTCGAAGGCGGTATGGCCAGTCTGAAGGAAGAGGTATATGCACAGGGGTTCGCCATCGAAGATCTTGAGTATCAGCCTCCCCATTATGTCGACAGGGAGGACCCGCTGGTGGCAATATTGACAGATGCCTACCGCAACCATGTGGATGATGACACGGAGCCATTCACCATCGGAGGGGGGACATATGCCCGCACCTTGAAAAAGGGTGTTGCCTTTGGGGCGATGTTCAAGGATACTGTAGATACGATGCACCAGAAAAACGAACGCATGAAGGTTGATGAGCTGCTTAAGGCAACGGAGATTTACCTCGAAGCACTGCATAGAATCTGTATAAAGGGTGAGATGGATGAAAATAAGCTACTATAATGGAGAATTCAAAAGGGACAATGAAATTTCAGTAGACTATAACGACCGCGCTTTTTATTTCGGTGATGGTGTATATGAAGTGGTAAGAGTATATGACAATGAGTTCTTTACACTTGAGGAGCACATGGACCGTCTGGTCAGAAGTGCTTCAGAAATCGAAATCAACGGTCTCGAACGGGAGAAGCTCATTGGAATCATCACCCAGTTGAAGGAGCGCAACAGCATCGAAAACGGATCCATCTACATCCAGGTGTCGAGGGGCATAGACCCGAGAAACCATGCCTATCCTGCAGGTGCCGAACCGGTCATCCTCGCCTATATGAATGCCTTGTCACGACCTTCCCTCCAGATGGAGGAGGGCGTGGAAATCATCACGGCAAATGACTACAGATGGTTGAAATGCCATGTCAAAAGCTTGAACCTGCTGGCAAATGTCATGGAAAAGGAGCGTGCAGTGCGCGCCGGCGCCCACGAAACAGTACTGCATCGTGATGGAGTGGTGACTGAAGGGTCCTCCACGAATGTATTCATCGTCAGTGATGGAGTGCTCAGGACCCATCCGGCAAACCACCTGATATTGAATGGCATCACGAGACAGGAAGTGCTGAAGATTGCACAGGAGCGGGAAATAGAATATCAGGAAAAGGCATTCACCCTTGATGAACTGAAATCGGCGGAGGAAGTATTCATCACAAGCACGACCCAGGAAGTCACGCCTGTGTCACATGTCGATGGCGAAAAGGTTGCTGACGGTTCGAAAGGGAAAATCACACAGGTGATACAGGAAGGATTCGACCAGAAAATCCACAAATTAAACCTGGTTAAATAATGTTAACCTGAAAAATTACCCTAATTAATTTTGGGGGGCTCAACGCTTACACTGTATGGTTTTGTGGGCACGTAACGCTCGGTTGTCATAAAATCTGTGGAGAATAGTCCTTGAAATAAACCATAAAACCCTATAAAATTTATAACACGAACAGAAACTGGCGCTATCTTATTCTTAAATATTTAGCGCTTTTTTCTTTGATGATGAAAAGAGGTGTGGAATTTGGAGCATTTCTATCAGCTCGGCTGGACACTCGACCCCGTTGGTGGAGCATCTGGCGAAGCCTATAAGGCAGAGCAAGATGGCAGGAAGCTGTTCCTGAAACGCAATGCCAGCCCTTTCCTTGCAGCGCTGTCCGCTGAAGGTATTGTACCGAAACTGGTCTGGACCAAAAGAATAGAGACCGGAGAAGTAGTGACAGCACAGCACTGGAAAAATGGCCGGGAGCTGACCCGTGAAGAGATGCATTCGGAGAGGGTAGCCTCACTGATGAAGAAAATCCATACATCAGGTCCTCTTCTCACTATGCTGAAAAAGCTCGGCATGAAACCCATGCTGCCGGATCTGTTGCTTAACAAGATACAGACCTCATTATCCCCGAAAGTCAATGCCCACCATACCGTCCGTTCTGCAATCCAATACCTGGAAAATGAGATGCCCCTGATCGATGAAGCATTTTGTACAGTATGCCATGGAGACGTCAATCACAACAATTGGCTCCTCTCTGACCAGGATGAGCTTTATCTGGTGGACTGGGAAGGTGCAATGATTGCGGATCCTGCGATAGATCTCGGTATGATCCTCTACACTTATGTGGAACCGGATGACTGGAAGGAATGGCTGGAAGTCTACGGCAAGCCATTGGACAGGACTTTGATGAAACGCATGAAGTGGTATACACTCGTGCAGGCGATCACAATGATCCAATGGTATGAAGATCATAAGCGTTTCAAGGATATGAATGATTGGATCATCTTCCTCAATAAAGTAATACAGAGAGACCGTTTTATATAATATTAAATATTCGAGTGATATGAGTAACAGGTGGGAAACTTAAATGAGAATGCGCAATAAGCCCTGGGCAATGGAATTTCTGAATGAAAACAGCAATATCGTGGATACGGATGGGAGCTATTCCGGGAGGATCGGTGACTTCTTTCCCGAAAGCAGGCCGCTTCATATAGAAGTCGGTACGGGGATGGGCACCTTCATAACGGAGCTTGCCGCCCGCAACCCGCATATCAACTATGTGGGCATAGAGTTGGACAAGAATGTGATGATACGTGTCGTGGAGAAGATCTTGGAGGCGGAACTTAATAATGTCAGGCTTCTGCTGCTCGATGCACGTGAAATAGATACGTATTTCCACAAGGACGAAGTGGACCGGATCTACCTCAATTTTTCCGATCCATGGCCGAAGAACCGGCATGAAAAGCGCCGTCTGACCCATGAGGCATTCCTTGAGAAGTACCGCTCCATCCTGGCCGAAGAAAGTCTCCTCCAGTTCAAGACAGACAACAGGGGGCTGTTCGAGTACAGTCTCGAGAGCCTGAACAACTTCGGCATGGTCTTCCATGAAGTGAAGCTCGATCTTCATGCAGACGAACCGGAAGACAACATAAGGACGGAGTACGAAGACAAGTTTTCAGCCAAGGGAAATAAAATATACAGACTCAAAGCATCTTTCTGAAGATGCTTTTTTTAATGTCGTGTATTTCACCGTGAAAGAATGATAAAATATACTTGGACAATATAAATTCTGGATCAGTTTGGAGGAGATCACTTGAGCACTTTTGACTTCAATAGGCAGACGACAAGGGAAGGTACATACAGCGTCCAGTACGAGGGGACCGAAAAGCTTTTCGGGACGGACGGGCTCGAACCATTCTGGATTGCGGACATGGACATCGAAACGCCGGAAGCGGTCTCGGATGCAATGAAGAAGCGCATCGACAACGGCATATTCGGTTATACGAAGTGGCAGAATCCGAAGTTCTATGGGGCGGTGAAAGGCTGGTGGCACGAGAGGTTCGGCATCACCCTCGAGGATGAGGAGATCCATTATGCGCCCTCTGTGATGTTTACAATCGGTGAGGTGGTCAGACAATTTTCCGAAGAAGGGGATGGTGTCATCCTCACCATGCCCTCCTATAACGCATTCATAGGAATGGTGAAGGGGAACGGCCGGAAGATCGTCGACTGCCCACTGCTCGAAAATGGTGATGGATGGCAGTTCGACTTCGAACGTTTTGAAGCGCTTTGCAGCCGGGACGATGTGAAAGTATACATCCACTGCAATCCGCACAATCCCACCGGGCGGGTGTGGAGGTGTGATGAACTGGAGAAGATCCGGGAAATCTGCCTCAGGACGGGCGTCTTTCTGATCAGCGATGAAATCCATATGGATTTTGTGCGACCGAAAGGACAGTTCGTTTCGATGGTGGAACTGATGGCGGACGGTGACCCGATGCTGGTGACGACAGGACTTGGGAAGACCTTCAACCTCGCCAGCATCCCGCACTCCTATTTCATTACGAGGGATAAGGCGCTCCGAAAGAAGATCGCCCGCAACATTGCATCCAGATACGGCATGGGGGCTGCAAACAGCCTGGCGCTCGAAGCGCTCCATGCTGCATATACGGAATGCGGGGCGTGGGTGGACGGGCTGAACAGCCACATCGAAGAGAACATGCAGCTCGTCGAAGACTACATCACTGCACACATGTCCGAATGGCTTGATTTCAAAAAGCCCGAGGCGACCTACCTGGCATGGATCAGCTTTGAAAAGAGCGGCCTTGCGGATGAGGAAGTACATAAGGCCCTAATCGACATCGGCGGTATCGCGGTGTCTCCCGGACACATATACGACATGAAAAAGAACCGGCATTTCCGGTTCAATGTCGCTTCAAGCCGTCATAGGGTCGAAGATGGGCTGGAGAGGATACACCGTACATTCAAAAAAATCACGAAATCTACAGTTCAGTAGCTTCCATGATTTCTCCAGTATATGCATCAGCGGTGAATTTATAGCGCTTCTTACCCGCATTTTCGTGCGTATGGAAGCGGCCTGTGAATACTTCGCGTTCAATGCCAAGGAATCTGTTCCTGTTGGCATGGTAGTCGATAGAAACGAATGAGATATCTTCATACTGCCTGTACAGCCGGTCGATGACCGTCTGGGGATGGATTGGCCTGTTCAGCCTGAACCAGACGACTACCGGAAGCAGGATGACTGATGAGATGAGCAGTGCTCTGACGATTTTGGATAGCATGTCATGACCTCCTTATCGCAATCAGTTTAACATATTTTATCAGTAGAAGGATTACAAAAAGGAGGATTTGAATGAAAATTGAAAAAAGCACATTGGAAAGAATGAAGACTCTGACGGAACTCCATGGCGCACCCGGTTTTGAGGACCAGGTCCGCGACTATATGAGGAAAGAGATGGAACCCTTTGCGGATGAAATAGTGCAGGATGGCCTCGGGGGCATCTTTGCGGTCAAGAAATCCAAGGTTGAAGGCGCCCCAAAAGTCATGATTGCCGGCCATATGGATGAAGTGGGCTTCATGGTCACGCAATTGACCGAAAATGGCATGATCAAATTCACCCCTCTCGGTGGCTGGTCGAATGATGTCCTGCTGAGCCACAAATTCAAGGTCAGGACGGCAGAAGACAGGCAGATCACCGGAATCATCGGGAGCGTGCCCGTCCACTTCAGAAAAGGCGAGGGCAAGAACAAGTCGGTGGAATTGGATGATATGCTCCTCGATGTCGGGGCCGACAGCAGGGAAGACCTCGAGGCCATGGGAATCCGCCCGGGTGATTCCATCGTACCGGATGTCGAATTCGAAGTGCTGGAGCAGGAGAACAAGCTGCTCGCAAAAGCATGGGACAACCGCTATGGCTGTCTGATCGCCATAGAGACGCTGGAGGCCCTCGCTGATGTGGACCTGGGATGCGACCTCTATGTCGGGGCCAATGTCCAGGAGGAAGTGGGGCTCAGGGGGGCAAAAGTGAGTTCCAACCTGATAAAGCCGGATGTCGCATTTGCAGTCGACTGCTCCCCGGCAAATGATATGCTGGGCAAGAAGGATGACATCGGCAGGATCGGTGGAGGGACGCTCGTCCGCATCATGGACCGGACGATGATCCTGTCCAAGTCGATGCGTGACTATATGCTTGAGACGGCGGAGCAGCATGACGTCAAATACCAGTACTACCAGTCCCCGGGCGGCACGGATGCAGGCAGCATCCATGTTTCCAATGAAGGGGTGGTCAGTGCTGTTGTGGGCATCGTGGCCCGCTATATCCATACGAGCCACTCGATCATCAACTCCGAGGACTACATGCATGCGAAGAAGATGCTGATGGAACTCGTTAAAGGCATCGATGCCGACAGGGTCGAGCAGTTGAGGGGCCGCTGATGAGGCGCCTGCTTAGAAGATGGTTCATTGATGGCATGAGCTTCATGGCACTCGGTCTGTTTTCTTCCCTCATCATCGGCCTCATCATTGATACGGTCGGGACTTATGTTCCCTACCTTGAAAGCCTGAAGGAGGTCGGAGCGGTGGCGATGGGCATGACGGGGGCGGCAATCGGTGCCGCCATCGCATATGGCCTGAAAGCCTCGCCGCTCGTCATATTTTCTGTAGTTGTCGTAAGCTACGCCGCCTACGATATGGGCGGAGCAGCCGGCAGCTACATCGCAAGCATCATCGCAATTGAAGTCGCACGCCTGTATGCGGGAAGGACCAAGATCGACATCATCGTCACCCCTTTCCTGACGATCGTGCTGGGCTATATCGTCGCCCGGTTCATCGGACCTGTCATCGGCGATTTCATGACGAGCATGGGCGAAGTGATCATCTTTGCGACTGAGCAGAGACCTTTCATAATGGGGATGCTCGTAGCAGTCATTTTCGGCATCACATTGACGGCGCCGCTCTCAAGCGCAGCACTTGCACTGATGCTCGACCTGAGTGGACTTGCCGCAGGCGCGGCAGTCATCGGCTGCTGCTGCCATATGGTAGGATTGGCTGTAACGGGGTATAGGGATAATGGATTTTCCGGATTGATATCCATCGGCATCGGCACTTCCATGCTGCAGGTCCCGAACGTACTTCTGAATCCGTTCATCATCCTGCCGCCTGTTTTGGCAAGTGCCGTCATCGCTCCCATCATGACGGTCTTCTTCCCGATGGAAAACAATGCCGCCGGCGCGGGAATGGGCACAAGCGGCCTGGTCGGACAGATCATGACCATCGAAACGATGGGGCCTTCGCTCGAAGTATGGCTGCTCATCCTCGTGTTCCAAATCGTTTTACCTGCCCTGACAACTCTGTTATTCTATACTTTGCTGAAACGTGCAGGCCTGATCAAAGATGGCGACCAGAAATTAAGAATTGGTGCGAAAGAATAGAACTGGAGGCAATCTGATGAATATTTTCCAGCTTAAAAATAGAATCATAGAGAAGCTAAATGAAAAGCGCAATGATTTCCAGACTTCTTTTGACAGGGAAGAGGAGATGCTCAGGGTGGAGCGCAATGATAACGGCAAAGGTCTCGACATCGCCCTGTCGAAAGCCGTGGATAAGGTCAAAAAAGATGAGAATTTCATAGAGGAAGTCGTCTACTATATAGATGAGACGCTTGAACGCATGAAGGAGGAGGAGATCTCCCTGGATGCATCGGCCGTCTATCCCGTCATCCGCTCTTCAAGCTTCCACAGGAAGAACAAGAAGGGGGATGCATTCGTCACGGATGGCCATACGAATGAGACGCGCATATATTATGCAGTGGACTTCAAGAACAGCTACAGGCTGATTGATGAGCCCCTCCTCAAGACGCTGGGGCTCGACAAGGAGGCGCTGCGGAAGCTGGCGGATGAAAACATGAAGCGCCTTCCCGTCTCCTATAAGAAGGAGTCTATCCAGGAGAACGACTTCTATTTCATCAACCATAATGACGGCTATGATGCGACGCGGATCCTGAACACGCAGCTCCTTGATGAAATGCATGACGGCTTCGATGGGGAAATGATGGTCGGACTGCCGCACCAGGATGTATTGATCATCGCCAATGTGAGGAACAGCGTAGGCTATGACATCATGGCACAGATGATGATGCAGTACTTCGCTGAAGGGCTGACGCCGATCACTTCCCTCTCGTTTTCATACCGGGAAAAGAAACTGGAACCAGTGTTCATACTGGGCAAACAAAAGAATCATAAAAGAGGTAGAGAAGAATGAAACTGACTTATAATTACCAGCATGTTGGAGATGTACTGCTTGTCACGTTGAAGAAAGCTGAAAACCCAAAATATGAATTCCATGAAACTCTGACAGTGATCAGGGACGGTGATGAAATCATCGGCCTGAATATCTTTGAGGCCTCAAAGCATATCGAACTGCCGGACACGGTGAACATCAAGGCGGATGAGAAGATTTTAGGAAGCATAAATGCATTGCTCGAAAGCAGGGGCGTCGCGAAAATCAATCCGGATCTCTCTCCGAAGTTCGTTGTCGGAAAAGTAACCGAAAAATCAAAGCACCCGGACGCAGACAAGCTGAATGTATGCAAGGTGGATGTCGGGGACGAAGAGCTGCAGATCGTGTGTGGGGCTCCGAATGTGGATGCGGGCCAGCATGTCGTCGTGGCAAAGGTCGGCGCAATCATGCCTGATGGCCTCTATATCAAGCCTTCCACACTGAGGGGCGTGGACTCGAAGGGCATGATCTGTTCAAAGAAGGAACTGAACCTTGAGGATGATGGTGTAAAAGGGATCTATGTACTGGACGATAGCTATGAAGTAGCGCAACCATTTGAAGTGAAGTAAGGGTGAGGCGGATGGATAGATCAAGAAGGAGAAGACAATTCAATCGTAATCTTGAAGAGGGGCGTACCGACAGGGAACGCTTCAGGTTTCCTTTGGATATGGATGACAAGGATGGCAGGGAAACACCTGCCAAGCCTGCCGAAAGAGAAGGGAAAAACCTTGAAGGCAGCGATTTGATAAGAAGAGAGCAACAGAAGTCACTACTTGGAGAAAGCCGCTATTCCAGAAAGAGGCCGAGGAAGAACACGATCAGCAAGGCACGAGCGGTGCCTTCTGCAATCCACGGCTCGAAAGGGAATCCGAATGCTGTGGGCCGGGATGAGACGGAAGCTTCCTCCGGAGATCAGAAATCCGGATATTCATCACCAATTGTAGAAGAATTGAAGAGGGAGAGGGCGCAGCGGGAAAAGAAGCAGCGTGAGCGCATGGAGAAAAGAGCGGAGAAGGCGGAAGCCGAAAGGTCCATCGGGGTTGTTACCGGCCAGTCCGGCAAGGCGAAGATGGAGCAGGAAATTGAGCCCGAAACCGATGTTCAGGAGTCCGGCGCCGACAAGAAGTCCACTTCTCCCTTCAATGTCATGATGACCCCCTATGACAAGAACAAGTACAGGGCGAAAAACAAGGCCCAGGCAAAACGAAGCGGGCCCAAAAACACTTTGCCGCCCCTACATATACTGGGTGAGGGCCAGGACGGCAGCTACGACAGGGTGGATGAAGTGCTCGCCGATGAAGTTGCTGCCGCCTTCGAGGCCATCGGTGTGCCTGTCAGTATCGTTGCGTACAGGACCAATGGCATCGTCGGCCGCTTTGAGCTCTCGATGAGGAGGAACTTCAGGCTGAATGTGGTAGGAAAGCTGAAAGAACATCTGCTTTCTGTGATGCCGTTTGAAGACTTCAAACTGATTGTGCCCATAGCCGGTACCAGCAACATCGGTGTGGAGTTCATCCTGCCCGAGCCATACACGATACCTTTCAGTACACTCTTCTCCTCCAGCAGCCTCAAGCTCAGAAAGAACGACTTCAAGTTTGTGGTGGGAAAAACAGTGGATGACCAGATCTTCAGCTTCCCGCTGAAGAAGGCCGGTCAAATACTGGTCTACGGTGGAGCGGAGGAATATTCATCTGCAGTGGTCGACAATATCCTCTTCTCCCTCATGATGAACCATAATCCAAGGGAGCTCCAGATCATGATTGCTTCCGACAAAGCCCATTACAGGGAATATGAAGGGCTGCCGCATATGTTCAGTGCATCCAGGTCCATCACCGACAAGCATGTACTGAAGGATATCCTCGAAGAGCTGAACAACAGGCACAACCAATTCAGAAGGGCGCATGTACGCAATCTGGACAGCTTCAACCAACGGGTCGGCAATGACTCCAAAAAGAGTGTCATTGTTGTCGTCATCGACGACCTCGCAGACCTGTTCGAACATAATAATCCAGAAGCGATACGGGCCATCGTCCAGATCCTGAAGAAGGGAAAACCCCTCGGCGTACACCTCATCATGAACCATTCAAGGGACGACGTGGGCCTCCGTTTCGAACTGCTCCAGATGATGCAGACGCGCATCTCGTTCAAAGACGGCAAGTCCAAGGTTGTCGACGGGGCGAAGGAGCTCGCTGAGGGCAACGACATGATGATCCAGATTCCAACATCCAATAAACCGCTCCGGGTGAATGCCGGGGTGCTGACTCAAAAAATCAAGGAAGATGTTCTTTCCCATCTGAAAGGGATATTCCGATGAATCCATTTTATGAAAGTATGGTGAGCCCATGGAAAAATATCATTTTATAGGAATAAAGGGCGCAGGCATGAGTGCGCTGGCCCAAGTACTTCATGATCTTGGTCATGAAGTCCAGGGGGCCGACATAGAAAAGGAAGTGTTCACTGAGCACCAGCTCCGCGACAAGGGGATAAGCATCCTGCCCTTTGATGAGGCGAACATCGTTGAAGGTTATACCTATATTGCCGGCAATGCTTTCGGTGACGACCATCTCGAAATCAGTGCAGCAAGGGAAAAAGGCTATCCGGTCATACGCTATCATGAGTTCCTCTCACAATTCATGTCCCAGTTCACTTCCATAGCGGTCACGGGTGCACATGGGAAGACCTCCACCACGGGTCTGCTCAGCCACGTGATGAATGGGGACGTGGACACGACATTCCTCATCGGGGACGGCACAGGATTCGGTCTTGAGGACAGCAAGTACTTCACTTTCGAATCATGTGAATACAAGCGGCATTTCCTGAGCTATCATCCCGATTATGCCATCATCACCAATATAGATTTTGACCATCCGGACTATTTCAGGGACCTGCAGGATGTCATCGATGCATTCACTGAAATGGCCGGCCAGGTCAAAAAGGCGGTGATCGCCTATGGCGGGGACAGCCATACAAGAAAAATGTCCTATAATGTGCCGGTCTATTTCTATGGCATCGGCGAGGGATATGACATCAGTGCCTCCAACATTGAAGTCCTCTCGAAGGGGACACGCTTTGACGTCAGTGTGGAAGGGGAGCACCTGGACACGTTCACCATACCGATGTATGGTGACCATCATGTGCTGAACTCCCTTGCGGTAATAGCAGTGGGCTACCTGGAAGACCTTGATATGGAGAACATCAAGAAGGCATTCATGACCTTCGGCGGAGTGAAGCGCCGGTTCAGCGAAACTTTCAGGAACGGCATGGTCATCGTCGATGATTATGCACATCATCCGAAAGAGATACAGGCAACGCTCGAGACGGCCCGGAAGAAATATAGTGGGAGGGAGATCATCACCGTTTTCCAGCCCCATACATTCTCGAGGACCGAAAAGTTCCTGAACGAGTTTGCAGAAGCCCTCTCCGGGTCGGATAAGGCGTACATCGTGGACATCTTCGGTTCGGCGAGGGAGGACGCAGGCGCCCTGACCAGCCGGGATCTGGTGGATCTGATACCGGACGCTGAACTGCTTGCAGAAGGAGATATCGAAAAGCTCAATTCACATGAAGAAGCCGTCATCATATTCATGGGGGCCGGTGACATCCAGAAATACGAGAAAAGATTTACCGAGCTATTATCCTGATAAAATGTTTATACCATAACCTTTTGGGTTAATTTAAAGAGTGAATAACAAATAAAGATATAGATGGAGGCGTTAAAATGGATTGGCAGATAATTTTGTATATTGCCGCAGGTGTTGCTGCTATTGCCTTCCTGATTCTTTGTATCGCTTTGGCGGTCGTACTGTTCTCAGTCAAAAAGAATCTGGATCATGTAGCGAAGACACTTGATGGAGTAGAAGGACAAATTCAAGGTATCACAAGAGAGTCGACAGACCTCCTGCATAAGACGAACCGTCTTGCAGAGGATGTGCAGGGTAAATCTGCAAAACTCAATTCCGTTGTGGATGCTGTACAAGGTATCGGACATTCCATGAATAACTTGAACTCTTCTGTAGATAGGGTGACGAATTCAATCACTCACAACATATCACAGAATGAAGATAAGATTTCCCAAGTTGTACAATGGTCCAATGTTGCAATGGAAGTTGCCGACAAATGGCAGATGAGACAGAAGCGCAACAGTGCTTTCAACACCAAGTATTCCACAACAGCCGAGAATGACCCGGATAATCTGCCGGTAGCTGTAAACCAGTCGGTGACGACGAACGATAATCTTGATGAAGATCGTGTGAACGCCGGACTCGACAACGACAGCAAATAAGGGGAGGTTCTTATATGGAAACCTATAACCGTGACAGGCACCTGCATGGTGTCGAAGAATACGAGGAACAGGTCAATCAGACGACCGGAAGGGATTTCTCCATCGGTCTCGCCATCGGCCTGCTTGTCGGAACGGTCGGCGGCCTGTTGCTTGCACCAAAATCCGGGGATGCGCTGAGGGATGATATTACAGAGCAGACCCAGAAGCTGTCCAAGAGCAAGGATGGCGGCAATGCAGAAGACGGAAACTTCAAGGAGAAGATCCAGGAAAAGACCGATCAGCTGCGTGATAAGGTAGAAGACAAGAAAGGCGACATTTCAGCCAAGAAGGGTGAAATGGATGAGAAGAAAAGGGTGAAATCCCTCGACGAATCTGCTGTCAAGGCTCAGAAGGATGCGATCCAGGAAGAAGTCAAGGAACCGCAGACAGATGATCCAAGAACGGTGGATATGTCGAAATACGCCGAAAAGCTTGACGACGACAAGAAATAGTAATAACATGATATCATTATTTTTCAACCACATGTTCCGGCATGTGGTTGATTTTGTGAGGTGGACGCTATGACCGGAAATGATGATTTGGACAGGGAAAAGCTGATGGAGATCGATACGGCCTTACTGGAGCTCCTGGATTCACGGGCTGCAGTAACCGGTCCTGTCGAGAAGAGGGTGGACAATGCGGAATATTACAGCAGACTGCTTTCTGAGTACGAAGGCGCATACGACACCGCTTTCATACAGGCTTTGCTGGAGGATCTGACGGATGCATCCTCACGGCAGGCGGATGCACAAGAGCCACCGCCCCTGCTCGTATCGAGAGCACATCAGAGTGAAGATACGATCGTCAGGATAGGAGAAGCCGAAATCGGCGGGAGCGAGCCTGCACATATATTCGGCCCCTGCTCAGTGGAATCCTACAGCCAGGTTGCGGAAGTGGCATCAGACCTTAAACGGAAGGGATTGAAGATGATCCGGGGTGGGGCATTCAAACCTCGCACTTCACCATACGACTTCCAGGGGCTGGGGCAGGAAGGCCTCGAAATACTGCTGGAAATAAAAAAGGCGCATGGGCTTGCAGTGGTCAGTGAAATCGTCGCTCCGGAACATGTCAACCTGGCAGAGCCCCATCTGGATGCCTTCCAGATTGGTGCCAGGAATATGCAGAATTTTGAACTGCTCAAGGCAGTCGGGCGCTCCAGCAAGCCGGTGATACTGAAGCGGGGCATGAGTGCCACTATAGAAGAGTTCCTCTATGCCGCCGAGTATATATTGGCTGAAGGCAATGGCAATGTCGTCTTTTGCGAGCGGGGTATACGGACATATGAAAAGAGTACAAGGAACACATTGGACATCTCGGCTGTGCCCCTGCTCAAGCAGGCGAGCCACCTGCCTGTCCTGGTGGATGTCACACATTCCACAGGCAGGAAGGAGATTATGGCCGATTGTGCCAAAGCAGCGCTTGCAGCAGGTGCTGACGGAATAATGGCCGAAGTCCATCCGGATCCGGCCACGGCTCTAAGCGACAGGGCCCAGCAGATGTCCCTTGAGGAATTCGATAAATTTCATTTAAGTATCATTTAAGAATGACGAAACTTTGGTATTCATGTTATTATAGTACAAAAAGCGCTTTCAAAAGCGTGCGGGGGTGCAATATGACGGTTACCATATATGATGTTGCCAGAGAGGCCAAAGTATCCATGGCAACAGTTTCCAGAGTGCTTAACGGAAATCCCAACGTGAAGCCGGAAACAAGAAAAAAGGTTAAAGATGTTATAGAAAGGCTGGACTATCGTCCAAATGCTGTGGCGCGAGGTCTCGCAAGCAAGAAGACGACGACTGTCGGCGTCATCATTCCGGATATTTCAAACTTGTATTATTCCTCTTTGGCCCGTGGCCTGGATGACATTGCAGAGATGTACAACTATCAGATCATCATCACGAACACAGACAATGATCCAGCCAAGGAAAGGGATGCCTTCCTTGGCCTTGTCAGCAAGCAGGTAGACGGCATCGTCTTCCTGGGCGGGGCATTGAATGACGAGACGCTCAATGATATAAAGAGCTCACACCTTCCTGTCGTCATATGCGGCACCAGTGAAAAGGATGAAAATATGCCATCGGTGAACATCGACTACTTTGAAGCCATCAAGGAAGCTGCATCCAAATTCCTTGAAGAAGGAGCTGACAAGATCGCCTTCGTCAAAGGGTCGTATTCGGAACAGCTGGAACGCCACATCGAAGAAGGCATAAAGGCAGCTTATCAGGATCAGGGCAGGAACTTCGATGAACAGTATCTTCTTTCTGCAGCGGCAGACTACCAGTCCGGTAAATCCCTGTTCTCCAAAATTCGTGAGCTGAAGGCGGACGTCATCGTTACAATGAGTGATGAAACGGCAATCGGGGTACTACACGGCGCGATGGATCACAACGTCCAGGTGCCTGAGGAACTGCAGATCATGAGCTGCAGCAATACACGACTCGTGAATATGGTGCGGCCGCCGCTGTCCAGTGTAGCACTGCCGCTGTATGATATCGGTGCTGTCGGCATGCGTCTGCTGACCAAATACATGAATGAAGAGACGGTGGAAGAGGCGAATGTCATCCTTCCATACAAAATTGAATATCGTTCGACAACGAAATAAGAAAAGACGGACTCTACAGAGTCCGTCTTTTTTTGTTTGTCGTGCTCTAAGAATCACTGCTCCTCCAGATGGAGCATGGCCCGAGTAAGCATGCTGCGATTTTTTTCGCTGATTTCCTCACGTCGGGGAATTTCGTTGTAGTCCGTCAGCACATCCTCCCAATTTTCAGGAAAGTCCACGGGGCTTTTTGGCCCGTACTGATCCATGAAATCCTCCGGCAAAGGACCGCGTGGTGCAGGCGCCCCGATCATGCTGAGCCATATCTGTGCCCACATGCGGGGGACGACCTGCCATATGTTATAGCCGCCGCCTCCGACAGCAATCCATTTGCCATCCGTATACTTGTCCGCCATTTCGTTGACGAAACGTGGGATCTCCTCGAAAGTTTTGGAAGTCAGTGCAAGGTGCGTCATCGGATCCCTGAAATGGGCATCGACGCCATTCTGGCTGAATATCACGTCCGGCTGGAATTTCTTGATTGCCGCCTCGAGCGTTTCCTTGAATATTTCCAGGAAGGAGTCATCTTCAGTGAATGCATCGATGGGGAGATTTACTGAAAATCCGAACCCTTCTTCTGTTCCCCGCTCAGTCAGGCTGCCTGTGCCGGGGAACAGGTAGCGTCCTGTTTCATGGATGGAGTAGGTCATGACTTCATTCGTATCATAGAAGATCCATTGCACACCGTCGCCATGATGGGCGTCCGTATCTATATAGAGTACGCGTTTGCCGTACTTCTTCCGGATGTGTTCTATGGCAACGGCTGAATCATTATAGATGCAGAAGCCGCTTGCGCGTCCACTGAAGCCATGATGAAGGCCTCCGGCAAGGCTCAGCGCCTTATCCGTCCGTCCGTCCATTACAGCCTCCACAGCGCTCAATGTGGCGCCCACAAGCATTCGGCTCTTCTCATGCATCCCTTCGAAACTCGGGGTGTCCTCCGTATTGAGGCCGTAGCTCTCCATCTTTTCTTCAGACAGTTTTCCCTCGCCGGCAAGCTTTACGGCTTCGATGAAGTCCTTCTTGTGGACGAGTTCGAGTTCCGCATCAGTCGCTTCACGCGGCCTGATGATGTCAGAGGCGCTGAGATGACCCGACGCCATCAGTAGATCGGTCGTCATCTTCAGCCGCATCTGGTTGAAGGGGTGTTTGGAATGGAACCGGTATTTGAGCAATGAATCATCATATACATAAAGTGGACTGGTCATTGGCCCATCTGCGAAGGTTCGAGCACGGTGAACCCTCTGTCTTTGAGTGTATCGATGGCTTTTCTCGGATTCATCGCCTGTACCCGCAGTACGATTGTCTTGAACCCCTTCTTCTCCTTATTCCTATATACGGAGATGCTCACTATCTTTATATTGAGCTCCTTGAAGACCCTGCCGATATCATAGATGACGCCGGTGCGGTCCTCGACTTCAACTTCTATAATCGAACCAGGTTCCGTAATGCCGGTCAGCTCGAGATAGGTATTGAGCATGTCCTTCTGGGTGATAATGCCTACAATCTTTCCGTTCCTGAGGACGGGTATCGCCCCGATGGCATAATGATAGAAATCAAGTGCAATTTCTTCGACGAAATCCAGGGGATGGCAATAGGTCACCCGCTTGCGCATGATTCTGGATAAGGGCACCTTCAGTGTAAAATCGGGATCATTATCCGAGAGTACGGAAGGCAGTGTAAGTTTGATGTCCCGGTCGGAGACGATGCCGACCAGATTCTCCTCTTCATCAATAAGCGGTATGTGACGGAAAGAGTAGGTGCTCATCATATTCATTGCATCTTCAATCGTGTGTTCGGGCGTCAGCGTCCGGACCGGGCTGGTCATGATTCTTTCAACTAGCATTTCTCTCCTCCTAGAAAAAAAAGCGGTTTTTAAATCTCAGCTTATCAAAAGCCATCATCTGTTCCTCTTTGATGTTCCTGCCGATACGCGCCATGAGTGTATTGGCGGGATGACCCGTGATTTCGGGGTCGTTCGTCTGGAAAACCTCGAATCCGGCACTTGCCATCAGTCTGATCATCAGGTCCTTGTATTCATATACATCGAGCCCGCTGTTCTTCAGGTCCCAATGCCAGTAGTATTCTGTAGTGATGATGATATAATTTTCCATGAATTCATCTTGCATGGACATTTTGAGCAGGCGCTTGCCGAGGCCGAAACCTCGGTATTCCAGGCTTACCTCGACGGCCCCGAGTTCCATGATATAGGGAAGATTGCCATCAGACCAGCGCTCCATCGGATCCGGATGAAGGTATGTGACATATCCGATGATATGCTCGTCCTCCCTGATGATTAATATTCTACCTTCTTCCAGGTCGGCGATTTCCTTTATCGCTTCGAACTGCTCGATCGGCGGACGGAAAGCATCAAGACCATCATCAAATGTGTAGCCGGAAAGCTCTTTGGCGGTCAAAGGTCCCTCAAGGATGAACGTGTGGTTTTCCGCCTCGTACTCTTCTTTATAATAAGTCTTTATATGATGCAAAAAGAAGCCCTCCTGGATTTTATTTGAATTATTTTGAAAAATGGTTCTATTCTATTATATAATAAGAAGTGTAAAAGAGAAAACACAAAAGGGGAGTTATTATTATGAAGGTAGAACTTTACGAAGCAACAGATCAGAATCCTAACTTGAAGGATTATGACGAGGCGGTGAAAAACCATGATTGGAAAGAAGTGGAGAAGCAATTCTCCTGGTACGAAACAGGAAAATACAACATGGCCTATGAATGCATAGACAGGCATGTCGATGACGGTCGTGGTGATAAAGTCGCACTTCACTATAAAAACGGAGACCAGAAACTCTCATATACATTCGAGGACATGAAAAAAGCATCAAACAAGGCAGCCAATGTCCTTCGCGATGAGGCAGGCGTCGAAAAAGGGGACCGTGTATTCATCTTCATGGCGAGGAGTCCTGAGCTCTACTTCTCACTGCTCGGTGCACTGAAGATCGGTGCAATCGTAGGACCGCTTTTCGAAGCATTCATGGAAAAGGCGGTAAGGGATCGTCTCGAGAACAGTGATGCGAAAGTCATCATTACGACACCTGAACTGCTGCCGAGAATTCCGGTGGATGATCTGCCGAACCTCGAAAAAGTCGTTGTCGTCGGTGATGGGTCCGATGATAAATACATCGATTTCGATAAAAGCTTCGAGCAGGCGAGCGATGAATTCGAAATAGAATGGCTCGACAAGGAAGATGGACTGATCCTGCACTATACAAGTGGTTCGACAGGACAGCCTAAAGGTGTGCTCCATGTCCAGTATGCGATGGTACAGCACTATATTTCCGGCAAATATGTACTGGACCTCAAAGAAGATGATGTCTACTGGTGTACAGCAGACCCGGGCTGGGTTACAGGTACATCCTACGGTATATTCGCACCTTGGCTGAATGGCGCAACGAATGTCGTGGTCGGGGGCCGGTTCTCTCCTGAATCATGGTATGGTGCCATCCAGGACTTGAACGTCACCATCTGGTACAGTGCACCGACTGCATTCCGCATGCTGATGGGTGCAGGGGATGAGATCGTCAACGACTATGACCTATCTTCACTCCGTCATGTACTCTCCGTCGGAGAGCCGCTCAACCCGGAAGTCGTGAAGTGGGGAATGAAGGTGTTCAACCTGAGAATCCACGATACTTGGTGGATGACTGAAACAGGGGCGCACATGATCGTCAACATGCCTGCTATGGACATTAAAGGTGGGTCAATGGGTAAACCACTGCCGGGTGTTGAAGCGGCAATCATCGACGATGAAGGCAATGAGCTTCCGGCAAACCGCATGGGCAACCTGGCGATGAAGCGGGGCTGGCCTGCGATGATGCGCAAGATATGGAAGAACGACGCCAAGTACGATTCCTACTTCATCGGCGACTGGTATGTATCCGGTGACTCCGCCTATAAGGATGAAGATGGCTACTACTGGTTCCAGGGCCGTGTGGATGATGTCATCATGACCGCCGGTGAGCGTGTTGGACCATTCGAAATAGAATCCAAGCTCGTGGAGCATCCAGCGGTACAGGAAGCAGGGGTGATCGGCAAGCCGGATCCCGTACGTGGTGAAATCGTCAAGGCATTCATCGCGCTCAGGGAAGGCAACGAGCCGACGGATGAACTGAAGGAAGAAATCCGTAAATATGTCAAGGAAGGCCTTGCAGCACATGCTGCTCCAAGAGAGATAGAATTCAAGGATAAGCTGCCTAAGACAAGAAGTGGTAAGATCATGCGCCGCGTGCTGAAAGCATGGGAGCTGGACCTGCCGACAGGCGACCTGTCATCCATGGATGACGATTAAAAAACTTGATTGCCCCTAATAAATATTAGGGGCAATTTTCTGTTTATTATGGCATAATGGAAGGGTAGGAATCTTAATAATAAAAAGGAGATGACGTAGTGGCACATTTGACAGACCAGGAAATCGCTGCTCAGGCAGACATCAAACCCATCGAGGGAATTGCAGAAAAGGCGGGCATTCCGCATGATGCTTTGGAGATGTATGGAAAATATAAGGCAAAAGTCGACATACATAAGATTGAAGGCAAAGAAAAGCAGTCCAAAGTCGTACTCGTATCTGCAATGAACCCGACACCGGCAGGTGAAGGCAAGTCCACTTGTACAGTCGGATTGGCTGATGCGTTCAACCAGCTCGAAAAGAATGTAATGGTGGCGCTCCGCGAACCATCCCTCGGCCCGGTTATGGGCATCAAGGGCGGCGCGACAGGCGGCGGCCGTGCACAGGTACTTCCTATGGAGGAGATCAACCTCCACTTCAATGGAGACCTGCATGCGATCACTACAGCAAACAACGCACTTTCAGCATTCATCGACAACCATATCCATCACGGGAACAAGCTGAACATCGACCCGAGACGTGTAACTTGGAAACGCGTTCTGGACATGAACGACCGCGCCCTACGCCAGGTGGTAGTCGGACTCGGTGGACCGACACGCGGTGTGCCGAGGGAAGACGGATTCGATATTACAGTGGCGAGTGAGATCATGGCAGTGCTGTGTCTTGCGAGCGACATAATCGACCTCAAGAAAAAGCTTGCTGATATCGTCATCGGCTACACTTATGACAGGGAGCCGGTTACAGTCGGACAGCTTGAAGTGCAAGGTGCACTTGCACTTCTGCTCAAGGAAGCAATCAAGCCGAACCTTGTCCAGACGATGGAAGGCACTCCAGCGCTCATCCATGGTGGGCCATTCGCGAACATTGCACACGGATGTAACTCACTCATCGCAACGAACACTGCAAGGAAACTTGCTGACATCGTCGTTACAGAATGTGGCTTCGGCTCCGACCTCGGTGGAGAGAAGTTCATGAACATCAAGGCGAGAAAAGGTGAATTCGCGCCGGATGCGATTGTACTTGTAGCAACAATCCGTGCACTCAAGATGAATGGCGGCGTAGCCAAGAAGGATCTTGGTGAAGCAAACGTGGATGCACTGAAAGAAGGCATCGCAAACCTTGAGAAGCATATCGAAAATGCACGCAAATTCGGCATCGAACCGGTTGTTGCACTCAACGACTTCGTAACCGATACTGATGAGGAGAGGGATTTCGTCCTCAACTGGTGCAAAGATCAGAACGTAAGGGTTTCCCTGACGAAAGTATGGGAAAAAGGCGGCGAAGGTGGTAAAGACCTCGCTGAGAAAGTACTTGAAGTACTCGACGAGCCACAGAACTTCAAGCACCTTTATGAGAATGAACTTCCGATCGACCAGAAGATCGAAAAAATCGTTACTGAAGTCTATGGTGGTGACGGTGTCATCTTCACCGACAAGGCCAAGAAGCAGCTTGCTGAAATCGATCGCCACGGTTGGGGAGACTTCCCGGTATGTATGGCGAAATCACAGTACTCCCTGAGCGATGATCCTACTCTGCTGGGCCGTCCAACAGGCTTCAAAGTTACTGTAAGGGAAGTTGTCGCCAAAGCAGGCGCAGGCTTCGTAGTAGCCCTGACAGGTGATATCATGACAATGCCTGGACTGCCTAAAGTCCCATCTGCAGTACACATGGATGTGGACGCAGATGGCAACTCCAAAGGCCTCTTCTAAGACCAAAAGAATATAGAGACAGAAAAATCGCCCCTATCAATTGAATTGATAGGGGCGATTTTTGGTTACTGCTCTTCTTCATCTTCTTCTTCACTGTCTTCGTCATCATCATCGGAACTGGAGCTGCCTCCGACACGATAGCGGTCATCATAGGAATTGGTCACCGTACCGCGGAGGTCTGAAGTGCTGAGTTCGGAATCGAAGTCCTCACCCATCCGCTGCATGATTTCGGAGTCGCTCAGGCCATCCTTGTCTTCAAGGCGTGTGTCTTCTGCAATGAGGCCTTCACGTACTTTGTCTACGTCCTTTTCGCAGTCATCTTCCATCTCCATGGTAAGTGCGCAGAATTCGACTTCCCTGACGGAGGATGGTCTGCTGAACCGTTCATTGGCACCCATCTGCTCCGGTGCGGCCTCGCTTAGGGCCTGGGCAATGTCACGCCAGTTATAGACGTGCAGATGCTGCTCGCTGTCTTGGTTCTCGACCTGTGGAATATTGCGGTCGTAGCCCATCCAGACGCCGAGTGTAACTTTTGGATTGTAGCCCATGAACCATGAATCTACAAATCCATTTGATGTACCTGTCTTGGCTGCCCAGTCATACGTATCACTGACACTGTTGTAGTAATCCTGGATATAGTAGGCGGAACCTGTCTGGAAGGTCTCCTTCAGAATGTCCGTCATCAGGTATGCTGTAGAGTCCTTGAAGACCTGTGTCGCCTCGCTTTCATGTTCATAGATGACTTCGCCCGTTGGGCTGGTGATCGATTCAATCATATAGCTGTCGACCAATTCTCCATTATTGCCGAAAGTGGAGAATGCGTTCGCATTGTCCTCGACGGACATATCATTCGAACCGAGCGGGAGGGAAGGGACAAGTGTGTTCTCATCTGCATAATTGTCGCTTGAGAGCGGCATGCCCATCTTCTCGAAATACTCCTGTGGGTTATGCTGTCTGACATCTGCCCACAATCTTAGCGTGCTCAAGTTGTAAGAGTTGCTGAGCGCGTGCTTGGCGGAGACGAGCCCGAATTCTTCATCGACATCATAGTTGCGTGGGCTGTAGTCATCACCAAAAGGATTGGGGATGGTGAATATTTCATCCAGTAGCACAGTGTCGGTTGTAATGAGTCCCTTATCAATTGCGGGCCCATAGGTGATCAGCGGCTTCATGGTCGATCCTGCCATCCTGGATGTCTGGGTGGCATGATTGATGGATGAGCGTTCATGGTCACGTCCCCCGATGAAGCCGAGGATCTTGCCGGTCTGGTTATCCTTCAGCATTGCACCGAGTTCGTGCTCGAACACTTCATCGCTTGATTCCTGCTCTTCTTCCGATGCATCCTGGGCCTCCTCGATGCTTCTTGAACCATAATAATAGCTCGAGTTGTCCTTTACATCCTGCATCGTATCGTAGATCGTCTTATCGATTGTCGTATCGATATGATATCCCTGGTTTCTCAAAGCAGTGTTGGCAAGACCTGTGTACTCCTGGTTGATCAGAGGAGTGGAATCGACATCTTCGCGTGTCAGACCATCCTCTTCAGCCAGATGGTACTTAAGTATGTCTATACTGCGCCTTTCTACTTCATCAGTCAGGAATGGATAATTCTGGTTTGGTACAGTCACACTGTCGGTGAGGTTGGCGTACAGATCATACTCGACTGCCTCATCATACTCTTCCTGGGTGATCTTGTCTTCAAGGAGCATCCTTTCCAGTACGAAGCGCTGTCTGTTCAATCCTGCCTGACGCAGCTCCTCGTCCTTGACCGTGCCTCCCTGGAGGAATGGGGTGTAGGCATAAGGGTTCTGCGGGATACCGGCGATGAAGGCACTTTCCGCAAGATTCAATTCAGATGCGTCCTTGCCGAAGATTCCTTCTGCAGCAGCCTGTACACCGGCGATGTTCTGACCGTTGGCATTCCGGCCGAAGGATACGGCATTCAGGTAGGCTTCTAAGATCTCTTCCTTGGACAGGAGCTTCTCTACACGGAACGCAAGCAGCAGTTCCGTCGCCTTCCTGTCGAAGGTCGTTTCATTCGTCAGCAGCTGGTTCTTGACGAGCTGCTGCGTCAGTGTACTTCCGCCTGTGCCCGATTCCGAGCCGCCGACCTGCTGGAGCGTGGCTCTGATGAAGGCTTTCGGCACGACGCCGTTATGTTCATAGAAATATTCATCCTCAGTGGCTATGAGTGCATCCACGACCTGGGGTGAAATGTCGTCATAGTCCACCCGCTCCCGTATAAGGTCGGCCCTTAATGTACCGAGCGATTCGCCGGAGCCGAAGGCGACGGTGGTACTCTCGGTCATCTCCGTGAGTGCCGTCTCCACCTCATCGGCAGGCTGGATCTCTTCATCATTTACGAGGGCTGCGAAATAGCCCACACCGATGCTGAATGCCAGTATGCCCACCAGAGTGGCTGCAAGCACTGTAAAGAGGATGATGTTCCAGATTGTGTCATAGGCAGTAAAAAAGGAGACCCTGAGCGGGGAGCCGGCTTTTTTGAAACGCGCGATGACACTATTGAATTTCTCTTTGAAGGTGGCACCTTCAATGGAATCCCTTTTTGTATCTTTGCGTGAAAATAGGTTTTTAATATAGTTTACAAAGTCATTATTCTTCATTGCTACCTCCTATCCTCGGTCATTATAACACAGAAAAAACAATAAGAGTTAGTGATAAAAGAGGGTCATGGTGGACGTTGCCACTCAAATATGAATGGTTCCGGGAGCGTGGAGTTTTGCCTCATGGATGGATTGTCTCTTGACTTTTTCACGGTAAAAATATATCATTCCTATAAATTGATATTATTCGAATGGCAGACAAGTAGTTGGTTTGGCGGAATCCAGAGAGCTGATGGCAGGTGGGAATCAGTGCACGCGTCCAATGAATACACTGCATCAGTTATTCGATCGTCGGGGTGGACGTTCCTGCCCATAAAGTGAAACTGTATGGTGGTACCGTGTACTCAAGCACCCTTACTCTCGTAGGGGTGCTTTTTAATTTGTAAAAATTATACATGATATTAGGAGGAAAATATAATGAATGAATTGCTGGAAGACTTGAAATACAGGGGAATCATCTATCAGATGACGGATGAAGAAAAGATTGCAGAATTGCTTGATCGCGGGCAGCTCTCATTATACTGCGGGGCCGATCCGACGGCGGACAGCCTTCACATCGGACACCTGGTGCCATTCCTGACACTCAGACGGTTCCAGGATCATGGACACCGGCCGATCGTCCTGATCGGCGGTGGCACAGGCATGATCGGGGATCCTTCCTTCAAGAGCGAGGAGCGGAAGCTTCAGACGGAGGATCAGATCGATGACAACGTTCGTGGCATAAAGAAGCAGATGGAACGCATCTTCGACTTTTCTGATGAAAACAGTGCATTGCTGGTCAACAACAAGGACTGGCTGCAGGAAATCAGTCTGATCAGCTTCCTGAGGGACTACGGGAAGCATGTCAGCCTGAACTACATGCTCGCAAAGGATGCCATCCAGTCCAGACTTGAGACCGGCATTTCATATACCGAGTTCACATATACGATCCTTCAGGCGATCGACTTCGGCCACCTGAACCGCCACTATGACTGCAAGATGCAGATCGGCGGCTCCGACCAATGGGGCAACATCACAAGCGGCCTCGACCTGATGCGGCGTGTATATGGGGAAACGGAAGCAGAAGGCATGACGATTCCACTCGTTACGAAAGCGGATGGCAAGAAATTCGGCAAAACGGAATCCGGCAACATATGGCTGGATCCGAAACGCACTTCCCCATATGAGTTCTATCAGTTCTGGATCAATCAGAGTGATGCGGACGTCATCAGATTCATCAAACTCTTCACCTTCCTGGAGAGGGAGGAGATAGAGGCACTTGAGGAATCGGTCAGGACGGAACCGCATCTGAGGAAGGCACAGAAGCGTCTTGCCGAAGACATCACGGCCTTCATCCATGGCGACGAGGCTTTGGCAGAAGCACAGCGCATTACTGAAGCACTCTTCAGCGGGGATATCAAATCCCTGTCCGTCGACCAGATCCGCGACGCCTTCAAGGATGTGCCGTCTGCAAGTTATACGGATGACGACATGAACCTCGTCAAAGTATTGGTGGAGACGGGCATCTCCTCCTCCCGCAGGCAGGCGAGGGAGGACATCAAGAATGGTGCCATCTACCTCAATGGGGAGCGCCAGCAGGATGTCGATTATGAAATTCATGAAGATGACAAGCTTGACGGTGCCTTCACCGTCATCAGAAGAGGCAAGAAGAAATACCATATGGTCAAGTATTCATAACAGCCGGGACTGGTGCACTGCACCGGTCTCTTTTGTCATGTGCCGAGGTTTGAAATGATAGAATTAATGGTAAGATAAAGGTATAACAAAGTGCAGAACAGGAGAAGAAAAATGAAAAAACTACTTATTCCATTGGGCGTCATTGTCGGATTCTTCATCATTCTGGCAATCATATTCGCACCGAAATACAACCAGTTCGTCAACCTCGAGGAGGAAGTGAACCAGAAGGAATCCCAGATTGAAACGCAGCTGCAGAGGAGGGGCGACCTGATCCCGAACCTTGTCAGCACAGTTCAGGGATATGCTTCCCATGAAGAGGAGATCTTTACTGATATCGCCGATGCGAGAAGCCGCCTGTCCGGTGCGGAGAATGTGGAAGAGATGGCCGAGGCGAATAACGAAGTGACTTCAGCACTATCAAGGCTCCTGGCCATATCGGAAAACTATCCGGATCTTCAGGCGAGTGAGCAGTTCACAGGGCTGCGCGATGAGCTTGCAGGAGCGGAGAACCGCATAGCGGTCGCACGTCAGGACTACAATACAGCCGTGCAGGAATTCAACAGGAACACGAGGACCTTCCCGGGCAACATGGTTGCAGGAATGTTCGGCTTCTCCGAAAAACCATACTTTGAAGCGGACGAGACGAGCAGGGACGTCCCTGAAGTTGAATTCAACACCGACCAGGATGAAGAATGATGAAACGCCTGATCATGCTCATGCTGATCATGTTCGTATTTTCCAGCCTCCCCGCCGAGGCGCGTGTATCCCTCCCGTCCCTCGATACCAGCCATTACTTCATTCAGGATAACGCAGGGGTGCTGAGCGAATCGACTATTGAGGAGCTCAATCAGATGGGAACGCATCTGGAAGAAGGCACAGGCGTTGAAATGCTGCTGCTCACCATGCCATCGACCGGCCAGGAGCACCGGCAGGATTATGCACTCAAGGCGCTGCGTGAATACGGCGTCGGCAAACAGGAGGAGGACAATGGCATCGTCATCCTCCTCAATCTGGATAATGGCAATGAATACAATAACCGGGGTGTCGAGGTCCAGGTCGGCTATGGCATTGAAGGATATCTGAACGATGCGAAGATCGGCAGGATCATCGATGACGTGGCCATGGAGCATTTCGTCGCGGCGACTGAGGCCGAGGAGGGCTCTGAAGCGGCAGCCTCCAACTATGAGCAGGGGCTTTCCAACCTCTATCAGGCGCTTTATCAGGAATCGCTTGATGCGTACGGATATGAAGAAGGAGAGTTCACCCGCGATACGCCTGAGGCAGATACCACCATGGGGGCAACAGGCGGCCAGACTCTCGGTGCTGGTGAGTCCATCTTTAGGCTCATCTTCATGATGGTCGCAATCTATCTGCTGTTCAAGTTCATGGGTGGCGGCGGCAAGCCTCCAAGAGGTGGAGGACGCCGCGGACGCAGACGGGGGCCTGTCGTGTTCTTCCCACCTTCCGGCGGCGGTGGACGCGGCGGCGGATTTGGTGGTGGTGGCTTCGGTGGCTTCGGGGGCGGCTCCGGAGGCGGAGGCGGTGCCGGCCGCGGCTTCTAACGATAATTAAATATAAAATTGAGAAGCGCCTCTGGTCGATATGACCAGAGGCGCTTCTTTTCATTTTAGAAGAATATGTGGGCAATCACTACGATGACCGGCAGTGTAATCGCGGTACGCAATAGGAAGATGATGAACAATTTTCCGATGCCGACCGGTATTTTCGAACCGAGTATGACGCCGCCGACTTCTGAAAGGTAGATCAGCTGGGTGATGCTCAGTGTACCGATGATGAAGCGGGTCATATCTGAAGAGACGCCTTCAATTAGGATGGCGGGAAGGAACATATCGGTGAACCCGATGAAGAGCGATTCTGACGCGGCCTGTGCCTCCGGCACGTTCATCAGTTCGAGAACCGGTACGAAAGGTGCGCCGATCCATGTGAAGACGGGTGTGTACTCCGCAAATATCGTCCCGAGTGTCCCGATTGCCATGACGATCGGCAACACTGCAAACCACATGTCCCCGACGGTCTTCACACCATCTTTCAGGAAATCACCGAAACCTTCAGCTTCATGTGCCCGGTCGAGGGCCTTCTTGTAACCCCAAGTGACCGGATTGTATCCTGAAGGGACGGTTTCATCTATTGCTCTACCCTCTACATAATAGTCATCCTTGATGCGGGAAAGGGGCGGAATCCTTGGCATGATCAATGCGGCGATGATGCCCGCGATGATGATCGTCATGTAGAACAGCAGGAAACGGTCCATCAGACCGATCAGGTCGAGTATGACGATTGAGAACGTGATGGAGACTACGGAGAAGGTCGTCGCGATGACCGCAGCTTCCCTTTTCGAGTAGTAGCCATTCTCATACTGGTTGCTCGTCAGCAGGACACCAACCGTACCGTCTCCGACCCATGATGCCAGGTTATCGACTGTGGAACGGCCCGGGAGGGTGAACAGCGGACGCATGATTTTGGCGAACATGGTGCCGACGAATTCGAGCAGACCATAGTTGAGCAGGAGCGGCAACAGTATGCCGGCAAAAAGGAATATGGCAAACAGTGTCGGCAGCAGATCATAGAGCATCAGTCCGCCTGTGTTTTCAGAATTTATGAACTCTGGACCGAAGACGAAATATGCCATCAGCGAGAATACTGCACCCAGCACACGCAGGATGACCCATACTGCATTCATCCGGAACAGGTTCCTGAGGAATTCGTAACCCGGATTGACTACCCAACTGAACAGGATGGTCAGCAATGCAGAAAGATTTATCAGTATGACGACGATGAGAACAACATTGTCATAGCCAATCAGTTCATTGAGTGCATTTGCAAGATAGGCGACGGGTATCGTCGTCTCCCCATCGATATTCAGGGGGAAGAGGAACATGAATACCCCAATCAGAGAAGGAATGATGAATTTAAATAAAATTGCACGTTTATGCATAATAAAGCCTCCTTATTAAATAATTATACATAGCAATTTAAACTTGTAAATCTCAAAGAAAAAGAAAACGTTTTCACATACTGAATTTATTTTATACAACTAGTAATAGTTATGCAATCTAATTCTTTTCTTATTGATTCAAGACATCCATGATTATTGTTATACTCGCAGAAAAGGAGGAGATGGAATGGAAATCATCGATACACATTGTGATGCACTGCTGAAACTTCAATCCGACTACAGAGAAAGCTACCGTAGCAAAGAACGCAGCCTTAATTTCAAGGATGGGGAAAATCTCGATACGAGTGCAGAGAAACTGAGGAAAGGTGGCGTCAAGGTCCAGTTCTTTGCCATCTTCATCCCACCGATGCTGCCGGATAATGAGAAATGGCAGCATGCACTCGAACAGGTGGATTGCTTCTATAATGAAGTGTTGGCGGAAGACGGTTTCGTGCACATACGGAACTTCGAGGACATCGACCGTCTGGAAGAAGGGGAGATCGGTGCTGTGCTTGCTCTGGAAGGGGTGGACGCGATAGGGAATGATCTGATGAAGCTGAGGACCCTCTTCAGGCTGGGTGTACTGTCCGTCGGCCTTACATGGAACGATGGAAACCTTGCTGCCGACGGTGTAGGCGAGCACAGGGGCACCGGCCTGTCTAAATTCGGATTCGATGTGGTGGATTGCTGCAACCGCCACAATGTCCTGGTGGATGTGAGCCATCTTAATCCTGAAGGCGTGGATGATGTCATCAGGAGTGCCGAGCGCGTCATCGCAACACATTCGAATGCAAGGGAAATATTCGACCATCGGAGAAATCTCCATGATGCGCAGATAAAAGCGCTGATCAATAAAGGCGGCATGGTCAACATCGTCTTCAATCCGCCCTTCATCGAGGAGGGGACTCCTGGTATAGAAGCACTTTTCGCGCACATAGACCGGATCATCGAGCTTGGAGGTGAGCAGGCCATCGGACTCGGCTCGGATTTCGACGGCATCGCATCATATGTGGAGGGACTTGAAGACGCAGGGAAATACCAGAACCTTGTAGAAGCGCTCGTCGAGAGGTATGGTGAAGACTTTGCTGAAAGAATCACTCATCTGAACTTCATGGAAAGGTACGTAAAAAAAGACTTGTCCTAACTTGGACAAGTCTTTCTATGAGCCTTCATCGGGAGTAAGCTCCCCATAATGGTCCTGGATTTGATTATAGCGTTCATCCACCAGCTCCTCTTGGGATTCTATTTCGGCAAGGATCGCATCGACTTCCTCTTTGAATTCTGAATCCCCAAGCGGGTTATAGTTGATGACGGTACGGCTGAACTCCCCGTTCAGTTCAACGAGCGTCTCCAAGGAATCGATATAGGTGAGCATCTCTTCCTTGAGCTGTTCATGCTCTGATCCGGTGACCGAATAATTATGGATGGTCCGCCTGAAATCTTCAATTGCCGGAAGCATCTCATCGTAGATCAGCTTGAGCTGTGCTTCCCGGTCTGCCTCACCGCTGTCCTCCATTTCCTCGAGCATAGTGGAGAATTCGGTTTCCAGTTCATCATGATTCCTCTCGAAAGCTTCGTAAAGTTCGTCCAGGGCATCCTGGTCAGCCTGCGCACACCCTGCAAGAAGGAGAAATATGAGCAATGGAAGCAATTTTTTCATAATACCACCTCATACTCATTTTAACACGTATCAGTTTGATTGAATCGTGATATGTTGTATAATAATCAGGTTGACTTTTTGAATGGGTGGTTATAATGAATAGAAAATTATTGGTGACATTTACCGTCGGCGTCTTTCTTCTGGGCATGATGGAACTCATCATCTCCGGTATATTGGAACTGATGAGTTCGGATCTCGGCATTTCAAATGCCTTGACGGGACAGCTGATTACAGTGTATGCAGTGAGTTTTGCGATATTTGGGCCGATACTGGTCAAGGCAACTGAGAAATTAAGGCCGAAACCTGTAATCCTCGTCTCACTGGTCGTGTTCATTCTCGGGAACGTAGTATTCGGATTGTCCAGTACATTCATGATGCTGGCGTTGGGGCGTGTCATTACGGCACTTGCAGCAGCGGTATTCATCGTCAAGATCATGGATATGACCGTGCTGCTTTCCGAACCCGCAATACGCGGCCGCATGATCGCCCTCGTCTACATGGGCTTCAGTGCAGCAAACGTCTTTGGCATTCCAATCGGCACAATCATCGGACAGCAGTTCGGATGGCGGGTCATTTTCTGGCTTGTCATTGTGATAGCAGTTATAGTAGGGTTAGGCATCATCGCCCTGGCACCGAACAGGAGGGGTGACGATCTGGGTGATCCCGTCCCGGACAAGATACTGGACAAGAGGAACATCGTACTCTACATAGGGATCACGATGTCTGTACTGATCGGTAACTACATTGTGCTCGGCTATATTTCCCCGCTCATGACGACCAATGGGTACAGCATTGAAAATGTTTCCGTTGCACTTCTCATCGCCGGTGTCGGCGGTATGCTCGGAACCATCCTCGGCGGCAATCTGGTCGACAGGATCGGCACACGCCGCACCTTGATGATCATGCTGTCGCTGTTCATCATATCGATGGCGGCGATGCCGCTGATATATGGCATTCCGGTACTGTTCTATATCAACCTCTTCCTTTGGAGCCTATTCCAGTGGAGTACAAGCCCGGCCGTCCAAAGCGGCCTGGTCGAGAACGTACAGGGTTCTGCCGCTGTGGTCTTCAGCTGGAACATGTCCGGACTCAATCTCGGCATAGGCATCGGGGCCGTCATCGGCGGCATCTACATCAGCCAATTCGACATCGGATATGCACCATGGCTCAGTGTATTCATCATTGCCATGGGTCTCCTGTGCGCCATATTCGTCAAGGAGACGGAAAAATCCTACCAATAATGCCAGTAAAAGGGTGTGAGTTCAAATGTTCATCAGATTGATACTGATTATTGCACTGTCATTTTTCGTCATATATGGACTGAACTATCTGGATCTCGCAGATATCGGCTACAGTTTCCAGACTGTGGCTGTGACAGCCATCGTACTGATTGTGCTCGGGATTCTTTACCGCGTATTTACGAAATTCCTGAAAGTGCTGCTCTTCGTGTTCGTATTTCTGCCGCTCGTGGCACTGCTCATATATTATCTCTACTCCTTTGTTACAGGCACTCCGATGGAGATGCCTGATATGGATTGGATCGAAAAGGGAACTCAATGGCTTTGAGTTCCCTTTTACTATTGAAACGATATATTATGTTCATCAATGGTATAATTCAGTAAAGAATTCCATAATCCAGGAGGTATGCTATGCAACACGACTATTCGCCTGTGCAGTCATCAACCAGGGTGTTCGAAATTGATGCGGTACGGGGCTTTGCACTTTTTGGCATATTGATGATGAATATCATGAGTTTTGCCGGCCCACATATGGAAGATCAACTGACGATGAATACGAGTGATATCTATTCCGGTACCAATTCAATCGTCATATTTCTGATCAATACGCTTGTAACTTCCAATTTCTATACGATGTTTTCCTTCCTTTTTGGGCTCGGCTTCTACATCTTCCTATCCCGGGCCGAAAAGAAATCAGGGTCTACATATCTATTATTCATTCGCAGGATGATCATCCTGCTTGTCATCGGCATCATTCATGCTGTATTCATCTGGTATGGTGATATCCTTACCGTCTATGCAATCACAGGACTGCTGCTTATTTTCTTCTATCGTCTGCCTCCGAAGTTCAACCTTGCCATCTCGTTTGTGATTCTTCTGCTCGGCACTGTATTCGTACTGCTGCTCACGCTTCTGATGTTTTCAATACGGGATGTCGACATGGGTGCACTTCCTGCCTCTGGTTACGGTGTGGATATGATGGCCGCAGCTGCGGGGTCCTATGGTGAGATCATTTCACTGAATATATCCATATTCGGACTGATGATGACGAATAATATAGTGATGGTGCCACTTGTACTCGCCATTTTCCTCATCGGTCTTTATGCCGGGCAGAAAGGCTATTTCGAAAGACTGTCTTCCATCCGTGGAATGCTGTGGAAAGTAGTTGTTTTGGGCATCGGCATCGGTCTGCCGATAAAACTGGCTACCGGATATGGGATGACATACGGTATGGATGACCCTGTATGGTCTATTGCCACGATGCTCGCATATACAGCAGGGGGACCATTGATGTCACTTGGATACATCGCACTCCTCCTTCTTATACTCGGACGTTTTGAAGGGCTCACCAGGCTGCTTCAGCCGGTGGGGCAGATGGCATTGACGAACTATATCATGCAGAGCGTACTCATGATCGTCCTGTTTTTCGGGTTCGACCTCTTCAATACGATCGGGGCGGTATGGTTCCCTCTGATTGTACTTGCAACATTCATGCTGCAGATTGTTCTCAGCCACATATGGATGAAGGCATTCAGCTATGGTCCACTCGAGTGGATCTGGCGCATACTGACATATGGCAGAATATTGCCGATAAAAAAATAAGACCCATCGGGTCTTATTTTTTTACTTCCCTGAACAGCCGGTCGAGACTCGGCTCATCGGATTGATTGCTGATGACTGAAATGCTGCCATCGGTCTCAAGGACGACCGCCATGACTTCCGACATGTCATCCTTGCCGCTTGAGCGGGCTGCCTGCCTGATTTCAATTTCCAGCACCCGTTCCTTCTTCATGTTCTGTGTCAGGAATTCCCCATTGTAATAGAGGAGGGCGGGCTGTGATTTGATCAGGCTGCTGAAGGCCTGGCTCTTTACAGAGAGTTTGGTGAAGATGTACTGCATGATGACAAGCACAAGGAATGCAGTGAGTCCCTGGGCAATTGTAATGTCCTTGCTCGTGATGATGCTGGCAAGGATGGAACCGAGTGCGATCGTCACGATGAAGTCAAAGGCGTTCATCTTGGTCAGGGTCCGCTTGCCGCTCACCCGGAGGATGAGCACGAGTGAGAGGTAGGCCATGATGCCCACCAGTACCGTCCGGATGATGACCTCAAAGTCATTGAATATGATCTTATCGAATTCGAGGATGATATCCACCTCCCTGGAATTAGATTCTGGTTTTCAACTGCCAGTCGGCGCTCGTGAAGCTGAGGTCCGTATCGATTTTCCCGTCGAGCTTTGTCTCTGTGATGTCTGTGCCATCCAGCCATGCTGCAAACTCAAATTCATGCATGCGTCCCTCTCCGCCAAGACGGATACCGGTCTTCAAGTTCTTCCGGTCATATATGGATGTATGGATGGTGCCGGCCCAGCTTTTGTAGTTATCCACGAAAAGGCCGTATGCCGGCTCGGTGAAGCGTGTGAGGAGTTCTTCCCTTGAGGTTGAATGTATGTCCTGCAGTATATCAAGGCGCTCCTTCGAATCGACGAGGTACCTCCGATTTTCATGCGCCAGCTTTTCATAGTGGTTGGTGCAGATCTGCGCTTCACGGAATTCCATGCCGCGTGCTGAAGTTTCCGCAATGAAGGAATGATTCCCCCTGTCCTGGATGATGTAGCTGAAGCCGCCGCGATGGGGGAGTTCCTTAAGCAATGCAGCCGCTTCGTCCGCCGTCCTGCACAATTCTAGGATGAAGCGGCCGATGATGAAGCACGTGAACCCATCGAATGGCTGTTTCCTGTTCATGAAATTGTAGGCCATGACGAGGCCATGTTCATTCATGCCGTCCATTCTCCCCGTTACCCTAGATGCGGGTCCGATATGCGCATATCCATGCTCGGGCTGGAAGAGTTTATACATTCCATCATAAGTGTTGGGATGATAGTCATAGTTCCTGATGAATACATCGTCATCCATGTAGACGCTGCATCCGTTATCCCGCGGTGATATCCTGTAGTGGGCAAGATTGAGGAGGACTTCGCGGTCTGTGATTTCAAGGGATTCCTGAAGACCCATTATCTCTTCCCAGATATGGGGGGCGAAATGCATATAGAGCTGCTTTGTTTCATCGTAGTCGAGGTCGAACTTCGGCCGGCGTTTTATCCACTCGTAGTTCCTGTTCTGCATATAGTGGGTCTGCTTCAGCCACTCAGCCTGCTGCACCCCATAGTCGAAATGAGTGCCTCTGAAGGGCTGGACGGCCGCGCTTATCTTCTGCATACGATCAATGCTCCTTTATCCATTATGCTCTTCCTGTCTGCTTTCTTTATAAGTAGGCACGTTATATGTGTGCACATGCCATTCGGAATCGATGAATTCGATGTGGCTCAGGCTGCAGTTGTCGAGCTTAGTCCTGAGCATATCGATTTCATCGCTGAACAGTGCAAGTATGGACTTGATCGTCCGGGAGTGTGCAGTGAGCAGCACATACTGACCCTCGAACTGTTCATGGATATGTTTTATGGCTTTCTCAGCACGGGCGGACAATGCTGAAAATGTTTCAGCACCGGGAAGTTCGCCATTTGGATACTTTTCGATGATATGGTCGATGTGGCTCCCTTCAAGCGTGCCGAAGTGCTGTTCTTTCAATTCCTCCATCGTATGGATCGGAAGGTGATGGTGCTGGTTTATGATTTCCGCTGTGCGGTAGGCGCGGCCGAGCGGACTTGAAACGATCGTGTCGAAGGGTTCCTCCTTTAATTCTTCAGCGGCACACTGCGCCTGATATTCCCCTTCAGCATTCAAGGGGATGTCTGAAGAACCCTGGAGTTTCCTCAGATGGTTATATTCCGTGAGGCCGTGCCTCACTAGGCAGATTCTGGTCATGGTACACCTCATTATTATTTTACATATATGATAACATGAGAATGAAATGATAGGTGAACGAAGGAACTTTTGTTAAAATGGAACATAAGAGTGGAAAGTAATGGAGGGTATGGACATTGAAGAGAAGGATGGCGGTCATCGCCGATATACATGGCAACTATGATGCGTTGTCAGAGGTGATGAAGGATATGGAAAAGTTCGATATTGATGCGGTCTACTGTCTGGGGGACATCGTTTCGCTGGGCCACCAGACCAATGAAGTTCTGGAACTGCTTACGGGGCTTCCGAACCTCACAATCATCCGCGGCAACCACGATGAAGAGGTATTGAAGGCTTTCCGGCACATACCTTCCGAAGTCACCGGTCCCGAGCATGATCACCACGTGTGGGTGGCAGAGCATCTGGATCCGGTGTATGAACAGTACCTCGCAACGCTTCCCCTCACACACACGCGGGAAAAGGGAGGCAGACAGATCCTGCTTACACATTACCATCTGGAATCGGACGATACATATAGTGCGATTGACCCTGCACCATCTGTGGAGAGCCTGGCGTCCATCTACGGGGGCAGGGGGCATGACATCGTCCTTTTCGGCCATGATCATATGAGACACCATTTCGAACATGGCCATCAGCTATTCCTGAATCCAGGAGCGCTTGGGGTCACGCCCAAAGCCTATGCCCCCTACATGATCATCGAAATCGAGGATGACGGCGCGGTGCACATCACCCATAGGAACATCCATTACGACCGCAGTGCCTTCATTGATGGACTCAGGAAAGAAAATCCACCAGCGCTTGATTTCATATTGAATGTACTGCTTAAGGAAAGGAGGTAGAGTATGGAAATCCGTGCGATAGAAATGCGGGATATTGAACAGTTCCTGAACCTGCTTGTGACATTGGAGGAGAACAGCAAAGATGACCTGTACGAAGATCAGCCGCTCAACATTTCAAATACCGAGACGCTGCTCTCTTCAGTGCTGCAGAACGCAAAACGTCAGATCTTCGTCGCCAAAGACAGCCAGGGGATTGTAGGGTACATCAGCCTGGCGGGGAACCATAATGAAATGACGGCGCACCGGGCCAACGTGTCACTGGGGGTACTCCAGACGGACCAGCAGAACAGCATTGGCAGGAACCTGTTGAATGCAGCCATCCACTGGGCGGAAGAGAACCGGATCCACCGCCTTGAGCTTTCCATACGGGATGATTTTGCAGAAGAAATCGAGCTGTATAAAGCACTTGGCTTCAAGGAGGAGGGTGAGCGGGTCGATGCGCTGTTCATAGATGGAGAATACAGGAACGAAATATACCTTTACAGACTGATCAATTGAAATGATGGGGGAGACACATGAATCTGCAGAGCTTTTATATTGGTGAAAAACATGCTGAAGTGACGATGATGCTTGGGGAAAGTACAGTACATGAGAAGGAGGGCAGGCCGGCAGTTGTCATCTGCCCGGGCGGGAGCTATATGTATGTATCCGAAAGGGAAGCGGAACCCGTCGGGTATGAGTTTCTGGCGAAAGGCTATCATGTATTCATACTCAGGTATTCCACAATCGGTTCGGCCATGCGCAGGGAGGGCAGACAGACCAATAGGGATGAACTGTATCAGATAGCATCCATGGTGGAGCAGGACGAAGTACTCGGATCGGAATTCCCGGGGCCCCTTGTGGAACTGGCGCAGACGATCACCTTCATCCGGGAAAACTGCCATGAATTCAATGTGAATCCGGATCAGATCGGCACAGTCGGATTCTCTGCGGGTGGCCATCTGGCTGCAAGCCTCGGTGTCCACTGGAATTCCGATTGGTTGAGCAGCCTTACAGGACAGGAACCGAGATGGTACCGTCCGAACTTCCAGGTGCTGGCCTATCCGATACTGGATTATATGCTGAACAGGGATATAGCCGAGGAACGCGGCATCGGGGACCCGAAGTACATGACGACCGCTTCAAGGATGGTATTCGGCCACGCTGCGGAAGACGAAACCATCGATCGTGCCGGTCTCAAGGCCCATGTGTCGAAAGATACTCCGCCGACCTTCATCTGGCACACCGTTGAAGACCGGCTGGTCTTTGTACAGAACGCCCTGGATTTTGCGAAGGCGCTCGAGAAATTTCAGGTGCCATGGGAGCTTCATACATTCAAGAGCGGCAGCCATGGTCTGAGTCTTGCCACAGAAGTGACCGGCAGGGAGGACGCACGTGCTTCCCAATGGACAGGCCTCATGTTCAGCTGGCTTGATGAAGTGCTGAACAAAAATTAGAGGACGCTGCTTTCAGCGTCCTCTGGTATAGTTGATCTTGAATTGTGTGAATGTTTCGGTATGCCCGGGGTAGATGAAC
Source organism: Salinicoccus sp. RF5 (assembly GCF_020786625.1). NCBI lineage: Bacteria > Bacillati > Bacillota > Bacilli > Caryophanales > Staphylococcaceae > Salinicoccus > Salinicoccus sp. RF5. The sequence goes on from NZ_JAJGRC010000001.1 coordinate 123,883, forward strand.
TGTATGAATTTGTCATCTTCTGGAGTTGTTTCCTGAAGAATGTAGTCTGATTTATCAAATTCATTCACTTTATCATTCCGGATATACTTGAAATCCGTCCTGTCGTTCGTGCTGTCCTTAACCTTTACCAAGATTGCCATATGCACCAACTCCTCACTATGTATATATCCACAGTGACATGGACTCAAACGTGACTTAGTGAGCATATTATAAATAAAAAGGATGATTTGATGGATTTTAAAACACTGCATCTTGGAGACCTGCCTGAACTGCTTTCTCTCCAGAACATGGTATATGAAAGCCTTGAGGACAAGGAAGTCCTTCAGACGCTGACTGAAAGGGAGTTCAAGGAAATCATTGCACAAGGGTTCATAATCGGAGCCGTTGATGATGGACACCTCGTGGCTTCCAGGTCCATGTATGTTCCGACACCCGATGAGGAGGAGCATCTGGCGGATGATGTAGGCATCAAAGATAAGGAAAGCGTCATATATTCCGAGATCAGCTTCATTGCACCGTCCCACCGGGGCAGGGGTCTGCAGACGAGCATGGGGAGGCACCTCATTGAAATGGTTCGGGCAGACGGCAGATTCCAGAATGTGCTTACGACAGTGATGCCTGAAAATGTACCGAGCCTGAAGGATAAATTCAGATTGGGCTTCAAAATAAGGGAGACTACATATAAGTACAATGGTAAAAAGCGTCATGTGATGCATCTCCATCTTTGGGAGCCATATGTCCGCTCGGGCGAAGCCAAAAGGATCCACTATAAGGATACCGATTGGATGCTTAAACATGGTGCGGATTATGTAGGCAATGATTTCGATGGGGAGTATATATCCTATTACAGGAAATGAAAATATGAGGGACCGGCACTCTGCCGGTCCCTCATATTTGATTCCATGAATCTCCCCGTCTTCTATGGCTGATGTTTCCATTTATCCAAAAAGGGTAGCGGTCTATAAAAACACAATTCGTGAGAGGTGATAGTATGATGAAACTTGAGGAAAGTGAATATCCAAATGTAGTATATGTCGAAGTGGATGGGAAAGTGACTGAGGAGGACGCCGAGAAATCAGAAGCCTTCATCAATGAGCACTATGGAAATGAAAAGAAGCTCAACGCACTGGTCTATATTAAAGACATGGAAGGTGCAGATATTGGCGCCGTCCTGAAGGGCAGTGTTATTGATGTCAAGCACTGGGAACAATACGGGAAGTTTGCACTAATCGCGAATCCTGCCTGGATCGAAGGCGGCTCGACTGTCGCCGATCTCATGCCCAGTATAGAAGTGCGGCATTTCGATAAGGCTCAGATCGATGAGGCCTGGGAATGGCTTCAGGAGTAGGGGGCAGGCACCCTGCTCTGCAGCGGCCAGAAGATGACATCGAGTGCTTCGACATAGTGTGCGAGCACCGGTTCGCCTTCAATATCGCCTGGCAAAAGTGAATTGATTCCGCCGATTTCATACACCGCAGAGGCACGGGCTGGCTTCCAGGGCAGATGGTGGATGCCGACATGGACGGCAGTATTGCCCACTGTATTGAAAAGGTAGTAGCGTTCCAGGAGCCAGTAGTCGAGTGTGGCAAGCATTGGTTCTGCAGGTTCTGAGATGGCTTTGTACTTCCCTTTGAAGTAGGCGGGTGAACCGTGCTGCCGGCGGCTTTGGTAATGGATCCACCCATTCTTTTCTGCCAATTTCATACGCGCTTTGTAATAGGGCAGTGTCCCCATGCGGGCACCAATCACAGGAATGGTCTTTTCTGCATCCAGGCTGAAAAAATATATTCCGGGTATGTTTTTATACCTCACATACGTCCTGACATTGAGTTCAAGAAAATCGTCGAAGTATGGAAATGTCGGTAGGCCCCTAAACTGCATATCCCGTACCTGAAAGGGGAAGACGGAAAGCCAGGCATAACCGTCATATATATCAAGCTCAAGCTCTTTCGGCACATGGGGTGCAAGTTCATCAGGATCTACCGGAATGTGCATGCATAATAGATTCTCCCACCGCTGGTACAGTGTCCAGGGGCCGTGGGGAAATGGTGCATTTCTGTGTTCCGTGAAGTTCATCAATTCCTGTTTCATGATTTCCCTCCGTCCTTTTCTATCTGTATAGCCTTCAGCCCCTCCATTCAAACCATATGTTTCATGCATATTAATCAGGATATATTTACAATAGAAAATATATATGGAAGGGGAGAAGCAGATGGAACATGTTAAAGCGTTACTGATTAAAGCTGTTATGACGCTTGCTGTCTTATGGGTTGTACTTGGCGCCGGATACGGCATGGACTTCTGGCCAATGATTCCGGTTGTGATGATTGTTCTTGGAGTCATATCCTACTTTGCAGGCGACCTTGGCATACTGCCGGCAGCAGGCAACATGGTCGCTACAATTTCCGATCTCGTCCTTACCTTCATTGTAGTATGGCTTCTAGGCCTATTGATGACTGATATATCAGGCGCCACAGTTGTTGTGGCAGCTCTTATTTCTGCGGTTGTGATTGCCGTAGGAGAGTATCTGTTCCACATATATATGCTGAAAAGCGGCCCCGTGGCTCATGAAAAAGCAAACACTAAAGTCTGATGAGTACCGCATTTTAAAGGTTGCCGTATTTACCCCGTATGGCTGATAAAACAGCACCGGGGTTTTCTTACTACACACTTAATTTTATATAATTTACAGAAGAAGGTGAAATACATGGAAGATATGCTCACTTATGTGGTCAAACTTACAACAGGCCTGATCGGTGTCATCATAGTGCTCAGGCTGCTCGGCAAGAAGGAAATGGCTCAGATTACACCCCTTGATTTCGTCTATGCGTTGATTCTCGGAAGCATCGTCGAAGAGGCCCTGTATGAAACGACGATGCCCTTCTATGAGATGCTCTTCGCTCTCGCCTATTGGGCACTGCTAATATATGTAATTGAAAAGTTCGCCTTGAAGAATGAGCGTTTCAGAAGGGTGCTGAAAGGAAGGCCTGAACTATTGATCAATGATGGCATCATCGATGTTGAAGTGATGGACAGGAATAATATGGATGTCGATGAAGTGCGGGAACTCTTGCGGATGCAGCGGATCTTTTCATTGAAGAGTGTAAAGTATGCGGTACTTGAGAACAGCGGCATGCTGTCTGTCATACAATACGCAAGTGAAGAACCTGCGGTCAGAAAAGAACTGAAGGATGATGACGAGTATGACGAGAATGAGATCAACTACCTGTTCGTCGACGCCGGGAAGATAGAATACGAGGCACTCGAACGGGCTGGATTCGATGAGGAGTGGCTCCGTGAAAAGCTCAAAAAGGATACTGAATATGATGTGGATGATGTATACTTTGCAGAATGGAACAAGAATACCGGATTCTTTGCCCAAGGCAAACGTAAATAGGACTTGAAATGCAAAATCATGTCTTCCCGTTGTGGTAAGATTTAAAGGTATCTTCTTGCAAATAAAAAGTGAAAGGTGTTTTTAGGATGACACTCGATTCCCGCATAGTGGAAGAAGTTGTTGAATTCAGGAGGCTGCTGCACAGGAATCCCGAACTGAGTGGAGAGGAGCAGGAGACTTCACAGCGTATACAGGAGAAGCTGGATGAAATCGGTGTCCCTTATGAGACGGGGTTCGCAGGAACGGGAATCCTCGGCATCATTGAAGGGGGGAAATCAGGACCGACCATCGGGCTCAGGGCCGACATCGATGCCCTGCCGATCATGGAGAATTCAGGTGAGGATTTTTCCTCTGAAAATGACGGGGTGATGCATGCATGCGGCCATGATGCCCATACTGCGATGCTCTTCGGGACCGCGAAATATCTGCTCCAGCGCCGGGATGAAATAGAGGGCAAGATTTTGCTCATTTTCCAGCCGGCAGAAGAACAGTCGCCTACGGGCGGGTCGAAGCAGATGATGGAGGATGGTGTCTTCGATGAATACGTACCGGAAGTGTTGATTGCCCAGCATGTGTGGCCGCAGCTGCCTGTAGGGCAGTTCGGGGTGATGGCCGGGCCGATCATGGGCAACTCGGACCGCTTCAAGATCAAAGTGACCGGATCGGGCGGCCATGCGTCCATGCCGCATGACACCATCGATGCGATTGTCGCCGCCAACCAGATTGTGACAAGCCTGCAGACCATCGTCAGCCGGAATGCCAATCCATTCGACCCCGCAGTGGTGACTGTAGGAAAGTTCAATGCCGGGTTCCAGTATAATGTCATTGCTGAAACGGCAGAACTGGAAGGGACGATCCGGACACAGAGTGATGAAATGAAACAGAAGGTGAAGCGGCGGTTCTTTGAAGTCGTGGAAAACGTCGCTGAGGCAATGGATGCCAAAGTTGAAATCACCTATCTCGACGGATATCCCGCCACCGTCAACGATGCCGAATGGGCGGAACAGGTCCATACGACTGTAGAAGAAATGTATGGAGAGGAAGCACTGCCTGCATTGACCCCGAGCCTCGGCGGAGAGGATTTCAGCAGATTCCTGCAGAAATATCCGGGCGTCTACTATTGGCTGGGGAGCTCTGTCGGAGAAGGGCAGAAGCCGCTTCACAATCCTTCCTTCAGATTCAACGAAGAAGCGATTCCTTACGGCATCGAGGCGATGAGCCAAGTTGCGATCGACACACTCCAGACACTCAATAATAAGGGATAGCCAGTATATTCATACCTGCATGATGAAAGCCACCTGTGAAGGTGGCTTTTGCTGTGTGGATTTCAAATAGTCTTTCAATTTCTCGGTCTGGTGTCATGCGGGAAGAATTGTCCTCGACTTCCTCATCTTTCGATCCGGGCGCCTGATCTTCAGTGATCTCTTCGTCCTGCTCGTCACCGAAGAAAAGACCGGTACAAGATCCGAGGAAAACGATCAGAGCAATGATGGCGACCGTCAGAAGCAGACATCCATTGATGCCGGTCCGTTTATTCGCCTCGTATCTTCCTTCCTCACCAGACTGCCTCTTTGCCCGTTTCTTCCTCCTTATCGTCTCCTCATCGTCATTTTCATAGACGTTGGCGTCATCTTCCCAGTTTATCTCCTTATCGTCAAACTGATCCCTCCTGCCATCCATCCAGAACCCCCCTAAACATTTTTTTATTATAATACCCTCATATTCTGATAAAAAGCATGGAAACTGAATATTGAGGCATCTATTGAAGGGAGGGGAAAGGACTGCATTAAAAAAAGCCGCATAAGCGGCCTGATTCCAAAAAGGCTACATGCCTTCTTTCTCGAAACGGTCTATATCATCATTACGTCCGATGATGATCAAAGTATCGCCTTCATGTATGACTTCATCTACAGGGGGCGAGATGTTGAATTCCGTGCCCCTCTGGATCCCGACGATTGTACAGCCATATCTCACACGCAGGTTCAACTTTTGCAGGGTGAGGCCGTCAATCTTGGGCGTCGCCTCGATCTCGACGATACTGTATCTGTCCGACAGTTCTATGAAATCGATCATCTTGTCGGAGACGATGTGCTTCGCAATACGCTTGGCGACATCATGGGAAGGCTGGATGACCCGGTCCACACCGATCTTTTCCAGGACTTTCGTATGATGGGCATTCTGCGACTTCGTCCATACTTTGGGGACACCCATGTCCTTCAGCAGAAGGGAAGTCAATATGCTCGCCTGAAGGTCGTCACCGAATGAAACGAAGGCGTGATTGACATTTCTGACCCCCATATCGTTCAAAGTCGTCTCATCTATCTGGGAGATGCGTACTGCGTACGTAGCCAGATCGGAGTACGCCTTGATCTTATCTTCATCCTTATCCACAGCGATGACTTCTATACCGCTCTCATGGAACGCCTTGACGAGCGTGCCGCCGAACCGCCCCAGGCCGAACACAGCAAAAGATTTATCCATGCCTTCTCCTCCAGTCCTCATATTGGTTTCCTTATTCGTCAGTCATCTTACTCCCACTGAATGGTTTTGTAAAGAAGAATGTTATCTTCCCTTCAATATTAATGTGGTCAAGGAAACTATTCAAAACGAAAAAAGCCCCAAACCCTCATGTGAGGATCTGGAGCTTTAAGATACTGTTTCAACCTATTATCTGGAGTAGTACTCGACGATAAGCTGTTCGTTGATTTCAGCAGCGAGCTCGGAACGCTCTGGCTGACGTACGAAAGTACCTTCCATTTTTTCTTCGTCGAATGTAAGGTATTCAGGCACGAAGTTGTTGTACTCGATCGCTTCTTTGACGATGTCGAGGTTGCGGGATTTCTCACGCAGGCCGATAGTCTGGCCAGCTTTGAGCGTGTAGGATGGGATATCCACACGTTTGCCATCTACAGTCACGTGACCGTGGTTGACGAGCTGACGTGCCTGACGGCGTGTTCTTGCAAGTCCGAGCTGGTATACGACTGCATCCAGACGGGAAGCGAGAAGGATCATGAAGTTTTCACCATGAACACCTTTCATTTTTGCAGAACGGTCGAAGATTGTACGGAACTGGCGCTCAGTGATTCCATACATGAAACGGAGCTTCTGCTTCTCCTGAAGCTGCATTCCGTATTCGGAAAGTTTCTTCCTTTGTGTTGGTCCGTGGTCACCAGGGGCGTACGGACGACGTTCGAGTTCTTTGCCTGTGCCACTCAGTGAAATTCCGAGACGGCGGGACTTTTTCCAAGTTGAACCTGTAAAACGAGCCATTTTGACTCCTCCTTATTGTTTTGTCTATGCAAAAGACATCATAAGGGTGATAACCACTTACATGGGCATGCGATTTTAAGTGCCTTCGCCTTATAGCATCAGTTACGCAGCACACCCCGCGAGGGAACCGCATGCTGACACGTAATGGTCATCCGCTACTTAATCCGTTCATTTACACAATTACTGATTATACACAAACAGCTGTTGCTTGTCAATGGCGTACTCTCTAGATATACTGTTTCAGTACTTCCACGAATTCGCTGAGGCCCCTGCGGTCCTCTTCCGTGAAGCGGTCGAAAGTGGGGGAGTCGATGTCGAGTACGCCGATTGGTGTCCCATCCTTATATATCGGCACGACGATTTCGGACCGGCTGTTTGCATCGCAGGCGATGTGGCCGGGGAATTCTGTGACGTCATCGACGATGAAGATGTCATTGCCCCTGAAGGCGAGGCCGCATACGCCCTTGCCGTTCTGTATCCTTACACAGGCGGGCAGTCCCTGGAACGGGCCGAGCACGAGTTCGTCGGCCGCTTCATCATAGAGGTAGAAGCCGACCCAGTTGATATCTTCGAGGAATACGTTGAGCAGGCTTGAAGCATTGGACAGATTGGCGATGCGGTCCGTCTCGTCTTCGATCAGGCCCTTGAGCATCTGGTTCAGTTGTGTGTAGTCCTTAATTCTGGTTTCTGTAAACATTTGATCACCCTGTCTATATAAATATTAATGAATTATACATTTATATGTTTTTTCTTTCAATTTTTTAAGCTATAATCTAATTATATACTTAGGAGGTAGCTGTATGTGGGTCTATGTTTTAATCATTGTCATACTGGCTGTCGTGATCGCGATCGGCACGCTGTTATATATGCGCAACATCAGAAAAGATGATATAAAGACGCAATATGTAAAACTCGAGGGGATACGGAATCTGCCGTTTCAGGATGAGCTCGTCAAAGTCAAGGACTACAACCTCCACGGCGAGGCACAGTCACTGTACAAGACTTGGCAGTCGGACTGGCAGAACGTACTTAAACAATCTCTGGTAGAGGCCCAAAATGACCTGGATCAGGCTACTGAAGATGTTGAAAAATTTCGTTTCAATGACAGTCGCGCCAAGACTGAAAGTGCAAATGCGAAACTGGAGAGTGTCGAGGAGAAGTACAAGGCGCTTTCCGGTGAAATCCATCAGCTGATCGATGCGAACGAAGAGGGCGAGCGGAAGTACAGTGAGGCGGAGCGGCTGTATCGTGAGTCGAAACGCGATGTACTTGCAAATGGTCATCAGTTCGGTGATGCACAGCCACACCTGGAAAAGCTCATCGAAACTTATGAACCTGAACTGAAAAACTATGAAAAGCAGGCGAACCAGGGCAACTACGTCACTGCCAACAAGGAGATAGACGAAGTCCATGAGGAGCTCTCCATACTCAAGGAGAATATGGATGAAATACCGCTCCTGATCAAGGAGGTCCAGAAGGATCTGCCCCAGCAGTTCCAGGAAGTGCGCTTCGGATGCCGTGACTTGAAGGCGGATGGGTATGACCTCGAACATATCAAGGTGGAGGGTAAGCTGTCCACACTCAAAGGGAAGCTCAACCTGGTTGAACCGCTGATCACCCGTCTTGAACTTGATGAGGCCAGGGACATCCTGGAGGACATCAATACCCAGCTGGATGACATGCTTGAACTTGTTGAGCATGAAGTCATGGCGAAGACGAAAGTCGACCATGAAAAGGACATCATTACGGATGACCTTTTCCATGCGAAGGACATGAACTACACGCTGCGAACTGAAATCGACTATGTGAAAGAGCAGTTCCATATCAATGAAACGGATATCCATCAGGTGCAGAAGTACGAACATGAGATCGAGGGCATGATCGAGATCTATGATGAGATCATCTCCGAAACATCCAAATCGATGGCCCGGTACAGCGAAGTGCTGGATAACCTGGAGTACATCAAGGATAACATCGGCTCCATCAATGAAGAACAGCAGCAGATCCAGCAATATCTGATCAATCTGCGTGAAGATGAGGCGGAAGCCCGTGAGAATGCCCTCCTGATACAGGACCGCAAAGAAGAAATCTACAGGGAGCTTCTTGGTTCGAACTTGTCGAGTGTTCCGGAAAAGTTCCTGGTCATGAAGAACGAACTCGATATAGATGTCAAAGAGATCAACAAGTACTTCAAGCGGCGTCCCCTGAATGTGCAATACATCAAGGATAAGGTGAACCGTACGGTGATCCTGATGAACAAATATGAGCAGGAAGCATACGAGATACTTCAGGCGGCACGGCTCACTGAAGTGATGATCCAGTATGGCAACCGCTACAGGAGGGACGACCCGGATTTCAACCATAAGTTGAATGAAGCGGAACGCCTCTTCAGGGAAAACCGCTATAAGCGTGCCCTTGAGATTGTCCGGGCGGCCCTGGACAAAGTGGAACCGGGAGCAGCAGAGCGTATTGAGAAAGAATTTGATAAGCGCTAGAATAGGAGACTTGGGATGACAGATCCCAAGTCCCTTTTGTGTGAGGAGTGATATAATTTGATATACATGGATAACGCAGCAACAACACGTGCATACGACAACGTGCTGGAGACATATATGAACGTCAATAAGACGTATTATGCCAATACGTCAAGCATTCACCAGGCAGGGCGGGAAGCATCAAAGCTGTTGGAAGCCTCAAGGCGGCAGATCCTCGACCTGATGGGTCTCGGAGGATATGACTGCATATTCACTTCAGGTGCGACGGAAAGCAATAATATCGCCATCCAGAGTGTGCTCCGCCATAAAAAAACCTTCGGCAGGAAGGTGCTCATCAGTGAACTTGAACATCCAAGTGTCATCAATGTGATGGAAGCGATGAAAGACGAGGGTTTCATCGTCCAGTATATCCGCACCATGCCTGACGGCACAGTCGATATGGCGCATCTTCGGGAGCTGCTCGATGATGATGTCATCTTCGTCACTGTGATGGCGGTCAACAATATCGTCGGCACCATCCAGCCGATTGCAGAGATGGGCAGGATGCTGAAGGCATACCCGAAGGTGCACTTCCATGTCGATGCCACACAGGCTGTCGGCAAAATCAGGATGGATTACAGCGGGGTGGACTCCCTCAGCATAAGTGCCCATAAATTCCATGGAGTAAAAGGCATCGGGGCGCTCATTGCTCGCGAAGCGGAGACGCTGTCTGCCATTGCCTATGGGGGCGGTCATGAAAGGAACATCAGGAGCGGTACCGTCAATCTGCCCGGCGCCGTCTCGATGGCGCGGGCGCTGAGGATCAGCGATGAAACGCTGGAAGCGGCGGAGAAGCGGGTATATGCCTATAACAAGAAGGTGAGGGAGGCGGTGTCGGGGCTGCATGCGGTACAGGTGCAGCCCGGTGGCGTGCCACACATCATGAACATCTCATTCACTGGTGCCAAAGGTGAAGTGGTAGTCAATGCGCTCGGCACTCATGATATATTCGTCTCGACGACCAGTGCATGTGCATCAAAGCTGAAAAAGTTGAATGAGACCCTGCTGGCGATGGGGAGTTCTCAACCTGTGATAGAGGGCAGTATAAGAATCTCCTTCAGCAGCCAGACTGAAGAGGCGGAAGTGGAAAGACTGATCACCGCACTGCATGCGGTGCATACTGAAATAGGAGATGTTTTGAAATGATTTATGACCATATTCTGGTGAGGTACGGTGAAATTACGCTGAAGACAAGAAATAGGAAGATGTTCATCAACGCACTGCGGCAAAATATGAAACGTGCACTGACGGGCTTCAACATTGAACTCATTGCACACTGGGACCGGGCCTACATCAGGTTGAACAGGGAGGACCCTCATAAAGTGATGGATGCCTTGGAGAATGTGAACGGGATACTGAGTGTCTCACCTGTAGCGAAGCTCGAGAAGTCCGAAGAAACGATGAAGGAGACGGCCGTTCATTTTGCGGAAGGCTTCAATAAGGGGGACTCCTTCAAGATTGAAGTGAAGCGGGCAGATAAAAGCTATCATCTGAAGACTTTCGACATCCAGTATATGCTCGGTGGATACGTGCTGGAAAATGTGCTGGACCTGAAAGTGGATGTGAAGCATCCCGATCATCAGATCATGGTCGAGGTGAGACTTGATGGTATCTATATGTATCATGAAGTGAGGCAGTGCATCGGTGGTCTGCCGATCGGCACGGGCGGCCGGGCGCTGCTGATGCTCTCAGGGGGCATCGATTCACCGGTTGCCGGGCTGGAAGTGATGAAGAAGGGTGTTGAGATAGAAGCGATCCATTTCCATTCGCCTCCTTATACGAGTCCCCAGGCGACCGAAAAGGTCAAGCAGCTGGTCGACATCATGTCGAAGCGGACCGGGGCGGAAATAAAGCTCCATATCGTGCCCTTCACGGAACTCCAGACGAAGATTTATGACTGGATTCCGGACAACATGTCCATGACGACGACGCGCCGGATCATGCTTATCATTGCAGAACGGCTGGCAGAACGCATTGATGCAAAGGCAATCGTCAATGGCGAAAACCTCGGACAGGTCGCTTCCCAGACGCTCTCCAGCATGCACGCGATCAACGCGGTCACAAATTTTCCCGTGCTTCGTCCACTGTTGACGCTGGAGAAGAATGAAATCGTTGAAATGGCACGCAGATATGGCACCTACGAAACATCTGTGCTCCCGTATGAAGACTGCTGCACCATCTTCAAGCCAAAATCACCGAAGACAAGGCCTGAGGTGGAGAAAGTCGAGAAGTTCGAATCCAAGGTGGATTTCGCGCCGATGATCGAAAAGGCACTCGAGGGTATTGAATGCTATTCTGTGAACGATACAGAAGAAAAAGATGCATTCAGTTCATTGCTGTAGAAGATGCCGGATATTGAACTTTCCGCTTTGCTGCTGGTCATTGCGCTTGGTTTCCTGGCAGCATTCATTGATGCCGTGGTCGGCGGAGGCGGACTGATTTCCATTCCTGCACTGCTGGCTACAGGCATGACACCCGCCACAGCGCTCGGCACGAATAAGCTTGCTTCCGCCTTCGGTTCGCTGACAAGTTCATTGAAATTCCTGAGGGCGCGGCATGTGGATTTCAGGATGGTGATGAAGCTCTTCCCGTTGAGCTTCATCCTTTCCGTATGCGGAGCCCTCGTGGCAGTGCGGATGCCAGGCGAGGTGCTGAAGCCGCTCGTTCTGGTCATGCTGATATTCGTGCTCATCTATACGCTGGTGAAGAAGGATTGGGGCGGTATCGAAAAGAAGGCGGTGTTCACGCGGGAAAAGATCGTCTTCCTGGTGGTCTTCGTCATGCTCATCGGCTTCTATGATGGATTCATGGGCGGCGGCACGGGATCGTTCCTGATGTTTCTGATGCTTTTTTGCGGTTTTGACTTCCTGAGGTCTGCCGGGAATGCCAAAGTGTTGAATTTCGCCAGCAACATCGGTGCGCTGCTGCTGTTCATCATCATGGGGGAAGTGAACTATACGTATGGACTCGCCATGGGGGCAAGCATGATTCTTGGCTCATACACCGGCGCCCACATGGCCATCTCCAAAGGCGTCGGCTATGTGAAGGCGTTGTTCATCATCGTCACGTCCATACTCATCCTCGCAAACCTGTATGATTTTTTCCGATAGACACAAAGAAACTTCCTCTGATCCATCAGAGGAAGTTTCTTTGTGTCTTGTGCCAGAACGTGTTGTTCTTCAATTTCAGCGTCTTGATGAGCTTATCACTCATCCTCAGCTCCACTTTTTCCGTATTGCGTACGCTCAGGGCTTCATTGTCCAGCGACATGACCGGATAGTAGTCGGTATTCTTGTCGATCAGCAGTGTCAGCGGCCGGTCCTTGTTCAGCAGGAAGCTTGTGCCCAGAGTCCGGTGCGTATTGTTGTTGACGCTCGCCAGTTCGGTAACCTGCATGGCATGGATCAGCGGGTCGACCACTGCGCCCCCGATCGACTTGTTGTAGCCGGTGGAGCCTGTCGGGGTGGAGACCAGGATGCCGTCGCCGTTGAACTGTTCGAACAGGAAATCATTGATGTACACATCCATCTTAATGGTCCTGACGATGCTCGAGCGGAGGGTGAATTCGTTCAGGCAATAGCTCGGCTTATTGTCATTCACCTTCACTTCAAGGGCAGGATAGTTCCTGACATCGATGTCATCCCTTTCAAAAGCCTCTTCAAGGCTCTTTATATCCTGATAGTGGAAGTCCACGTAGAAGTATCTGGCGCTATCGATTGCGATGCCAAGGTAGACGCAATCATCCCTGAAATTGCTGCGCCTCACTGCCTGCAGGAAGGCGCCGTCCCCGCCGAGGGAGGCGATTATATCAGCTTCCGCATCGGATTCGACGGTACTTATGCCAAGACGGTTGAAAAGCTCTGAAAGCTCTTTCCTGATTTCTTCAGTTTCTTCCCCATGAGGGGCGTAGAAGTAGACGCTCTTATAATTGATCACTCAGTTCACTCCCGTTTCCTGTTAAGAATAAGTATATGGTATCATAAAAGCAGTATACAGTATAATCAGAAAGGGATGTTAATGTGAAAAGGATAATAGCGGTAGTTATTGCATTGGCCCTGCTTGTCTTCGGTGTCATGGCATCGATTTTCAATGCCCTGTGGGCGAGCAATTGGGAAGACGTGTTCGAGGACTATGCAGGCAGTGAATACCCACCTTCCTTTGTGGTGGAGGCGGGCGATGCAAACAGCAGGATCGCCATCCTCAACATAGAGGGGACGATCATGGATTCAGGATCGTCGAACATGTTCGGCACCGAAGCGTATGATCATACATTGACGGTGGAAGCCTTGAAGGAGATCATCAATGACGACAGCATCAAAGGGGTGCTCCTCAATGTCGATTCTCCGGGCGGGGGCGTATATGAAAGCGCCGAGATACATAAGTATCTGGTGGAAGCCAAAGAAGCCGGCAAGACCATCTACAGTTCGATGGCGGGCATGGCGGCTTCAGGCGGCTATTACGTATCCGCTCCGGCTGATGAGATCTATGCTTCCGACGAGACGCTTACCGGATCGATCGGCGTCATCATGCAGAGCATCAACTACAGCCAGCTTGCAGAAGACTACGGCATCGAATTCGAAACATATGCAAGCGGCGATATGAAGGAAATGCTCGGCGGACATAAGGATCCATCCCAGGAAGAGGAACAGTATGTCCAGGGCATGGTCGACAGCATGTATAAGGACTTTGTCAGTGTCGTTGCCGAAGGCAGGGACATGAGTGAGGGGGAAGTCGAGAACCTTGCTGACGGCAGGATCTATCTCGGAGAGGACGCGATGGAGAATGGCCTCGTCGACCAGATGGGCTATCTTGAAGACGCATTGGCAAGCCTCAAGGAGAATGTCGGCGGCAACCCTGAGGTAATCGAATATGGACGCGGTGGAAACAACCAGATCTCCTTCAGCTATAAGGCGAAGTCATTCATCAACGGCCTTTTCGGAGACACGGAGATTGCACAGATAGAGTCACTACTCAAGAACAGACAGGGCGTCCAACCGATGTACCTGTATGAACAGTAAGGAGGGGTCTGTTTGGAACACAATGAAAGATATGGACCGGAACACGATACACTGTTCGATAAGCTGGACTATATGGCCACTGCGCATTTCTTCACGAGACTCGTCAGCTATATCATAGACATCATCATATTATGGTCAGTGTCACAGATTCTCGTCTACCCGATGCTGAATGTATTTGAAATCAGCGATGCATATTTCTGGATACCATTCTTCAGTATTGGTAACATCATGACAGCAGTCATATACTTCTCCTATTTTGTGTTGATGACGCACTTCTTCCAGCAGACGCTCGGCAAGATGATCACCGGCATCAGCGTCATCTCCCAGGACGGCAGAAAATTGACATTTGCCCAAGTGGTCTATCGTGAACTGGTTGGACGGTTCATCAACAACCAGCTCTTCTATCTGCCATACCTGATGATCATCTTCACAGAGAACAGGATAGGGCTGCATGATTTCTTTGCTGACACATATGTGGTCAAGAACAGCTACGAGAACTACAAGAAAATGATTAAATCCCGCTATTTAAGGGAATCATATGATGGACAGTAATTATACCAGGAGGATGATTGAACATGGCAAACGTAACATTTAAAGGAAACCCGATGACTTTGAGGGGCGAAGAATTGAAAGTTGGAGACCAGGCACCGGACTTCACAGCACTCAATACAAGCCTGGAGCAGGTCAGCCTCAGCGATTTTGAGGGTAAGAGGAAACTCATCAGCGTCATTCCTTCAATCGATACAGGCGTCTGCAGTACACAGACCAAGACCTTCAACGAAAGGGCAGCAGGAGTCGAAAATGTCGAGGTGCTGACAATCTCCAATGACCTGCCGTTTGCACAGAAGAGATGGACTGCCGATGAAGGACTTGAAAATGCAGTTACACTGAGTGACCACAGGGACCTTTCCTTCGGTGAAAACTACGGCGTCGTGATGGAGGAGTTGAGACTGCTCGCACGCAGCGTGTTCATCCTGGATGAGGACAACAAGGTTGTATATGTCGAATACGTACCGGAAGGCACAGATCATCCGGATTACGACAAAGCGATTGAAGCATTGGAAGCAATGTAATATAATAATAAAAAGATTCTGGACTGCCGCTTATTGGCAGTCCATATTTTATGGCAATGAGGAGATTTTATGGAACAGACAAATATGGAAAAAACGTATCAGAAACTCGTACAGGAGACAGACCAGCTGATAGAGGAGAACCCTGATGCCTCAAGACTCGAAGCGCTCGGGGAAGCACTTTTGTATGTAGAGGGTGAGGGCTCATTTGACGAACGGAGGAAAGCATTCCAGTTCGCCTACCTCCAGCAGGTACAGAAGGAGCAGGTCCAGCCCAACCACCAGCTCACCCCCGATTCCATCGGTTATATGGTCGCCCATCTCGTCCAGCTCTTCCATGGAAGCTCCGTGGAGGTCCTGGATGCAGGAAGCGGTACGGGACATCTGTCCATGACGGTGAAGGAACAGGTGGAGGAGGCGCAATTGAATGGGATTGAAGTGGATCCTGTATTGGCCCGGCTGAATGCCAACCTGTGCGAATTCCTGGAGGTTCCGATGAACATCTACCCGCAGGACATCATCGAGCCGGCACGTATAAACCAGGTTGATGCAGCCATCGGGGATCTGCCCGTCGGCTATTATCCACTGGAAGTGGAGGGATTCACCACCGCGTTCAAAAAAGGCAGGAGCTTCGCCCATCTTCTGATGCTGGAGAGCGCCATGACCTACGTCAAGGATGACGGCCTCGGTGTATTCGTCGTACCATCGGACATGCTCGAGAAGGACAATGAGACGATCAAGCAGTACCTGTCGGAAAGCGCGACACTGCTCATGTTCCTGAACCTGCCGAAGAGCATCTTCAAGACCGAGAATCAGCGGAAATCCATCATCGTGATGAAGAAGAACTTCTCGCCGCTCAAGAATAACGAAGTCCTCATCGGGGATGTTCCGGATTTCAAGAATACGTCACAGATGAAACGCTTCTTGGAACAGACGGAATCGTGGTATGATAGCTATGCCAGGAATTAAAATATCGGGAGGAAGTTATGTCTAAGATTATTGCTATAAATGCAGGCAGTTCATCTTTTAAATTCCAATTGTTTGAAATGCCCGAAGAGAAAGAGATCGCAAAAGGACTCGTGGAACGGATAGGGCTTGAAAACGGCATCTTCTCCATCACCATCGATGGGGAAAAGCATAAACTGGAGCAGGATTTCAAAGACCATGAAGAAGCTGTGAACCTTATGCTGAAGAAGCTTGTGGAATACAAGGTCATCAAGGATATCAATGATATCGAAGCGAGCGGCCACAGGGTCGTCCATGGGGGCGAGACCTTCGATGATTCGGCTCTGATCGATGATGAAGTCGTACGTCATATCCAGGAACTCAGTGAGCTTGCACCATTGCACAACCCGGCAAACCTGATGGGCATCAACGCCTTCAGGGAACTGCTTCCTGATGTTCCGCATGTGGCAGTCTTCGATACTTCATTCCATCAGACCATGCCAGAAAGCTCGTATCTGTACAGTCTGCCGTACCATTACTATAAGGATTACGGCATCAGAAAATACGGCTTCCACGGAACGAGCCATAAATATGTGACGCAGCGTGCCAGTGAGCTCCTTGGAAGACCCCTTGAAGAGCTCAGGATGATCAGTTGCCATCTCGGTAATGGAGCAAGTATCGCTGCGGTCAAAGGCGGGAAATCCGTCGATACTTCCATGGGCTTTACACCACTTGCGGGTGTGACAATGGGAACGCGCTCCGGCAACATCGATCCGGCGCTCATTCCCTACATTATGGAGAAGACCGGAAAATCTGCAGTGGAAGTACTCAATGTACTCAACAAGGAATCCGGCCTCCTCGGAGTGAGCGGTTTCTCCAGCGACCTGCGTGATATTGAAAGCGAAGCGCAGAAGGGCAATGAAAGAGCCATTCTGGCACTTGAAGTCTTCGGTGAGAGGATCCACAAGTACATGGGTTCATACGCCACCCGTATGGGCGGACTCGATGCCATCATCTTTACAGCCGGTGTCGGGGAAAATTCGAATATCGTCCGCGAAAAGGTCATCGAAGGCCTCGAATTCATGGGCGTCTATTTCGACCCTTCAATGAATAATGTGCGGGGAGAGGAAAAGTTCATCAACCATCCGTATTCGCCGGTCAAGATCATCATCATTCCTACAGACGAGGAAGTCATGATCGCCAGGGATGTCATGAGGATTGCAGGACTGTAAAGGATTTTGTAATTGCTCAGATAAAAACCATCTTTCTTCATAATTTGTGATGAAAGATGATTTTACTTTGTATAATAAATACCTACGCCATTGAAAATTTGGAATAGGTCAATACCTGCAAACTTAATACCCCCTGGATGCTCAGCATCCAGGGGGCTTTTTCAATCATGATCATTTGTTTTCGTTCATGAACTCCTCTGTAGCAACAACTGGCTCGAAATCATCAGGCAATGTTTCTGTTCTGACAACCAGCACATCACAAGGTGCATGGCGTACAATGGCTTCCGACACGGAGCCGATGATGAAGCGCTCAACTGCGTTGAGGCCTGTAGCACCACAGGCGATCAGGTCCGCGCCCGTCTTCTTGACAGCTTTCTTGGGGATGATGGATTTCGGGGAGCCGTAATCAATGATCTTATCGACTTCTTCAACACCTCTGTCGAGGGCAAGTGCCTCATAGCCATCAAGCAGCTTTTGGGCAAAATCGTTGGCACGCTGTGAAATCGTGCGATCATAGGCTTCGACTGAGGCGAAGGAGCGCGTATCGATGACGTTGATGATGGAAAGCTTGGAGTTGTTACGCTTGGCGATGTCGATTGCTTTTTGGAACGCCCACTCAGCTTCCCGGGATCCGTCTACTGCGATTAGAATGTTATCATACTTAAGCATTTTAAATACCCCTTTCGTTGCTGTATCGCTTTCATATATATTATACCACAATTTGAGAAAATTATAACTTTTTACAAAAGAAGTTCATGACTATTTTGTTAACTCTGTGATACAATTGTCACGTTGCTAAGTATACAATTGAAAGGGGTTTCAAAAAATGAAGATTGGTGTGCCTAAGGAAATCAAGAACAACGAGAGCAGGGTCGGTCTTACACCGGGCGGGGTGCATGCTTTTGTTGAAGCAGGCCATACTGTTGTAGTGGAGAAGAATGCAGGGGGAGGGTCCTATTTTGAAGATGTGGACTATACCGATGCTGGAGCTGAGATTGTAGATACTGCAGAGGAGGCATGGGATGCGGAAATGGTCGTAAAGGTCAAGGAGCCGCTGCCTGAGGAATTCGGATATTTCAAAGAGGGAATGATCCTGTTTACATATCTTCACCTGGCTCCTGAAAAGGAACTGACGCAGGCCCTCCTTGAGAAGAAGGTTACGGCAATCGCCTATGAAACAATCCAGCTGCCGGACGGTTCGCTGCCACTGCTGTCACCTATGAGTGAAGTGGCAGGGCGCATGGCGACACAGATCGGTGCAGAATATCTGCAGAAGATCAAAGGCGGCAAAGGGGTCCTGTTGAGCGGTGTGCCGGGCGTATCCCGCGGCAAGGTGACGGTCATCGGAGGCGGCATGGCTGGAACGAATGCTGCCAAGATGGCTGTCGGGCTGGGGGCGGATGTGACGATCCTGGACCTTAACCCGAAGCGCTTGAGGGAACTGGATGACCTGTTCGGTTCAAGCGTTCAGACACTCATGTCTTCGCCATTGAACATCGCCCAGTCGGTCAAGGAAAGTGACCTCGTCATTGGGGCTGTACTCATTCCTGGAGCACGCGCACCACGTCTCGTCACTGAAGAAATGATCAGCTCCATGAATGCCGGATCGGTAATCGTGGATATCGCCATCGACCAGGGTGGCATCTTCGAGACGACTGATAAAGTGACGACGCATGATGATCCGATCTACTTCAAGCACGATGTCGTACACTATGCTGTGGCGAACATGCCGGGCGCAGTACCGCGTACGTCCACGATTGCTTTGACGAATGCGACCATGGCCTACGGTCTGCAGATTGCGAACAAGGGCTACAGGGAAGCGGCAAAGTCGAACCCATCACTGCTCGGAGGCTTCAATACACTTGGCGGTCATGTGACCTACAAGGCTGTGGCGGAAGCACAGAACCTCGAATACAAAGATGTGAATGACCTTCTGTAAAATAGAGTCATTCAACGGAGAAAGCCCTGCAGAGCAAGTGCTCTGCAGGGCTTTCTTCATTCTCCATCCTATGGCTTCATGACTACTTTTATGCAGTCATCTTCGTGGCCATCGAAAATCTTATACATCTTTTCAGCTTTTTTTAGGGGTACTTTATGGGTGATGATATCAGTCGGATCGATTTTACCATCTTCCACCATCCTGTACAGTTCAGGCATGAAGTGTATGACTGGGGCCTGTCCTGCTTTTACTGTAATGTTCCTGGTGAAGATCTTCGGCAGTGGGAAGCCTGCAGCAGGCGCACCATAGATGCCGGTCAATTGGATGGTTCCAAATTTCTTGACCGAGTCTGCAGCAGTGATGATCGGGTCGATTGTGCCGATCTGTCCGCCGAGCGTCTTGATGCGGTCCTTCGCTGTAATTTCTCCATCCATGCCGACGCAGTCGATGACGACTTCGGCACCGCCCCTTGTGGATTCATGGAGATATTTGCCGATATCATCGTATTCCTTGTAGTTGAAAGTTTCGACATTGTTTGTACGTTTGGCATGGTTCAGCCTGACAGGGTCATGGTCGACTGCAATGACACGCTTCGCACCTTTCATCCAGGCGAATTTCTGTGTCATCAGGCCGACTGGACCGGAACCGAGGACGATCACGGTATCCCCATTTTTGAAGCCGCTGTTTACGACGCTCCAGTAGGCTGTAGGCATCACATCAGAGAGGAACAGAAGACTTTCGTCTTCAAGTTCGCTTTCTTCCGGTACGACGAACGAAGTGAAGTCGGCATAAGGTACCCTTAAGTATTCAGCCTGTCCGCCCGGGTAGTTTCCGAACTGTTCAGAGAATCCGAAGTAGGCACCGGTGTCATTGTGGGGATTTGATACATCGCATTGGCTTTCCATCTGATTCTGGCAGAAATGGCATTCGCCGCAGCTGACGTTGAATGGGATGACTACGCGGTCTCCCTTTTTGATCTTCTGGACACCAGGACCGACTTCCTCCACAATTCCCATAGGTTCATGTCCGATGATGTAGTCATTTGATATTGGCATGGTTTTTCTGTAAAGATGCAGGTCCGATCCGCATATCGCTGTCGAGGTAACGCGTATGATCATGTCTGTTCCTTCTTGGATTTCAGGCGCTTTCATCTTCTTGACTTTGACTTTGTTCTTTCCCTGTACAGTTACAGCTTGCACAATTGACACATCCTTTACATGAGTGTTGCAAACTTTATTCCCCAATAGGGGGATCGTAAACATCACCCAGCAATACAGATGACCTCGAAGGGGATGTTGCGCGTCAAGGCCTTCTTCTGATCTTCGTCTTTGACGACCGGGATGAGGACGATACGCTTTTTCGCATGGATCTTAAGTTTTGCAAGAGGCTGGAGTGCATTGAAGTCATTCGGATCGATATCCCTCACATCATACATCACGCCGGACACGTCGTATGAGACGAGTTCATCGAGCAGGCGGCTCTGAAGGAAGGGTGGCACCCTGCTGAAGCTCGGGCCGGCGATGAAATGTCGGCTGCCGATGAGTTTTGAGAGTTCACTGACGAACTGGCGGTTGATGTGATGATGACGGTCTTCAAAGATCTGATCCGTTATGAAGCCGTCTGCATCATCCAGCATGCGCACGGTCTCCACGATGATGTTGTGGTGGAGGAATGGATCTTTTTCTTCCCAATGGTTCAGGGAAATGAAGTGTTCACTTCCTGGATAGAGCGCCTTTTTCATACCCGGCAGGACCAGGTTTGGGATGCTGAAATCCGGTTTTGCCAATATTTCCGATGTATAATCTTTTGAAAGTTCATGATTCAGATGGATCGTTTTCATATATTTCACCTCAAAAAAATTGTATCATAATAATGAATGAACCGAAGTACTTCGGGTAAAGTAATAACATGCAACAATCATTAAGGAAGGAAGGATTTCATGAAATTAAGCTATCACGGCCATTCAATCATCCAACTCGAAAATAATGATACAAAAGTCATCGTGGATCCGTTCATCAACGGCAATGAATTGACGGATCTCGAGGCAGGGGATGTCAAGGCGGACTATATCCTGCTGACACACGGACATAACGACCATGTGGGGGATACCGTCGAGATTGCGAAAAACAATGATGCGACGGTCGTCGCCCCTGTCGAGCTTGCCGGCTATCTGGAAGGCCAGGGCCTTGAGACGATCGGAATGAATATCGGCGGCAGGAAGTCGTTCGAGTTCGGCTCCATAAAATTCGTGCATGCATTCCACAGTTCCAGCTTCACGGATGATGATGGTAAGGTACATTATACTGGAATGCCGACCGGCATCATCATCGAAGCAGGGGAGAAGAAAATCTATCATGCCGGCGACACAGGCATCTTCGGCGACATGAAGCTCATCTCCGACCTCAACGGCCCGTTTGATGTGGCGTTCGTGCCGATCGGCGATCACTTCACGATGGGGATCGAGGATGCGGCCTACGCAACAGACGAACTGATCCGTCCAAAAATTGCGGTACCGGTGCACTACGATACTTTCCCACCGATCAAGCAGGATGCTGAAGCATTCAAAAACAGTGCCAAAACTGAGGTTCAAGTATTGAAACCGGGAGAGACGGTGGATTTCCAATAGAAATTCCGAATATAATGGGAGAGGGACACCAGAAATGGTGTTCCTCATTTTTATAATTTGAATGCCGGGTGATCATATGTCAAAGCACGATGAAATCATTGAATATATATACAGCCTTCCGGAAGGGGCCAAAATTTCGGTCAGGCAGATATCCGCCCATCTCGGCGTATCGGATGGGACAAGCTACAGGGCGATAAAGGATGCGGAAACGGAAGGGCTGGTCAAAACGATAGAAAGGGTCGGTACAATCAGGGTTGCACCGAAGGAGCAGTACATAGAAGGCAACCTGAGCTTCGAGCAGGTGAACAGGGTGATAGAGGGTAAAGTGCTGGCCGGGGCGGAAGGCCTGGACCGGGAAATCAGCAAGTTCATCATCGGTGCCATGCGTACGGATGCGCTCGAGACCTATCTGGAGGAGGGGGCCCTGCTGATCGTGGGCAACCGGGAGGATGCCCAGTGGCGTGCACTTGAGAACCACTCCGGGATACTCATCACCGGCGGTTTCGGCGCGGATGCCGCTATACTGGAGAAGGCCGATGCGCTGGCGCTGCCGGTCATATCGACCACAGCAGATACATTCTCGGTCGCATCGATCATCCAGAGGGAGCTCTACAGCATGCTCATGATGACGAATGTCATCACTGCAGGCGACCTTGTCATCAGACAGGATGAGTATGTCCGCGATATCAAGCGGGATGCCGGGAAAGAGTATTTCCCGGCGGATGCTGTTACAGTGCTTACTGAAGATGGCAAGTACATGGGTGTGATCAAGTCCTCGGAACTGCCGAAGATGGATGGAAGGGGGCCGGGTGCACTTGCTTCCGACATCGTCGCCAGCCCGTCCAGTACACTGCAGCGTCTCAGGCAGCTGATGAGCTGGCACCAGCTCAACATCGTGCCGGTAGTCGAGGAGGACGGGACGCTTGCAGGCATCGTGCACCGCCGTGATGTGTTCAAGCAGAGGGAGTCCAGCAAACTTGGCAGCGGCCTCTCATCGGACACACTGATGGACCGTGAGATAAGGATCGATGAGAATAAAGTCCATATCAAAGTGATGCCCTTCATGACCGATGAACATGGCAGCATTGCCCAGTCCGAATTCATGCGCCTCATCGAACGGCTTGCCGAAGTGGTACTCAACAATAACGGGATCTACAGCTATCATATCGACACGCTCAATGTGATGAACATCAAACTCGTCCAGATGCACCAGGAACTCGTCATCGAGGGCCATATACTGGATCTCGGGGACCAGTTCCTGAGACTCGAGATAGAGGCGCTCTCAAATGGGGAGACATACTCGAAGGCGATGCTGCTCATCCAATACTACAAAGAAAAATAGACAAGTGGAATCCACTTGTCTATCATCTATTTTCGAGACTTGCGATTGAACTCTGCCCAGGCCTCATCTTCAATCGGCAGGTTGCCTTTGAAGTATTTCCTTGCAGCATTGAAGTGCCATATATTATATGCGCCTACTGCGATGAACAGTGCGCCGATAATATACGAAACGGCTGTAGGAAACTGGATGATCGTATTGAGGCCGAACGACAGGATCAATATGCCAAGCCAGATCCTTGATATGCTGTTGTAGTATGCCTTTCTGACGTCACGTCCGCACCTTACCATCCTCACCTTATAGAGGATGAACATGAAAAAGCTGAGGAGGAGCACAGTGACGAGAAAGGAGACAGCAATCTGATATAACATTTCCATCGGATACAACTCCATTCCATAATGTAGTATAATTTATTATACTGACCAAGTAAATCCAAATAGAGGGAGATTTTTAATTGTTCACAGAATATATAAATAGGTTTCCAACTTTGAAAAGCAACCACAAGTCACTTCTCAACATGATTAACGAATACGACGAAATAATCATTCTGAGGCACGTGAGGCCTGACCCAGATGCCATCGGCGCCCAGCTGGGCCTCAAGGCGATCTTGAAATCAATCTTTCCGAACAAGAAGGTGACGGCACTCGGAGAAATGGAGCCTTCCCTTGCATTCCTCGGGGAGATGGATACTGCGGCATCAGTGGAAAAACCGCTTCTCATCGTAGTGGATACTGCCGGCGTCGACAGGATTGATGGGGACCTGTCCCTTGGAGATAAGGTCGTCAAGATCGATCACCATCCGAATAACGATCCATTCGGAGACCTCAATATCGTGGAGACGGGTGTATCATCCACTTCAGAACTGATATTCCTGCTGTCCTTCATATGGGGCTTCGACAACGACTACATCAATGATGTTTCAGCCAGGCTTCTTTTTGCTGGCATCGTCGGCGACACCGGCAGGTTCCTGTTCGACAACACGAGTAGCATGACCCATCTGGTTGCATCCGAGCTGAAGAAGTTCAATTTTGATGCGACGAAGGACATGAGTGACATGAACAGGCAGTCCATCAGACAGTTCAAATTCAAAGGCTACCTCATCGACAACTTCGAAATGACCGATAAGGGCGTCCTTTCCGTATGGGTCCCGAAAGAGGTGCTTGAAGAATATGACATCAACAGCAATGAAGCGAGCATGCACGTCAACCTCTACAGGGAGATTGAAGAGGCTGCCGTATGGTTCATGGCCGTCGAAGAGGAGGATGAAATCCGTGTCAGGCTGCGTTCCAGGAAAGCCGTCATCAACGATGTGGCAGAAAGGTTCGGTGGCGGCGGACACCCGCTTGCGAGCGGAGTGAGCCTCGATTCCAGGGAGGAACTGGATGCACTGGTCAAAGCATTGGAGAGCAAACTTTAAAAGGGGGCGGCCCTATGATCAATTTGAATGTTCACAGCTGCTACGAATTTTTGAATAGCAATATCAGGATTGATCAGCTGCTTAAGAAAGTATCTTCGGACGGGCAGACGGCTGTGGCACTGACCGACTTCAACCGTCTGCACGCCATCTACCAGTTCGTCAGCCGCGCGGATCATTTCGGCGTGAAGCCGCTGATCGGCATGGAAATCGCGGTGGATGACCAGCTGGATGGCATCCCCTTGGTCCTGATCGCAAAGAACACCCCGGGCTACCGTGAGCTGATCCGGCTCTCGGCTATGCTTTCCTACAAGGACCTGCACTACACACCTCAGAATTTCCTGACTAAAAATATCCACAACTGCCTCGTGATAGCAAAAGACGCTTCAGGCATTGAGATGATTGAGACGATACCCGTCGACCCGGCTGACAAATATGCAAGCCACGAAGTGGCGGAATCTCCATTTGAACGTGTATTCATCAGGCGGTCCCACTACATATCCCCGGAGGACCTGCCTGCAAAGGAAGTGCTGAATGCCATCCGCGACAACGGAAGGATCGATCCGGAAGAGATCCGCAATCTGCGGGGAGAGGACTATGTAAGGACTTTTGATGACCTGGACGAAGCGGAAAGGCAGTACCTGGAAAATAATGAGGCACTGGCCGGGAAATGTGATGTTACACTGCCCCGTGCCGAGCGGACACTGCCACATTATCCGCATCCGGACAATCATGATTCGAAAGCTTTCCTATGGAATATGCTGAAGGCACAGCTTGAATCTAAGACCGATGGCAGTGATGCATATGTCGAAAGGCTTGAGTATGAATATGAAATCATTGTGGAGATGGGTTACGAAGATTACTTCCTGATTGTGCAGGATGCCGTCAACTACGCAAAACAGCAGGGGATATATGTCGGGCCGGGCAGGGGGTCTTCAAGTGCGAGCCTCGTCTCCTTCCTGCTGAACATCACTGAAATAGACCCGCTCAAATACAATCTGCTGTTCGAACGCTTCCTGAACCCAGAACGTGTCACGATGCCGGATATCGATATAGACTTCGAGGATACGAGACGGGATGAGGTCGTGGCGTACCTCATTGAGAAATATGGGGAGATGAATGTCGCCCATATCGTGACCTATGGGACGCTGAGTGCCAAGATGGCCGCGCGTGATGTCGGCCGGGTGCTTGGTTTCAGTAACGACGAATTGAAGATGATCTCAAACATCATCCCGGAGGCCCCTGGTACAAGGCTGGAAGAGGCGTTTGCCACAGATGCGTTCCAGTCTCTTGTTGAGGCGGATGAAAGGTACGGTGTCTATGCAGCCATGTGCCGCAAGATAGAAGGTTTGCCGCGCCATACGTCGACCCATGCTGCAGGCGTGCTGCTCAGTGAGGACAGGCTGACGGACAATGTGCCGGTCATCTTCAGTGAAGGGCACACCCTGAGCCAGTGGCCGATGAATGAAGTCGAGGGCTCGGGGCTCCTCAAGATCGATATCCTCGGCCTTAGGAACCTGTCGCTGCTCAAAAATATGGTGACCCGGATAAAAAGGGTGGACGACGGATTCAGTCTGTCCGACCTCCCGGACGACCCTGACGTGTACCGGCTGCTCGGCCGCGGCATGACCCTGGGCGTATTCCAGCTCGAGTCCGACGGCATTCGGAAAGTCATCAGGGAGATGAAACCGGAACAGTTTCTGGACATCGTCGCCGTCAACGCCCTCTACCGTCCCGGACCGATGAAGGAAATCCCCAATTTCATCGCCGGCAAACGGAATCCCTCCTCCGTCAAGTATCCCCATGATGATATCAGGGACATCTTGAAGGAGACATATGGCGTCATCGTCTATCAGGAGCAGATCATGCAGATTGCCTCCAGGATTGCGGGATACTCCTATGCGGAAGCGGATATTCTGAGGCGTGCGATGAGCAAGAAGGACAGGGAGACGCTTGAACGGGAGCGCGGACATTTCGAGAAGGGTGCAGAAGCGTGTGGCTACAGCAGCAACGTCGGCCGCCATATCTTCAACCTGATCCTCGAATTTGCAGATTATGGCTTTCCGAAGAGTCATGCCGTCGCCTACAGCAGAATTTCCTACATGCTCTCCTACATCAAGACGAAGTTTCCGGAAATATTCTACTCGGTCATATTGTCCCATCACTATGGAAATGACGTGAAAGTGGAGCAGGTCATCAATGAGGTGAAGCAGAGGCAGATTAGGATGCATCCGCCGGACATCAACCGTTCGGTCTGGAGCAACAGGAGTGGAGACGGCATCCAGCTTGGTTTTTCGATGATCCGGGGTCTGACATACCGGATGAGCGAGGCGATAATCGAGGCGCGCAAAGAAGGGCCATTCGAGGACATATATGAGCTTAAGACGCGTGTGAAGGATGTGGTGCTGGGCAGGAAGGTGCTGACACAGCTCATTTTCTCGGGGGCGCTGGACTGTTTTGAGGAGAACCGGAAGACATTGCTCCAATCGCTGCCCATGCTCGATGAACTGAACTCCGAAGAGTATGCCCACGACTCGTTCCTGAGTACACTGGGCTTCAACATAAAGAAGGAATACAATTACGCGGATGAAATGGATGATATCGAAAAGATAGAAGGGGAGAAGGAAGTCTTCGGTTTCCACCTGTCGGATCATCCCATCATTTCATTGCAGAAATCCCTGCAGTACATCCCATTTTCCCTCCTCCATCAGAAGAGGCAGGGGACCTATCTCGTATTTTTTGAGAAAATCAAGACAATACGTACGAAAAAAGGGCAGAACATGGCCTTCGTCAGGATATCCGATGGATACCAGGAGATGGAAGGCGTCATCTTCCCGAAGGTGTATTTCAACGTTCATCCCAAGCTGTCGCACAGAATCGTCGCGGTGACCGGAAGGATCGAGGTCAGGAAGTCCCAGCCGCAGCTGATCATCGATTCTGTGGAAGATGTGGAAACGTTCCGTGACGACTATATCCATAAGTCAAAAAGTGTCGTCATACGGAACTCTGCAAACTACGACATATCGGGACTGCTTGGTGCAGAAGGCATACCCGTCCATGATTTCGACCGGAAGGAAGAGCTTGGCAATGTTGAAAAATCAAACTTCCATAAGCTGCTGGAACACATTGATCTGTCTGATATCCGCCTGCTTGCGTGAACTTGTTGTCATGGAAAATGGATAATGTTAATATAATTGGTGGTATGACCACTCAAGAAAGGAAGATCATAGTGTCCCTAAGAGATGATGCACTAGAAATGCATAGAGAAAAGCAAGGAAAACTTTCCGTAAACTCCAAAGTGGAGATAAAAGACAAGGAGGCGCTGAGCCTGGCCTATTCGCCGGGGGTGGCCGAGCCCTGCAAGGAAATTTATGAAGATGAACGCACGGTCTTCGACTATACGATAAAAAGCAATACCGTCGGCGTCATCACAGACGGATCGGCCGTACTCGGCCTGGGCAATATCGGTGCGATGGCGAGCCTGCCGGTAATGGAAGGAAAAAGCGCCCTGTTCAAGAATTTTGCCGGAGTGGATTCCTTTCCGCTTGCCCTGGATACGAATGATGTGGATGAAATAGTCAGGACGGTCAGGCTCCTCACGCCTGTTTTCGGCGGTATCAACCTTGAGGATATTTCTGCTCCGAGATGCTTCGAGATTGAAGAGCGTCTTGGACGTGAAACGGATATACCCGTTTTCCATGACGACCAGCACGGCACGGCTATCGTCACCCTGAGCGGTCTGATGAACGCCTTGAAGCTGACCGGAAAATCACTCAACCAGATCAAAGTTGTACTGAACGGCGCAGGCGCTGCCGGAGTGGCGATCGTCAAGCTGCTCCACAGTTTTGGTGTGAATGAGATGGTCATGTGCGATTCCAGAGGCGCAATCTATGAAGGCCGGCCGAACGGCATGAATGATGTGAAGGAGGAAGTCAGCCGATTCACCAACTATAATCGTGAGGAAGGTGAACTCAGTGATGTCATCAAAGGCGCTGATGTATTCATCGGTGTATCCGTTGCGGGCGCGCTGACGAAAGAGATGGTGGAGAGCATGGCCGAGAACCCGATCATATTCGCAATGGCCAACCCGAACCCTGAAATCATGCCGGAGGATGCGAAGGCTGCAGGCGCACTTGTCGTCGGAACGGGGCGGAGTGATTTCCCGAACCAGATCAATAACGTTCTGGCCTTCCCTGGAATATTCAGGGGTGCACTTGATGTCAGAGCGACAAACATCAATGAGGAAATGAAGAAGGCTGCGGTCCTTGCGATTGCGGACCTGATCGATGAAGATGATCTGCACAGCGACTATGTCATCCCCGAGCCGTTCAACAAGGAAGTGGCACCAAACGTGGCGCGGGCTGTGGCGGCAGCGGCGATGGAGACGGGTGTGAGCCGCATCAAGGTGGACCCGGATGAAGTCTATGATAAGGCTCGGAGGCTGACGCTATAGTGTCTGATGAAATGGCGGAAAAAAAAGGGCTGGAAAATATTGTTGAAGAAATTCACAATCTCATCGAATCCGAAAATATCCAGGTGGGTGAAAAACTGCCAAGTGAAAGATATCTGAAGGAAAAGCTGAATGTGAGCAGACAGAGTGTAAGGGAAGCCCTGAGGGCGCTTGAACTTCTCGGCATCATCTACGTCAGGCGTGGAGAAGGGACATTTCTGGCTGACATCGACAGCCATCAGCTTTTCCAGCTCATCGGCAGATATCTGATACGGACGGAAAGGCAGCAGAATGAAATAGTTGAAATAAAACAGGTGATCGAGGCCTATGTGAAATCAAAGCACCAGGATGACACAGTGACTGTGCTTGATGATGACAATCAGATCATGAAGAAGATCTACATCCTGCTCGACAAATATTCAAAAGCTTTCAAATCGTAAAGAAGCAAGGGGTTTATTATGCTAAAAGACTTGTTCTCCAAACTGAATAAAAAAGTGAACGAAACCGACCGTAATGATGGCACTTTCGAAAACAGCGAGGCCATCATGACGAAGTGTCCAAACTGCAAGAAGATACTGTACTCGAAGGAACTCTACAAGCGGCTGAATGTCTGCACGAATTGTGAACATCATCTTCCCATAACCGCTCCGGATCGTATGGAGGCGCTGATGGACGAAGGATCGGTGATGCCGATCCTCGAAAGCATCACTTCCGCGAACCCCCTGAACTTTCCCAACTATGAATCCAAGCTGAACAAGGATAAGGAGAAGACAGGGTTGAATGAAGCGGTCATCTGTGCGGAAGGGACCATCGAAGGGACACCTGCTGTAGTGGCCATCATGGACTCCAGGTTCAGGATGGGCAGCATGGGTTCCGCCGTCGGCGAAAAGCTGGCCAGAACCTTCGAATATGCTACAGAGCGCCGTCTTCCTGTGATCGTCTTTACGGCGAGTGGCGGTGCGCGCATGCAGGAGGGCATCATCTCACTGATGCAGATGGCAAAGGTGAGCGTGGCCATTGAGCGCCATAACCAGGCCGGGCTCCTCTATATCGCCTATATGACAAACCCGACGACGGGCGGGGTATCTGCAAGCTTCGCATCCGTCGGGGATATCAACCTTGCTGAACGGGGTGCGCTCATCGGCTTTGCCGGCAGACGGGTGATAGAGGAGACCATCAAGGAAAAACTGCCGGATGATTTCCAGACAGCCGAATTCCTACTGAAGCATGGACAGCTGGATGAAGTCGTCAACCGCAGGGATATGAAGAGCTATCTCGGAAGAATACTGAAACTGCATAGTGGGGTGTGACCATGGCGTTTGAATTTGAAAAGCCGATTTATGAGCTGGAAGATAAGATTGGAGAACTTGAGAAGTATGCTGCAAAGAACAAGATCGATCTGACGAAGGAAATCAATTTCCTTGAGAAGAAGGTCGAGGACAAGAAGGATGAGGTCTACAGCAATCTGACCCCGTGGCAGCGCGTCGAAATAGCGAGGTACGTCAAACGTCCGACGACGCTCGAATACATTGAGGAGATGTTCGATGATTTCATCGAGTTCTTCGGAGACCGCGTGCACAGTGATGACGCTGCCATCGTAGGGGGGATCGCATCATATCATGGCACTCCTGTTACGGTCATCGGACATCAGCGCGGCCGGGATACGAAAGGCAACATCCACAGAAACTTCGGCATGGCGCATCCGGATGGCTACCGCAAGGCACTGAGGCTGATGAAACAGGCGGATAAATTCAACCGTCCGGTCATATGCTTCATCGACACGAAGGGGGCATATCCGGGGAAAGCGGCAGAAGAGCGCGGGCAGAGCGAGTCCATTGCGCGTAACCTAGTTGAAATGGCCGGTCTCAAAGTGCCGGTGATCAGCATCGTCATCGGGGAAGGCGGCTCTGGGGGGGCTTTGGCCCTTGGTGTATGCAACCGGCTCCTGATGCTTGAGAATGCCACGTATTCCGTCATTTCTCCGGAAGGAGCAGCGAGCATACTCTTCAAGGATGCATCCCTCAAGGAGATTGCTGCGGAATCCCTGAAGATCACTGCTGCAGACCTGAAATCATTCGGCATCGCAGATGAGGTCATCGTGGAGCCGAAAGGTGGCGCCCACAATGACAGGGAGGCAGTGATCTCCGCGCTCGATGCAGCGATCGCAAGGCACCTTGATGAGCTTCGCACCATGGACGGCCAGACATTGATGGATGACCGTTATGAAAAATACATGAATATCGGCGTTTTTACTGAACAGTCCTGATCCAGACTGTTCTTTTTTGGCTTTAAAACGGTTTCAACCACTCAAATTATGGCTAAGGATAAGCAGTTGTGCTATTTTAAAGATAAGATCATGTTTAACGGAGGGAACTATGAAGAAAATTGCAGTACTGACAAGCGGAGGAGATTCTCCCGGCATGAATGCCGCAGTAAGAGCCGTCGTAAGGAAAAGCATATATGAAGGCATAGAAGTCTACGGTGTATACCAAGGCTATCAGGGCCTCGTCACCGACAATATAAAGAAACTCGAACTGGGGGATGTCGGAGACATCATCCAGAGAGGGGGCACAAAGCTCTATTCTGCAAGGTGCCCGGAATTCATAGAGCCCGACGTCAGGAAAAAGGCCATCGAAAATCTCCAGAAGCGCGGCATCGACTCCCTTGTAGTCATCGGTGGGGACGGCTCCTACAGAGGCGCCCAGCGTCTGAATGAAGAGGGCATCCATACAGTCGGCGTACCGGGCACGATAGATAATGACATCAACGGCACGGACTATACCATCGGATTCGATACGGCCCTCAATACGATCATTGACGCGGTCGACAGGATCAGGGATACGGCGACGAGCCACGAACGGACCTTCATCATCGAGGTCATGGGAAGGGACGCCGGTGACCTGGCACTTTGGGCCGGTGTGGCAGGCGGGGCTGAGACGATCCTCATCCCGGAAGCCCCATCCGATATCAAAGAGGTTGCCGAAAGGATCGAAACCGGCATGAAGCGTGGCAAGAAGCACTCCATCATCATCGTTGCAGAAGGTGTGATGAGTGCAGGGGAATGTGCAGATGAGCTCCGCAAATACATCAATGTGGATACACGCGAGAGCGTCCTCGGCCACATGCAGCGTGGAGGAAAACCGACGGGCAGCGACCGTGTGCTGGCCTCCCGTCTGGGGGCATATGCAGTGGAACTGCTCCTGAATGATATCCACGGACACGCAGTCGGCATTGAAAACAACCGTATGACGAAGACGAGCTTCGACAAGGTCTTCGAAGAAAGCCACAAGATAGATGAAGGTCTATACAGACTCTCGAGAGAGCTATCCATATAGGAGGAATTGACATGCGCAACACTAAGATAGTATGTACGATAGGACCCGCTTCCGAGTCACCTGAAATGCTGGAAAAGCTGATGGATGCAGGCATGAACATCGCCCGCCTGAACTTTTCCCATGGTGACCATGAAGAGCATCGGGCAAGGATCGCGAACATAAGAAAAGCAGCGGACAAGCTTGGCCATACAGTAGCTATCCTGCTCGATACAAAAGGACCTGAAATCCGTACACATACGATGGAGAATGGGGAAATCGAACTTTCCAAGGGACAGAAGATCACCGTATCCATGGAAGAGGTCCTCGGGACGCCTGAGAAGTTTTCCGTAACTTACGCAGGGCTGATCGATGATGTCGATACCGAAGACCGCATCCTGCTGGATGACGGGCTGATCGAGCTGAAAATCGACGACATTGACCATGATGCGAAAGAAATACACTGCCATGTCCTGAACGATGGCGTGTTGAAGAACAAGAAGGGCGTCAATGTACCCGGTGTATCCGTGAAACTTCCAGGCATCACCGAAAAGGACCGTGAAGACATCATTTTTGGCATCGGGGAAGGTGTCGACTTCATTGCAGCGAGCTTCATCCGTACGAACAGCGATGTGCTGGAGATACGTGAGCTGCTCGAAGAGCAGTCTGCCGAATACATCAAGGTCATTCCGAAGATCGAGAACCAGGAAGGCATCGACAACATTGACGAGATCCTGGAAGTATCGGACGGCCTGATGGTGGCGCGCGGCGACATGGGTGTCGAGATTCCACCAGAGTCCGTACCGATGGTCCAGAAGGACCTCATCAAAAAATGCAATATGCTCGGAAAGCCAGTGATTACTGCCACCCAGATGCTGGATTCCATGCAGTATAACCCGCGTTGTACACGTGCTGAAGCCAGTGACGTGGCCAATGCCATCTATGATGGCACGGATGCGGTGATGCTGAGCGGTGAGACGGCTGCCGGGGACTATCCATTGGAATCCGTACAGACGATGGCCAGCATCGCCGTTTCTGCTGAAGAGGCACAAGACTATAAGAAGCTCCTCTCTGCACGGACCAAGTCGCTACAGACGAACCTCGTCACGGCCATCGGTGTCTCCGTTGCCCATACGGCCCTCAACCTTCAGTGTCGTGCAATAGTGGCAGCCACTGAATCAGGTCATACAGCGCGGATGATTTCGAAGTATCGCCCGCATGCTGACATCGTTGCCGTGACGCCGCATGAATATGTGGCCCGCCAACTCCAGCTTGTCTGGGGTGTGCATCCCGTCGTTAAGGAAGGAGAGCGGGACACTGATGAGTTGCTGAATGTATCCGTATCTGCGGCAATGGAAAAAGGTTTTGCCACACACGGTGATCTGCTGATCATCACTGCAGGGGTGCCGGCTGGTGAAGCCGGAACGACCAACCTGATGAAACTGCACATCGTCGGGGACGTCCTCGTACGGGCCCAAGGGATCGGCAGAAGAAGTACTGTCGGCGAAGTTGTCATCATTAATTCATCAGACGACATCTCTAAAAAGGACGTCGAAGGAAAAATCATCGTTGTCCAGTCTGTGGACGCCGATATGACCCCTTATCTCGAAAAGGCTGCGGGTCTCGTCACCGTAGAAGGTGGGCTGACCTCCCATGGTGCCATTGTGGGGCTGAACTTGAATCTGCCGACGATCGTTGGTGCCAAGGAAGCGCTTGAAGTTCTTGAAGAAGGTATGACAATCACTGTAGATTCGGAACAGAACTGCATCTTCAGCGGTCATGCCAATGTACTATAGGCACTATTCAGGAAAGGGTACTGTAAAAGTGCCCTTTTTGTTGTTGTAGAGCAAAGGGACGGCCGGTATAATGTAGATGAGGTGGCGGAGATGAAAAAATTACTATTATTGGCAGTCATGCTGTGGCTGGCTGCATGCGGCAATGGGGCCGATGAGTCCGGAGCCGAGAATCCGGAAGAACAGAATGAGGAAACGACGGAATCCCATGAAGGGGAGACGCAATCTGAAGAAGAGGAAAGTTCGATGACTGCTTCCGAACTGCTGGATGAATCATCATCGGCATGGGGGGACACTGTAAGCTATGAAGCGAGACAGACGTCCACTATTTCTTCTGGTGAAAGCCAGTATGTGTTCAGGACCATCACGACAAGAAGCGAAGCGGATGAAATCAAAGTGGAAGTTGATGATGGGGAAGAAATCAAGACACACTATATCGTTGAAGGTGAGCATTTCATCTATCAGGGTAACAACACCGAAGCGCAGGATGCGCCGCGGGAAATCGACGGCAGCGAATATGGTGCGCTCATCTCCGGTCTTGAACCCTATAGGGAAGGGACGGTAACGGAGGTCGAATCCGGCTATGAGCTTCGCTATACCATGGATGGTAAAGAGGGTGCCGAGCCATTCCTCGATGATGGGATGGCAGAGCTGCTCGACGATGTCGATACATTCAGCGGCCAGGTGACGCTACAGTTCAATGATGAATTTCAGTACACCGAAGCCAAGTTCACTCTGACGGTCGGTTCAGATGAGGAAGAGGTGAACATCATCTCGAATATCACCATGGACAGGATCGGGGAAGTCGACAGGATTGAAAAACCGAAAAATATGTAGCAGAAGCGGCCGTTCAGGAATGGACGGCTTTTTTTCATAATTTATAGTAAGCGCTTACATAATGTGTAATTTTATACGATTTTTACTATTCGAAAAATTGACATTATTATACACCACCCATAGAATGTTAGTTACAAGGGGGAATTGAAATGTCAAATATTGATTATAAGAAGATTTCTGATCAGCCTGAATTCGAGGCGCTTCTCAGAAAGCGGAATAAGTTCATCCTGCCGATCAGCATCTTCTTCATCATCGCTACGCTTATTTTTCCGGTACTGACGGGATACACCGACCTGCTCAATTATGAGGCGTTCGGTAACATTTCATGGGCGTGGATCTACGCAATTATGCTTTTCATCATGGTCTGGACACTTGTCACAATCTACATGAAAAGGGCGAAGGAGTTCGACAAGGAAGCCGATGAAATCATCAGAAAGTACAGGGAAGGGGAATACAAATGAATTTAACAGTCATCATCATGTTCCTGGTGTTTGTTGGGGCAACATTGGTAATTACATATTTTGCTTCCAAGCGCACACAGTCCACGAATGACTTCTATACAGCAGGCGGAGGCCTGACAGGCTGGCAGAACGGCCTGGCAATTTCAGGTGACTATCTGTCGGCGGCTTCATTTCTGGGTATCGCTGGTGCAATCGCCCTGTGGGGATTCGATGGGTTCTTCTATAGTGTCGGCTATTTGACCGCTTATCTGGTCGTTCTGTATATCGTCGCAGAGCCACTCAGGAATTTGGGTAAATACACAGTTGCGGATATGATAGCCGCAAGGTTTGAATTGAAGAAAGTGCGGGCATTTGCAGCCCTCTCTTCCATCACGATCGTCATCTTCTATATGCTTGCCCAGCTTGTTGGCGCAGGCGCACTGATACAGCTTCTATTTGATATACCGTACAGTGTCTCAGTCATCCTGGTAGGCATCATGATGACGATCTATGTCCTGTTCGGTGGGATGACGGCGACGAGCTGGGTGCAGATGGTCAAAGCGGTACTGCTCATGATCGGTACGCTCATCATCTCTTTTCTTGTACTGCTCAACTTCAACTTCAATATATTCGCGATGTTCGGGGAGATGAAGAACATCACGGCACCCGAGCTGGAGGGTCCATTCCTCAATCCGGGATCCCAGGGTTCTTCGCCCCTCAATAACATTTCACTCATCGTCGCGCTGCTGTTCGGTACTGCAGGGCTGCCGCACATCCTCATGAGGTTCTTTACCGTCAAGGATGCGAAGACGGCGAGAAGCTCCGTCATGTGGGCAACATGGATCATAGGCATCTTCTATATCCTGACGATCTTCCTCGGTTTCGGCGCTGCTGCACTGCTGACGCGTGAAGAGATCATCGCTGCGAACCCTGCAGGCAACATGGCTGCACCACTCCTTGCTGAAAGGCTTGGGGGAGACTTCCTCATGTCCTTCGTCGCCGCGGTCGCATTCGCAACGATCCTCGCTGTAGTAGCCGGGCTGGTACTCTCCGGCGCAAGTGCATTTGCACATGATATATACGGTCAGGTGATAAAGAAGGGCAAGATGACGGACAGGGAACAGATGCTGGCGGCAAGGACTGCAGCTTTGAGCGTCAGTGTGCTGTCCATAATCCTTGCACTTTTCGCCCAGAACCAGAACGTGGCGTTCCTGGTCTCCCTGGCATTTTGTGTAGCCGCCAGTGCAAACCTTCCGGTCATCGTCTATACGATCTTCTGGAAGCGCTTCAACACACAGGGGGCGATTGCCGGCATCATCACAGGCTTGGTCGTATCACTGGTACTTGTCATCCTGAGTCCGAACGTAATGGACCCATCCGGAAATGCATTCATTGCCATGGAACCGATATTCCCATTGGATAACCCTGCACTGATTTCTGTACCTGCAGGCTTTATCGGTGCCTTCCTCGGGACATTCCTCGGCAAGGCGGAATCCCACGAAAAGTATCGGGAGGTCAAGGTCAAATCGGTCACAGGCATATCCACTTCGGATGTTTCCCATTAGGTATAAGTTTATCTTATATGAATCAATAAGTTAATTAATTGTTTCTTATGAAAGCGGTAATTTCTTTAGATTACCGCTTTTTCCTTTATGTAAGGGCTTTCGAGCATGATAACGGTAATTTTTTCACAATATAATATATTTTCTTGATTTATTCACAAAGTTCTTGAATTTGATATAATGGGGTAGAAGCCGAAGTGGCTATTCTATGAATTAATAAGAAGGAGAGTCAATATGTCTGACAAAAAAGGTTTAGAAGGTATTGTAGCGGCCGAGTCCCGCATCAGCTCCATCATTGGTTCACAGCTGACTTATTGTGGCTATGAAATCGATGACCTTGCTGAAAATGCATCGTTCGAGGAAGTCGTCTTCCTGCTTTGGAACGATAGGCTCCCGAACCAATCAGAACTGGATGATTTCCAGGCGAAACTATTCGAGCATATGACACTCAACCCGAGAGTCTACAACCATTTCGAAGAATATGCTGCAGATAAGGTCCACCCGATGACGGGCATCCGTACTGCACTGTCATACCTTGCGCATTTCGATCCGAATGCAGAAGATATGAGCGAAGAGGCGAACCAGGAAAAGGCGATCCGCATCCAGGCGAAGGTTGCATCCCTCGTTTCTGCATTCTCAAGGATCCGCAACGGTCAGGAAGTCGTGAAGCCGAAGGAAGGCCTGAGCTACGCAGCCAACTTCCTGTACATGCTGAACGGAGAAGAGCCGAATGACACTGAAGTTGAAGCGATGAACAAGGCGCTTGTACTTCATGCGGACCACGAACTCAATGCCTCCACATTCACTGCACGTGTATGTGTAGCAACGCTGTCGGATGTATATTCCGGTGTCACTGCAGCAGCAGGCGCCCTTAAAGGACCACTCCATGGCGGGGCCAACGAACGCGTGATGCAGATGCTTTCTGAAATCGACTCATCTGATGATGTGGAAAGCTATCTCAAAGAGAAATTTGAGAACAAGGAAAAAATCATGGGCATGGGCCACCGTGTATATAAAGAAGGGGACCCACGCGCCAAATACTTGAAGGATATGTCCAAGAAGCTGACCGAACAGATCGGCGAACCGGATCTTTATGAGAAATCAGTAAAGATTGCTGAAATCGTTGAGAGGGAGAAGGGCCTTCTTCCAAACGTCGACTTCTTCAGTGCGTCCGTGTACCACTCGCTCGGCATCGACCACGACCTGTTTACACCAATCTTTGCGATGAGCCGTGTTTCTGGATGGCTTGCACATATCCTTGAGCAGTATCAGGACAACCGTCTGATCAGACCACGAGCCGAATATGTAGGCCAGATTGACAGAAAATACGAACCTATTGAAGAAAGATAAGCGATCAAGATAAATAATTGGAGGAATAAATTCTATGGCTAGTCAAAAAATCACTACAGACAACGGGGTACTCAACGTACCGGATCAACCTGTCATTCCATTCATCGAAGGAGACGGCATCGGCCCTGACATCTGGAGCGCAGCAAGTAAAGTGCTTGATGCAGCAGTTGAGAAAGCATACGACGGCAAAAAAGGCATCGAATGGAAGGAAGTCCTTGCGGGACAGAAAGCCTACGACAAGACTGGCGAATGGCTGCCGCAGGAAACGCTCGATACGATCGATGAATACCTGCTGGCCATCAAAGGGCCTCTCACAACGCCAATCGGCGGCGGCATCCGTTCCCTCAACGTTGCGTTGAGGCAGGAATTGGATCTCTTCACATGCCTTCGTCCGGTAAGGTATTTCGAAGGCGTACCTTCCCCGCTGAAGCGTCCGGAAGAGACTGACATGGTCATTTTCCGTGAGAACACTGAAGATATCTATGCGGGCATTGAATTCCAGGAAGGTACTGATGATGTCAAGAAAGTCATCGATTTCCTGCAGAATGAAATGGGTGCAAAAAATATCCGTTTCCCTGAAACTTCCGGAATCGGCATCAAACCAGTATCCAAAGAAGGAACGGAAAGGCTCGTCCGCTCTGCAATCAACTATGCGATCGACAACAACCGCCCGTCTGTAACGCTTGTCCACAAAGGGAACATCATGAAGTTCACTGAAGGTGCATTCAAAGCATGGGGTTATGACCTTGCTGAGCGCGAATTCGGAGATAAGGTCTTCACGTGGAAAGAATATGACAAGATCGTCGAGGATGAAGGCAGGGAAGCGGCAGACAAAGCGCAGTCCGAAGCTGAAGCAGCAGGCAAAATCGTCATCAAGGACGCAATTGCAGACATCTTCCTGCAGCAGATCCTCACACGTCCAAAAGACTTCGGTGTCGTAGCGACGATGAACCTGAACGGCGACTATGTTTCCGATGCACTTGCAGCGCAAGTCGGCGGAATCGGCATTGCACCAGGTGCAAACATCAACTATGAGACTGGACACGCCATCTTCGAAGCGACTCATGGTACGGCACCGAAGTACGCAGGACTCGATAAGGTGAATCCATCTTCAGTCATCCTCTCCGGCGTATTGATGCTTGAGCACATCGGATGGCAGGAAGCGGCCGACCTCATCACGAAATCAATGGAGAAGACAATCGCCTCCAAAGTGGTCACTTATGACTTTGCCCGTCTCATGGATGGCGCAACAGAAGTGAAATGTTCCGAATTCGGAGATGAACTGATCAAAAACATGTAATCATGTTTGATGACA
This sequence comes from Salinicoccus sp. RF5, assembly GCF_020786625.1. Lineage (NCBI taxonomy): Bacteria > Bacillati > Bacillota > Bacilli > Caryophanales > Staphylococcaceae > Salinicoccus > Salinicoccus sp. RF5. The sequence continues at coordinate 163,725 of NZ_JAJGRC010000001.1, forward strand.
AGGAGCGTGGACAGCATGAACAGGAAGAAGATTTCAGTCATTGGTGCCGGATTTACCGGTGCCACGACAGCTTTCATCGCTGCATCAAAAGCATTGGGTGACGTTGTATTGGTTGATATACCACAAGCTGAAGATCCGACCCGGGGCAAAGCCCTGGACATGTCGGAAGCGACGCCTGTGCTGGGTGTTGATGTGGACATTACAGGCACAAGCAGCTATGAAGACACAAAAGACTCCGATATCGTCATCATCACAGCAGGCATAGCCAGAAAGCCGGGTATGAGCAGGGATGACCTTGTGAAGACCAACCAGAAGGTGATGTCCGCCGTTACACGTGAAATCGTCAAATATTCACCGGACTGCTCAATCCTCGTCCTCACCAACCCGGTGGATGCCATGACCTACACTGTGTACAAGGAGTCGGGCTTCCCGAAGAACAGGGTGATCGGCCAATCCGGCGTCCTTGACACAGCGCGGTTCAGAACATTCATAGCCGAAGAGCTGAAGCTTTCCGTCCAGGATGTCCAAGGCTTCGTACTCGGCGGTCATGGTGATGATATGGTGCCATTGATACGCTATTCGAACGTAGGGGGCGTCCCTCTTACAAGCCTGCTGGACCAGGATAAGATTGATGCCATCATCGAACGCACACGGAAGGGTGGGGCGGAAATCGTCAACCTGCTTGGCAGTGGTTCCGCATATTATGCACCTGCTGCAGCTCTTGTAGAAATGGCCGAAGCCATCCTTTCGGATCAGAAACGCGTACTTCCGGCAATCGCATACCTTGAAGGCGAGTACGGCTATGAGGACATCTATCTTGGGGTGCCTACAGTGCTTGGCGCAGAAGGTATTGAGCGCATCATTGAACTGGAGCTCACCGACGAAGAAAAGAGCGGGCTGGATAAATCCAAGGACTCTGTGACGAATGTCATGAACATGTTGAAATAATATTTGTAAAATTCAAGTATGGGTATTATACTGGAAAGGCTGCCAACTGGCGGCCTTTTCGGTTTATAGTTTAAAATGGGAGGAAATTTTTGAAATGGAAGATAGTAGGAAGAAGGATGGTATTTTTCAGAAATTTCTTGATTTTGTAGAGTGGCTGGGCAATAAGCTGCCTCACCCGGTGACCTTGTTTGCGCTTCTTGCAGCGCTGACTCTGGTGGCATCCGCCATTTTGGCAATGTTCGAAATTACGGTGGAACATCCGGGAGAAGATCAGGAAACTGTTTCAATCAATAATCTACTGGACAGTGAAGGAATAAGCTACATATTCTCAAGCATGACCGACAACTTCATCAACTTTGCGCCGCTTGGCGTAGTGCTTGTCACGATGCTTGGGATAGGTGTCGCTGAAAGATCCGGACTGATCAGTGCTGCATTGCGAGGCTTTGTGCTGTCAATACCGAAGCAGCTGATTACTGCCGGACTGGTATTTGCCGGTATCATGTCATCGCTCGCTTCCGACGCAGGATATGTCGTGCTGCCGCCACTTGGAGCGGTGCTGTTCCTCGCGCTGGGAAGACATCCGCTCGCAGGGCTTGCAGCAGCATTTGCCGGTGTTTCTGCCGGCTTCTCTGCTAACCTGCTCCTCAGTGGAACGGACGCGATGCTTGCAGAACTTTCGATCGCAGCTGCATCAGTCATAGACCCCCAATATGCAGAGGGTATGAACGTGGCGATGAACTACTTCTTCATTGCAGCGAGTGTATTCCTGCTCACACTTGTAGGGTGGTTCGTCTCAGATAAGATCGTCGAACCGAGGCTTGGAAGCTTTGATCCGCAGAATGGTGATTCCACTGCAGTGGAGAACACTGATGAAATGAATCCTCTGAAGCCTGTCGAAAAGAAAGGGCTGATCTGGGCAATCATTTCTGCTGTTGTGGGCATCGCGCTTGCATCACTGCTCGTCGTACTGCCGAATTCTCCGATGCGTGGTGACGATTCCATAGGCAATTATATGGACACGATCGTCCAATCTCCGTTCATGAGTGATGGGCTGGTGCCAATCATCGCAATCCTCTTCTTCATACCAGGGCTCGTATATGGACTGATCACGCGCAGCATCAAGAACGACAAGGATGTCGCCAACCAGATGACCGAAACGATGGCTGCCATGGGTATGTTCATCGTCCTGGCATTCACTGCCGGACAGTTCGTTGCATACTTCGCAGAATCCAACATCGGTCTTGTCATCGGCGTGTATGGTGCAGAGCTGCTTGAAGCACTCAACCTTACCGGCATTCCATTGATCATCGGCTTCATGTTAGTAACGGCCGTGGTCAACCTCTTCATCGGAAGTGCCAGCGCCAAATGGGCGATGATGGCACCGATATTCGTGCCGATCATGATGCAGCTCGGATATTCTCCGGAACTGACGACTATGGCATACCGTGTTGCGGATTCATCCACGAACATCATCACACCACTGTTGACATACTTTGCGATCATCATCGCCTTTGCCCAGCAGTACGATAAGAACATCGGCATTGGTACATTGATTTCCGTCATGCTGCCATATTCCATCTTCTTCTTCGTTACATGGGCACTCATGCTCATCGTATGGATGCTTTTCGGAATTCCGCTCGGACCGAATGCACCAATCGAATATACCGGATAACAACAAGGCGCAGCCCAGGCTGCGCCTTTTTCTATGGATTAAACCGCCCTGGAAATGTATAATCTGATATGAAGAGGCTGAGTTGGAGCGGCCGGGACGATTCAGCAGAGAGGAGATATTATAATGAAGAAACTGATTCTGATAGATGGAAACAGCGTCGCTTTCCGTGCATTCTATGGACTGCCGCTGTTGAGCAACCAGAGCGGCCTGCATACGAATGCCATTTTCGGTTACGCAAGGCTTTTGGAGAAATTGATTGCAGATGAGGCACCCACCCATTTCCTCGTTGCCTTCGATGCAGGAAAATCAACTTTCCGGCATAAGCAGTACGAAGAGTACAAGGGGGGCAGGCAGAAGATGCCGCCTGAACTGGGTGAACAGCTCGCCCCGATCCGCAGGCTGATCGATGCGTATGGCATCAAAAGGTATGAACTGGACGAATATGAAGCGGACGACATCATCGGTACCATGAGCAGGAAAGCGGATGAAGAAGGCTTCGAAACGATCATCATCACCGGAGACAGGGACCTCACCCAGCTGGCCAGTGCCAATACGGTCATCTATTATACGAAGAAGGGCATATCGGATATCGATAAATACACCCCGGAATATATCGAGGAGATATATGGACTTGATCCGGAACAGATCGTCGATCTGAAGGGCCTGATGGGGGACAAGTCCGATAATATACCTGGCGTGCCGGGCGTAGGCGAAAAGACGGCGCTTAAACTGCTCAAGAATCATGGCAGTGTGGAAGAAGTGCTGGAGCATCTGGATGAAGTCAAAGGGAAGAAGCTCAAGGAGAACCTCACTGCACACAAAGAGGATGCACTGATGAGCAAATCCCTCGCTACCATCCACCGTGCCGTGCCCGTCGATTTCGGGATGGATGACCTGAAATTCACTGATGACAATGAACAGGAGAAGTATGAACTCTTCAAGGAGCTTGAGTTCGACTCCCTGCTCAAGAACATGGAAGCCAGTGAAACGGAAGACAAGGTCGAGTTTTCCGACGAACGTGTGACGGACATGGAGGCGCTTCGGGAGGACATATCCTTCCATTTGGAAGTGCGGGCGGACAACTACCTGGTCCACAAGCCGGAATATGTTGCGGCCACCGATGGTGAACGCACTTTCGTCAGCCATATGGATGATGTGGATCCAGGACAGCTTGAAAGTTTCCTTGAGTCTAGAAGCACGATCAATGTGTATGACATCAAGCGCCAGATGGGTCTTCTCAGGCACCTGGACATCCATTTTCAGGATTTCGATCATGACATCATGCTGGGCAGCTTCCTGCTTGATCCGTCCAAGAAGATCATCGACGTAGCAGAGACGGCGGCCCAGTTCAACATCAATATAGACAGTGATGACTATCACTACGGCAAGGGACGCAATGCCAAGGAACCGACGGGGGAGGCGCATTTCAAGTTCCTGAATGACAAGGTCATGGCTGTGCATAACGTGAGGAACAAAATGGATACTTCATTGGCAGAGGATGAAATGCTCGATCTGTGGAAAGATCTCGAAATTCCCCTGGCCAAAGTCCTTTCCGAGATGGAATACCGCGGCATCAGGGTGGATGCTTCACGCCTCAAGGAAATGGAGTCGGGAATAAAGGAACGGCTCGAGGAAATAGAAGAACGGATTTATACACTTGCAGGTGAAGCGTTCAACATCAACTCGCCGAAGCAGCTCGGCCACATCCTTTTTGAAAAGCTGGAGCTCCCGGTCATCAAAAAGACGAAGACGGGCTATTCGACAGCGGTCGGTGTACTGGAAGAGCTTCAGGATAAACATGATATCATCAAATACCTTCTGGATTACCGGACCCTCGCGAAACTCCAGTCCACCTACGTCATCGGGCTCCAGGGGGAGATAAAGGAAGATTCGAAGATCCACACGCGCTTCAACCAGACGCTGGCACAGACAGGCCGTCTGTCATCCGTGGAACCGAACCTCCAGAACATACCCATCCGTATAGATGAGGGCAGGCGGATCAGGAAGGCATTCGTCCCGAAGGATGATGCGCACGTACTGCTGGCACTCGACTATTCGCAGATTGAACTGCGGGTGCTTGCACACATCACAGGGGACGAGACGATGACAAGCGCATTTACGAGTGATACTGATATCCATACAAAGACAGCAATGGAAGTCTTCAATGTGGAGCGTGAGGATGTCACATCCGAGATGCGGCGGAACGCCAAGGCCGTGAACTTCGGCATCGTGTACGGCATCAGTGATTATGGTCTCAGTCAGAACCTCGGCATCACACGCAAGGAGGCCAAGACGTTCATCGACAATTATCTGGATTCCTTCCCTGAGGTGAAGAACTTCATGAAGTCCATTGTGCAGGATGCCAAACGGGATGGCTATGTGAAGACGCTCCTCAACAGAAGGAGGTACATCCCGGACATACACAGCCGCAATTTCAATGCGAGAAGCTTTGCAGAACGGACGGCCATGAACTCTCCGATACAGGGGAGTGCGGCAGATATCATCAAACTCGCCATGGTCAAGTACGAACAATCGGAAGCAGCACAGAAATTCAATGCCGAATTGTTGCTCCAGATCCACGATGAACTGATTTTTGACATTCCGAGAGATGAAGTGGAAGATTTTATCCCGGTCATCAAGGAAATCATGGAGAATGCGATGGAACTTCGTGTTCCTCTTAAAGTGGATTATGGTTATGGCAATGACTGGTATGAAGTAAAGTAGGTGGAGAAATGCCGGAATTACCGGAAGTTGAGCTGGTCCGGCGGGCGCTTGAGAAGGAAGTGGAGGGCGCCTCGATTGAAGCGGTCGCCTTTTCCGACTTCGTGAACAAGGGGCACGCAACCAGCCGAAAGACGATCATAAAGCAGGATTTGGATACATTCCACAGCAATGTCAGTGGAGCGACAATAAGGAAAGTGGGCAGACGTGGAAAATACCTATACTTCATCATGGAGAAATCCGATGAAATTTTCCACATGGTCTCGCATCTGGGCATGTCCGGTGCCTTCTTTGTCACAGACTCCATTGAAGCCATTGCGGACAGGAATTACAGGAAGCATTGGCAGGTCGCCTTCAGGCTTGAGGACGGGCGGACTCTGTCATATTGCGACATCAGAAGATTCGGGGAGATGTTGACCGTGGGCAGAATGGGTGATTTCCCGCCATTCGAACGCATGGCAGTCGAATACACACACCCTGACAGCCTGGTCGATTTCATCGACAGGGCGCGGGCCCCGGCCAACAGGAACAAGGCGATCAAAGCCGTAATCATGGATAGTGCGGTCATTCCGGGTGTCGGAAATATCTATGCATCAGAGGCTCTTTTTACTTCAGGGATACTGCCGACGAGAAAAGCCGGAAACATCTCAGTCAAGCGGCTGATGGCACTTCATAAGGCAATTGCCGATGTGTTCGACCTCTCCATAGAGAACGGCGGCTCGACCATCTCGGACTACCGGGGTGTGTCGGGGGAGAAGGGGAGCATGCAGGACCGTTTCCATATCTATCAGAAGAAATCCTGTTCCTCGTGTGGCGGACCGGTCAAGACTAAAACGATCGCAACACGGAACACATTCTACTGTACCAAATGCCAGAGGTGATATAATGAATTATATAATCGGTCTGACGGGCGGAATTGCCAGCGGCAAATCCACTGCCTCGGACTATATCAGATCAAAAGGGTATCCGGTCCTCGATGCGGATACCTATGCGAAGAAGGCAACCGCCAAAGGCGGTCCCGCATATCAGGGGATCATCGATCATTTCGGCGCAGAACTCCTGCAGGATGACGGGGAGATCGACCGGCGGAAACTGGGGGCCATCGTCTTCAATGATGACGGAGAGAGGAAGGTCCTGAACCAGCTGGTGCATCCGGAAGTGCGGCGGATGATGGATGAGGACAAGGAACGGCTGGCCGAATCGGGCCATGTATTCCTCGATATCCCGCTGCTTTTCGAAAATGGACTGGACCGTCAATGTGACATCACATTGACGGTATATGTGGATCAGGAGACACAGATTGAAAGGCTGATGGAAAGGAACGGGTTCTCCCATTCCGAAGCCCTGTCCAGGATAAACAGTCAGATGCCGCTTTCCGAGAAGCGTGACAGAAGTGATGAAGTACTTGACAACAGTGGTTCAAAAAATGAGCTGTATGCGCAGATTGAAGATTTTTTGGCGAACATTGAAAAGTAGACAATTTATACTAAATACTCCTTTTAATCAAAAATCAATATGTTATACTAATTATTGAAAAGTATAGCATAAAGGGGCTAATGTCATGAAAAAAGTAGCAATCAACGGTCTTGGAAGAATAGGAAGAATGGTGTTCCGCATTGCGGCCGCTTCCGATGAATTGGAACTTGTAGCAGTCAATGCCAGCTATCCGGCAGAAACGCTTGCGCATCTTCTCAATTATGACACTACCCATGGCAAGTGGGAAAAGCATGTGGAGGCGAAGGAAGGCAAGCTCGTCATAGATGGCAGCGAAGTTCAGATCACCAATGAAAGAAACCCTGAAAACCTGCCGTGGGAATCCATGGGTGTGGACCTTGTCATAGAGGCGACAGGCGCATTCAACCATGGCGACAAAGCCATAGCCCATGTCAAGGCGGGCGCAAAGAAAGTACTGCTTACTGCACCGGCGAAAGGCGGAGAAGTGCAGACGGTCGTACTTGGCGTCAATGATGAGGCCCTCGACCTCAATACATATGATGTATTCTCAAATGCTTCATGCACTACGAACTGTCTGGCACCGGTCGCAAAGGTGCTCGATGATGAGTACGGCATCAACAACGGCCTTATGACTACGGTCCATGCCTATACAAATGATCAGAAGAACATAGATAACCCACACAAGGACTTGAGAAGGGCGCGGTCTTGCGGAGACAACATCATCCCGACTTCGACCGGAGCGGCAAAGGCCCTCGGTGTCGTGCTGCCCCAGCTGAATGGCAAACTCCATGGTCTGGCCCTCCGCGTTCCGGTATCCAATGTGTCCCTTGTGGACCTGGTCGTCGACCTGGACAAGCCGGTCACCAAAGAGGAGCTGAATGCAACGTTTGAAAAGCATGCAGAGGGGCCGCTCAAAGGCATACTCGGTGTTACAGACGAGCCGCTCGTATCGAGCGACTTCAATACAGACAGCAGAAGCTCCATCATCGATTCCTCCCTCACCATGGTCATGGATGACAGGAAAGTGAAGGTGCTTGCGTGGTACGACAATGAGTGGGGATACTCCACACGTGTCGTCGAACTTGCTGAAAAGATTGTTTCGGAAATATAAATGATTTTTAAAAGAAGAAACTCCTGTTTCTTCTTTTTTTATTCCTGATATATTATAATGGTATACTAATCCCGGGAAGTGAGGTGGTCATATGAGATGTCCAAACTGCCAGCATACGAGTTCCAGAGTGGTCGATTCCAGGCATACGGATGAGCTGTCCGCCATCCGCAGACGCAGGGAATGTGAGGAGTGCGGTTTCAGGTTCACCACTTTTGAACGCATGGAACTGTCTCCGCTCGTCGTAGTAAAAAAAGATGGCAATCGAGAAGTCTTCAGTCGGGACAAGCTCATGGACGGACTGCTCAGAGCATGTGAGAAGCGTCCGATTCCATACGAAGCATTGGAAAAAACGACTGCACGCATAGAATCTGCGCTCAGAAACCTGAACAAGCCAGAGATATCAAGCAATGAAATTGGTGAATTTGTGATGAAGGAATTGATTACACTGGACCAGGTGGCCTATGTCAGGTTCGCTTCGGTCTATAAGGAATTCAAGGATATCGACCAGTTGATGGATACACTGAAGCACCTCGCCAAAGGCAGGGATGATGATGAACTTCAATGAACGTCTGAAACCGAATACCGAGTTCATGATCTATAACCCCTCCGATTTTGAAAAGTCCCACCTGAATGTGCTGAATGAACTCTACCTCCCCCTCATCCATCAGGATGCTGCGATGGCATACATCTATCTGCAGGAATCCTCCCTGCATCACGGGACGCTCGAGATCAGGTTCCATAAGGAGATCATGGATGAACTGAACATGCCCCTGTCCACATTTTCTGCGCTTCTGGAAAAATTGGAGGGCATCGGCCTCATAAGGTCCTTCGTCTCCAACGAGGAGCACGATGACCTGTTCATCTATGAACTGCTCCTTCCGCTTACCCCGGAGGACTTCTTCAAGGATCCCATGCTGAGCCTGTACCTGTACAGCCATATCGGTCCGAATGCATACAAGAAGAAGAAGGAGCGGCTGACATATCCGATGAAGCCGAAGAACATCACCGAGGTGACGCGGAAGTTCACTGAAGTGTTTCAGGCAGGGAGCGGCGAGGGATTCACCGTACCCGATGCCTCCTTCAAGAGGGAGAATGTCTCCGCCGGGCCGAACCTTGATATCGAAGACTTCGACTTTGATGTACTCTTCACACACTTGAAGGGCACGAAGATCGACAGGTCCTTCTTCACAAGGGAAGTCAGGATGCTGATTGTGAAATTGAGTGTGCTATTCAACCTGAATGCATATGATGTGAAGCAGATTCTGCTGTCATCGACGACACAATATGCCGGCATCGATATGGAGCAGCTGAAATACGAGGCGAGAAGGTACTATCAGAAGGAGAGCCGGGGGAAACTCCCGGCGATATCAAAACCCCAGGTGGCAGAGAGGGAGACGGAGCAGGATTCCTATATCGACCGGCTCGAGTCGATCAGTCCGCTTGATAGGCTGAACGACATCAGGAACAATCAGCCAAGCGACAACGACCTCAAACTTGTGACCGATATCATCGCCAGGACCAGCCTGCCGAACGGGGTGATCAACCTCCTGCTTGAATATGTCTATCAGCAGAAGAACGGGGACCTCGGGTACAATTATACGATGAAGATCGCAAGGGACTGGGAGGACAAGGGAATCCGTTCCGCCAAGGAGGCCTACCAGTCCATAATGGACTACAGGAAACAAATGAATGCAAAGCGCAAAGGACCGAAAGACCGCCAGGGTGAACGCAAGCCATCCTGGATGGACGGCGGCCGGAAGCGGGCTGAAAAGAAAGAAGCGGAGCAGCCTGCGCCCCGGAAGGAAGCTGTCCAGAAGACGGCCAAGGACGATCCTGAGATCCAGAAAATGATAGACGACTTTAGAAAGTCCAGGTGATATGAATGGAACCCATCAACCAGTTCTTGAAGAACTCGAAAAAAATAAAAGATAATAACGACAAACTCTATGACTCCCTGATCCAGCACCCGAGGATCATAGAGCTGATAGAGAACAGTGATTTCGAAATCACCCGTTCGATGATCCGGAACGACCTGCTTCAGTTGAAGCGGTACACCGAACAGTCGCTGGCATGCGAGAAGTGCAGCTCACTTGGTGAATGCATCAACCACCCGCAGGGATATGTCCCATCCATTGATGTCAGAGGCGGAAGGATCCATATCATCTATTCCCCATGTCCGACAAAGATCAAAGATGATGCATTCCGCGAAAAGGAGAAGATGATCGAATCCTACCATGTGCCGAAGGATGTCAAGGATGCGACATTCGAGACGGTGTTCCTCGATCCGGATTCGAACAGGCAGGAGATCATCAAGCGCGCCATCGGCACAAGCAAGAAGATCATCGAAGGCATCGATACGAAGGGGCTCTATATACACGGCAGCTTCGGCATCGGCAAATCCTACCTGCTCGGATGCATCGCCAATGAACTGAAGGACCAGTCGGTGTCCTCGATCATCGTCTATGTGCCTGAAATCATCCGCGACCTGAAGGCAGGGTTCAAGGATGGAACGACGGACAAGAAGTTCAACACCATCAAGAACGCGCAGGTGCTCATGCTGGATGACCTCGGTGCGGAGGATGTGACCCCGTGGGTGCGGGACGAAATCATTACCGGTATACTGCATCACCGTATGGTGGAAGGGCTGCCGACCTTCGTCAGCTCCAACTATTCCATCGAGGAGCTGGAGTACCGCTACAGCAGGACGAGGGAGAACGGCATCGAGGAGACCAAGGCGCGCCGTATGACGGAGCGGCTCCGGGCGCTGTGTGAGGAAGTGCAGCTTGAAGGCAGCAACTACAGGAACAATTGATGCTTGATTAATGGATGTCCCTAAAGTATAATCTATGTATAATTTCATTAATTAAATTCCAAGGACAATACTTTTTCTCGTCTGTTCAAAGAGAGTGCATGAATGGTGGGACATGCATAACAGACCGTCTGAGTTACTCCCTTGATATATGCTGGCTAATACCCAGACGGATCGGACCGTTATTTCCGGCTGAAGGCAGGTCCCGGACCTGCAAATCAGGGTGGTACCGCGGTGAAAGTCGCCCCTCTATCAGAGGGGCGACTTTTTTATTAAAATAAACCAATAATTGGAAAGGGTGGAGAAGATGAGCGGAATAGAAATCAAATTCCCGGACGGGAATGCCAAAAGTTTCGATGAAGGTGTAACAGCTGAGGAGATAGCACACTCGATCAGCCCGGGCCTCAGGAAGGCGGCACTTGCTGCGAAGATTGATGGTGAGATGTACGATCTGAGGCGTCCGATCGAATCGGACAGTGATATAGAACTGATCACGAACAAGAATGAAGAGGGTCTGGAGGTACTGCGCCACTCCACTGCGCACCTCATGGCCCAGGCGCTCAAGCGCCTCTACGGCGATGTGAAATTCGGTGTCGGCCCCGTCATCGAAGAGGGCTTCTACTACGACTTTGATATGGAAGAGAAGATCTCCTCCGATGACTTCGATAAGATCGAGAAGGAAATGAAGAAGATCGTCGACGAGAATGTCGAAATCGAGCGCCGTGAACTCTCAAGGGACGAGGCGAAGGAGCTTTTCAAGGATGATCCCTACAAGCTCGAGCTCATCGATGCGATTCCGGAAGATGAGACGGTGACCGTCTATTCACAGGGCGAATTCACGGATCTGTGCCGCGGTGTGCATGTACCGTCGACATCGAAGATCAAGTCGTTCAAGCTGCTGTCTACAGCCGGCGCCTACTGGCGCGGTGACAGCGACAACAAGATGCTCCAGCGGATATACGGCACTGCCTTCTTCGACAAGAAGGATCTGAAGGCATACCTCAACCTGCTAGAGGAGAGGAAGGAGCGCGACCACAGGAAGATCGGCCGGGACATGGAGCTCTTTCAGAACAATCAGCTGATCGGGGCAGGGCTGCCGCTGTGGCTGCCGAATGGTGCGACGATCCGCCGTGAGATCGAGCGCTACATCGTGGATAAGGAGATTGCGCTCGGCTACGATCATGTCTATACACCGGTGATGGCCAACGTGGACCTCTACAAGACGAGCGGCCACTGGGAACACTACCAGGATGACATGTTCCCGCCGATGGACATGAACGGTGAGGAGCTGGTGCTCCGTCCGATGAACTGTCCGCACCACATGATGATCTACAAATCAAGCAAGCACTCCTACAGGGAACTGCCGATACGCATTGCGGAACTCGGCATGATGCACCGCTATGAAGCGAGTGGGGCGGTCAGCGGCCTGCAGCGTGTACGGGGGATGACGCTCAACGATGCCCATGTGTTCGTGCGCCCGGACCAGATTAAGGAAGAGTTCAAGCGTGTGGTCCAACTGATCATCGATGTGTATGAAGATTTCGGCTTCGAGAACTATTCATTCCGTCTGAGCTACCGCGACCCTGAAGATACGGAGAAATATTTCGATGACGATGAAATGTGGAACAAGGCGGAGTCCATGCTGAAGGAAGCGGTCGATGAAATGGCGCTCGACTATACTGAGGCTGACGGGGAAGCGGCGTTCTATGGTCCGAAACTCGATGTCCAGGTACAGACGGCGCTCGGCAAGGAGGAGACGCTGTCCACAGTGCAGCTCGACTTCCTGCTCCCTGAGAGGTTCGATCTGACATATACGGGCAGTGACGGGGAACTGCATCGTCCTGTCGTCATCCACCGTGGTGTCGTCTCCACGATGGAACGTTTCGTTGCATTCCTGACAGAGGAGTACAAGGGAGCCTTCCCGCTCTGGCTTGCGCCACAGCAGGTGGAGATCATACCGGTCAACCTAGACCTGCATTATGATTACGCAAGAGCCCTTAAAGATGAGATGAAGAGCCATGGCATCCGTGTCAACATCGATGACAGGAACGAAAAGATGGGCTACAAGATCAGGGAGGCGCAGATGAGGAAGGTGCCTTATCAAGTCGTCATCGGCGACAGGGAGATTGAAGAGAACCAGGTCAACGTCAGGAAGTATGGGGAGAAGGACCAGAACACCTTCGACCGGGATGACTTCATATGGCAGATCGTGGATGAAATCAGGCTGAAGAAATAGATGCTTGACATTCACGGTACAAACGTGTAGTATATTAAGAGTTGATAAGAACGGACAAGAAGAAGCTCCCGCTTCTCACCCGCAAGCGTCCAATGTGGCAGCGACCGGGTTTGTACAGTGAGAATGGAATGCAGAGTGCCAGGCACTTCTGCATGTATCTCAATGCTGGTTGGCGGGCGCATAATGTGCCCGCCCTTTTTGTTCGTCTTCAAAATTTATGGAGGTGTCAAAGATAGCAAAAGACCAAACTTTAATCAATGACAGGATTCGTGCCAAAGAAGTGCGCCTTATTGGACAGGATGGTTCCCAGCTTGGAATCAAATCCAAAAAGGATGCACAGGAAATGGCAGACCGTGTAGAACTTGATCTTGTACTCGTTGCACCAAACGCAAAGCCGCCGGTCGCACGCATCATGGACTACGGCAAGTACAGATACGAACAGCAGCGTAAAGAGAAGGAAGCACGCAAAAAACAGAAAGTGGTCAACGTCAAGGAAATCAGACTTTCCCCGACAATCGAAGACCATGATTTCAACACCAAGTTGAAAAATGCCAAGAAATTCCTGGCAAAAGAAGACAAGGTGAAGGTTTCAATCCGATTCCGCGGCCGTGCAATCACGCACAAGGACATCGGACGCAAAGTATTGGAGCGGTTCGCAGACGAACTTTCCGAAGTTGCAACAGTTGAACAGAGACCGAAGATGGAAGGTCGTTCAATGTTCCTCGTGGTTGCCCCAATCACTGAAAACAAATAATAATCCGGAGGTTAGACCCATGCCAAAAATGAAAACTCACAAAGGTTACGCCAAACGTGTAAAGCGTACTGGAACAGGTAAATTCAAACGCAACAGCGCGTTCACTTCCCACCTGTTCGCCAACAAATCCACTAAACAGAAACGTCACCTGAGGAAAGCATCCCTAGTGGCTAAAGCTGACCAGAAGCGCATCAAAAAACTACTATCATACGTAAAATAATCGAACGATTAAGGAGGAGCACACATGGCACGTGTTAAGAATGGTTTGACGTCCCGTAAAAGACGTAAAAGAGTATTGAAGCAGGCAAAAGGATATTTCGGTGCGAAGCGCACTCTCTATAGAACAGCAAAACAGCAGGTTATCAAATCCGGTCAGTATGCATACCGTGACCGCCGTCAGACAAAACGCGAATTCCGCAAGCTTTGGATTGCGCGTATCAATGCAGCAGCCCGCCAGAATGGCATGAGCTACAGTCGTCTGATGAACGGCCTGAAGACTGCCGGCATCGACATCAACAGAAAAATGCTTTCAGAAATCGCCATTTCTGATGAAAAGGCATTTGCTGAAATCGTCAGCCAGGCTAAAAATGCTCTGGAAAAATAAGCATGAATCAAAAAGGAGCCACTCATAGAGGAGTGGCTCCTTTTTTAGATATGTCCGGAGAGTTCCTCGAGCAGCGGCTCGGAGAATTCAAAATAACATTCCTTCTGCTCCTTGTTCTCATCGTCCGGCTTCTGTTCCGGGACGATATCCAGCCGGATCAGTTTTTCCCCTTCATCAAAGAACGGGAGGGTCTGATCGGCATATTCATCGGTAAGTCTGTTATAGAGGCCCACTGCCTTGTCGTCTTCATAAGTGCTGCTCTTCACCAGCACTTCCTGACCGGATTCTTCCACTTTTGATATCGTAATATTCATCAAGGTAACGCCTCCTAGAGTGTTTCTATATTTCTATCTATATTGATGATATCAACTTATCTGAAATATGTGTATCAATATGGATTATATTACGGAAACTGAAATAGTTTATGGTAGAATGGAATTATCTTAATAAAAGACAAGGAGATTGATTATGGACAAGCAGCTTCAAATGATGAAAAGCCTTACGGATGCCCATGGCATTTCCGGTTTTGAGTATGATGTGAAGAAAGTGATGCAGGGATACCTCGAGCCCGTGAGTGATGAACTCGTACAGGATAACTTGGGCGGAATCTTCGGCAAGCGCAATGCCAAAGAAGGATCGCGCACACTGCTCATCGGCGGCCACCTTGATGAGATCGGCTTTATGGTCACAAGGATTGATGACGAGGGATTCATCCGCTTCACGCCGATCGGCGGATGGTGGAACCAGGTCATGCTTTCACAGAGGATGAACGTCGTGACCGAATCAGGTGTACTGACGGGTGTCATCGGCTCCAAGCCGCCCCACGTGCTCTCCCAGGAAGCGCGCAAGAAGCCTGTGGATATGAAGGACATGTTCATCGACATCGGTGTCGCTTCGAAAGAGGAGGCGGAAGAAGCGGGTGTGAAAGTTGGCGACATGATTACGCCGCATTGTGACTTCACAGAAATGGCCAACAAGGATTATCTGCTGGCGAAGGCATGGGACAACAGGTTCGGCTGTGGTGTCGCGATCGAAGTGCTCGAATCACTGAAGGATGAAGATGTGAACATCAATGTTGTCAGTGGTGCGACAGTGCAGGAGGAAGTCGGTCTCCGCGGTGCGAAGGTCGCTGCGAACAAAGTGAAGCCGGACCTTGCGATTGCAGTGGATGTCGGCATCTCCTGGGATACGCCGGGCATGAGCGAAAAGGATGGCACCGGCAAGATGGGGGACGGTCCGCTCGTGCTTCTGCTTGACGGCTCCAATATCGGACATGTCGGCTTCAGAAGGCATGTCGAGCAGCTGGCCAAGGATAAGGATATTCCGGTACAGTGGTCTGCCATCACAGGCGGCGGCACCGACTCAGGCGCCTTCCACGTCTCCAACGAAGGGGTACCTTCCATCTCGATCGGGGTGCCGCTCAGATACATGCACTCCAACGTTTCCATATTGAACCGCAATGACTACAATAATGCGGTGCGTCTCGTCACTGAAATCGTCAGATCACTCGATGACAGCAAGGTGGAAGAGATCATTTGGTAGCACCGAAACATATTGCGTCAAAGGACAACAGGCGCATCAAGGATCTGAAGAAGCTTCAACAGAAGAAGTACCGCAGAAAGCAGGACCTCTTCCTGATCGAAGGTGCGCATCTGGTAGAAGAAGCACTCAATCACGGTCAAAAAGTGCAGACACTCATTGCGCTCGAAGACTATGACTACAGCCCCTACGCCGCAGCTGACATGGAAGTGATCACTGTCGCCCCGGGCGTGATGAAGCTCCTTTCTTCACTCGAGACGCCTCCCGGCATCATGGCTGCGGTCTCCTACAGGAAGCCGTCGTCAGAGGGCCGCCGTGTCCTGCTGCTTGACGGCATCCAGGACCCCGGTAATCTGGGGACGCTTCTGCGTACCGCAGATGCCTTCGGCTTCGAGCGGGTCATCCTGTCGCAGGATACCGTCGACGCCTTCAGTGATAAAGTGCTCCGGAGCGCACAGGGCAGTACCTTCCACATTGAAATTGCTGTGGCGGATGCCGTGCAGTCTGTCCGTGAATTCGACGGAACGGTGCTCGGGACTTCGCTTGAAGGCGCGTCTTCACTGGAACAGCTGGAACTTCCTGAGGGACCGCTCATGATCGTCCTCGGCAATGAGGGCCGGGGCGTTTCGGAGGAAGTGCTCTCCAATGTGGATGTGCGGATGAAGATAGAAATGCCCGGCCAGAGCGAAAGTCTGAACGTCGCGATTGCCGGCGGCATCATCATGCACCATTTCAAAGCTTGATTTTTAATAACTTTGATTTATAATAATGCTATAGATGAATATCAAGCTTCAGATGAAGCCGGACATAAATGGTCCAGGAATCCGAGACAGGGAGTGCAGCACATGGACTGGAATGCTGTGCACGGATGGGACCAGGGTTCACCTGGCAGATGGAGCAGTGGGATAATCCCTTATCTTTCCAGAAGCGTCTGTATTTGTTATGCAGAAAATCAGGTGGTACCGCGGAAACTCCGTCCTTTGATACAAGGATGGAGTTTTTTTATTTATATTGGAGGAGTGGAAACGATGGATACAGCAGGAATCTTGGAAGTCAGGCAGTCGTTCGATGACGCGATATCGGACGTCGATAATCTGAATGCACTACAGCAGTTGAAGGTGGAATACCTTGGCAAGAAGGGCAAGGTCACTGGCCTCATGAAGGAAATGAAGAACCTTTCCAACGAGGAGCGCCCGGAATACGGTGCGAAGGTGAATGAAGTCCGCACACATATTACGGAAGCGATCGAGCGCCGGGGCGAAGTGCTGGAAGAAGCGGCACTTGAAGAGAAGCTTCGGGAGGAGACGATCGATGTCACACTCCCGGGCCGGACATTCAGTCTCGGAAGCCCGCATCCGCTCAGCCGGACGATCGAGGACATCGAAGACTTCTTCCTCGGCCTCGGCTATGAAATAGCGGAAGGCTATGAAGTGGAGACCGACTACTATAACTTCGAGGCGCTCAATCTGCCGAAATCCCACCCTGCACGTGATATGCAGGATACGTTCTACATCTCGGAGGAGACGCTGCTGCGGACACACACCTCGCCGGTACAGGCTCGGACGATGGAGTCGCGGAAAGGCCGGGGACCGGTCAAGATCATCTGTCCGGGCAAAGTCTACAGGCGGGACAGCGATGATGCGACCCACAGCCACCAGTTCACCCAGATCGAAGGGCTGGTCGTGGATCGGAACATCCGTATGAGTGACCTGAAGGGTACGCTCGAGCTCTTCGCCAAGGAGATATTCGGTGCAGAACGCGAAATCAGGCTGCGCCCGAGCTACTTCCCGTTCACGGAACCGAGTGTGGAAGTGGACATCTCCTGCTTCAAATGCAAAGGGGCAGGCTGCAACGTCTGCAAGGGCACCGGATGGA
Organism: Salinicoccus sp. RF5; assembly: GCF_020786625.1. Taxonomy (NCBI): domain Bacteria; kingdom Bacillati; phylum Bacillota; class Bacilli; order Caryophanales; family Staphylococcaceae; genus Salinicoccus; species Salinicoccus sp. RF5. The sequence continues at coordinate 181,449 of NZ_JAJGRC010000001.1, forward strand.
TAGAGATCCTCGGCGCGGGCATGGTCCATCCGAACGTGCTGGAGATGGCCGGTTTCGATCCGGATGAATATTCCGGGTTCGCATTCGGCATGGGGCCGGACAGGATTGCGATGCTGAAGTACGGCATCGAGGACATCAGGCATTTCTACACGAATGACTTAAGGTTTATCAATCAGTTCAAAGCGACAGAAGATGGTGGTGCGACAAATGAAAGTATCTAAAGAGTGGTTGAATGAATGGATCCAGATAGATGTGCCGATCGATGAATTGGCCGAAAAGATTACGCGCGGGGGCATCGAGGTCGATGATGTCATCGACTACACGGCCGAGGTGAAGCATCTCGTCGTCGGTTACGTAGAGCGCGTCGAACAGCATCCGGAAGCGGACCGGCTGAAGATATGCCAGGTCGATACGGGCGGGGAAACAAACCAGATCATCTGCGGTGCCCCGAATGTCGAGGCGGATTCCTACGTGGTCGTCTGCAAAGTGGGCGGACGCCTGCCGGGCGGCATCAAGATCAAACGGGCGAAGCTCCGTGGGGAAGTTTCGGAAGGCATGATCTGCTCCCTCGAGGAACTGGGCATTCCGGAAGACTATGTCCCCCAGGAGTACCAGAACGGCATCTTCATGTTCCCGGAAGAGAAGACGGCCGGCAGCAATGCGCTCGAAGCTCTGCTGCTCGATGACCAGGTCATGGAATTCGACCTGACGCCAAACCGGAAGGATGCCCTCAGCATGGCGGGGGCGGCCTATGAGGTGCGCGCACTGTTCGGCGGCGAAGTGGTTCTGCCTGAACATGAAGTGACTGAAAAGAATACGGTTGAAGACGGCACGCTCGAAATCAGGAATGAGGATGCGGCCGCTGTACCGTACTATGGTGCACGTGTCGTCGAGAACGTGAAGATCGCACCGGCACCGGCATGGATGCAGCTGCGCCTGATCAAGGCCGGCATCCGTCCGATCAACAACGTCGTCGACATCTCGAACTATGTACTGCTTGAATTCGGACAGCCCCTCCACATGTTCGACCGCGACCATATCGGATCGGACCAGATTGTGACGCGCTATGCCGAAGAAGACGAAAAGATGACGACACTCGACGGGAAGGAACGGCATCTTGAAAGCCAGGACATCGTCATCACCAACGGTACGGAACCGATCGCGCTCGCTGGCGTGATGGGCGGAGCGTTCTCGGAAGTGACGGATGAAACGACGAATGTCGTAATCGAATCCGCCGTATTCAACCCTGTCTCCATACGCAGGACGAGCAGCCGTCTGAACTTGCGGAGCGAAGCTTCCACACGGTTTGAAAAAGGTGTCTCCCACGAATTCGTGCTCAAGGCGCTGGACCGTGCAGCACTGCTGCTTGAGCAGTATGCAGGCGGCACCGTCTCGACGCCTGTCATCTCCGACGGGGCACTTGAACTTGAAGATACGACGATAGATATCTCAGAGCAGTTCATCAACGCCCATCTCGGCATGAGCCTCACGACTGAGGAGATCCAGGAAAGCCTGTCGAAGCTCGGTCTGAAGGCAACAGCGAAGGGGGAAGGGCTCGAAGTATCCATTCCATCCCGGAGGGATGACCTGAAGATCAAAGAGGACATCACCGAAGAGGTGGCACGCATCTACGGCTACGACGCCCTGCCGTCCTCCCTGCCTGAGTACACGAAGATCACACCCGGCAGACTGACGGATGAACAGACTAAGGTCCGCATCATCCGCCACCAGCTCGAATCACTGGGGCTGTCGCAGTCGATCAACTATGCACTGACGAGCCGGGAGAAGGCAGCCCAGTTCAGCGGCCCGGAAGATGCGCTTGAACTTCTCATGCCGATGAGCGAGGACCACGCGGTGCTCAGGAAGAGCATGATCCCTCATCTGGTGGACAACGTCGTCTACAACAAGAACCGTCAGCAGAAGAATGTCCAGCTCTATGAGATCGGCAAGATCTTCGTTTCCAACGGCACGACGGTGCTCCCGGATGAAGAGGAGATGCTGGCCGGAATCCTGACAGGGGATATGAACCGGACGGACTGGCTCGGAACGAAAGTCCCTGCAGATTTCTATGCAGCCAAAGGCATCGTGGAGAGCATCCTTGAAAAACTGGGCCTTGAAGGCAATGTCCGCTATGAGCAGGTCGCAAGGTTCGATGAACTGCATCCGGGCAGGTCGGCGGATGTCCTGCTGGACAATGAAACGATCGGCTTCATCGGTGAACTGCACCCCAAATATGCAAGGGAGAACGATCTTGAGCGGACAGCGGTCTTCGAAGTGAATCTGGATCGTCTGCTTGCCGTCAAACAGGGCAACGTCGTCTATGAACAGCTGTCCAGATATCCATCCATCACACGTGACATCGCCCTGGTCGTCGACGCATCCGTCGCGGCGGATACACTTGTCCGGACTATTGAGGCGGCGGCGCGGAAATATCTTGTCGATGTCTATGTGTTCGATGTCTATGAAGGTGAAAATATGGAAGCGGGCAGGAAGTCCGTGGCACTCCGCCTCACCTACCTGAATAAGGAGAATACACTGACGGACGAGGAAATAGAAAAACTGCATACACCTGTTCTGGAAGCACTTGAAGAGAGCGGTGCACAGATCAGATAGAAAAAAGGACGATCACATAAAGATGTGATCGTCCTTTTCATGTCTGTTCTATTTGGCGAATACGACATCCCAGCCGTCTTTTTTGGCGAGCATATTCCGGGCAATCTCCTTGGCGCCTTCCAGGCTGTGGCTCGCTGCCCAGCCGCACTGCACTTCATTGCATGCAGGGACTTCATCTGCTTCGAGCACATCATCGAGTGTCTTTTCCACCACTTCCCGGATATGGTCGAAGTCATCATCGTTCAGCACGGCAAGGTAGAAGCCGGTCTGGCAGCCCATCGGGCTCAGATCGACGACCTTGTCATGATGGTTCCTGATGTTTTCTGCCATCAGGTGCTCGAGTGAATGCAGCCCCGGCATTTCCATATGCTCCTTGTTCGGCTGGCAGAACCTTATGTCGTATTTGTAGATGACGTCCCCATGCTCACCTTCACTCTTTCCGGCGAGGCGGATGTAGGGCGCATCGACTTTCGTATGGTCGAGGTTGAAGCTTTCGACATTCATTTTCGGCATTTTAAAGACTCCTTTAACTGATTGATTATTCCCATAATAAAGGAAAAGCCATTGATTCTCAAATGTATCGGATCTACATGGAGCCTTTCTTCCTGAGCAGGTCCATCACCTTCTGTCTCGACTTGAAATGCTTCTTCGTCATATTATCGAGGTAGTCCATGCCATGACGGTCTGCGATCTTTGCTGCAAATGCATCCGTCTTTCCGCTGGCGCCCCGCGGCACCGTGGTTTTCAGATTGCGGTTCAGATTTTCCATCTGCTCCAGATATTTGCTCCGTGCAAGTATGCTGGCACAGGCGACGGCGATCGATTTCGACTCGGCCTTCGTCTCATGATGGATCAGTTCCGGCCTGAACGGATCGGGGACATATTTCCTGTAGGCATTCTCCGTCGTGAACTGGTCGATGACGATTGCCTGGACATCCTGCTGCGCCCCGTCATCAAGCTTTTCATATACATTGCGGATGCAGTGGTCGTGCAGGACCGCCTTCAGCTTAACAATGTTCCATCCCGCATCGATCTTTTCATTATAGGATGGATTGTCGAGTATGACGAGTGAGTAGGGGACGATATGGATGATGTCACGGGCCAGTTTATCGACCGTCCTGTTCGAGAGGTTTTTGGAGTCCTTCACCCCAAGTTCCTTCAGGAGGGCCACTTTTTCCGCGGGGACGTGGGCCGCACATACCGTCATCGGCCCGAAGTAGTCGCCGACACCAGCCTCATCACTACCTATAGTATTCAGTTGATCATAGTTCATATTTACCCGTTCCTTTATGTTTTTTCGTATGCATATACTTGTATAACCACTGGTGGATAAGTATAATAAATTAATGATAACATAAAGAGCTGAAACTTTTGATGGGGAGGCAATGTCAGATGGCAGAATATAGAAACCGCATTGCTGTCGAAATAAATGATCAGCAGTATACGCTGGTCGGCGAAGATGATCCGGAACACATCCGTTATGTGGCCAGACTCGTCGATGAAAAGATAAAGGAGATCGGTATGAAGAGTGCAGGGCTTGATACCACCAGGAAAGCAGTGCTTACGGCAGTGAATGTCATGGATGAATATGTGAAGCTGGTTGAAAAGCATGAGGCATTATTGAAAGAAATGGACCAGCAGGGTAATTGATGTCATGACACTACTTCTACTGATACTGCTTGTCATTGGGATGGTCATCGGCTACCGGAGGGGCGTCATTCTGCAGTCCCTTCATCTGATCGGTACGATTTCGGCCATCATCATTGCTGCCATGAACTACGAAAAACTCGCCTCTCGCTTCGATATGGTGATGCCCTATCCATCAACTGCAGAGACACTTACGAATCCGCTGCTCCCTGAAGTGGATAATGCAGAACTCGCCTTCTACAGGATGGTCGCGTTCTTCATGATATTCGTGGTGGCGAAGATTGTGATACAGCTGATCGTCAGCGCATTCGACTACCTGCAGCAGATCAACGCGTTCGGCACCATCGGTGATGTCCTTGGCACGATACTCGGCATCATAGAGATGATATATATACTGGTTGTCCTTCTGATGATGGCAGCCGTAATACCGCTCGAAGGTGTGCAGACGATGATGGAGAATTCAGGGTTTGCACAGTTCCTCATGGAGAACACTTTCATCATTTCCGATAAATTCATAGAATGGTTACAAACTGAGTCATAGCGATATGGCTCTTTTTTTGGAGGACATTATGACTAAAAAAGATATAATCAACCTGCTTGAAACGATAGCCACATACATGGAGCTCTCCCTGGAGAACCCGTTCAAGGTCTCCGCCTACCGGAAAGCGGCTGGAGCAATCGAGAGGGATCCGAGGTCGCTTGCAGAGATCGATGACTTCTCCGAAATCAAGGGCATCGGCAAAGGCGTGAACGAAGTCATCACAGAGTATGTCGAGAAGAGGGAGTCATCCGTACTCGGCGAATTGAGGGAGTCGGTTCCGGCACCGCTCATCCAGATGCTCAAACTGCCGACGCTCGGCCCCAAAAAGATTGCGAAACTTCATAAGGAGCTCGGGGTCACATCGCTTGAAGCCCTTAAGGCGGAATGTGAAGCGGGCAGGGTGAGTGAACTGAGTGGCTTCGGCAAGAAGACGGAGGAGAACATTTCCAAAGCCATCGATGAGCTGCTCACACGTCCGGAACGGTATCCGATCGAAAAGGTGCAGCAGTTCAGGCGGCTCGTCGAAGCGTCTTTCGAGGATATGGAAGGCATCAGCCGCTATGATAATGCAGGCAGCGCCAGACGTTTCAAGGAAACGAGCAGAGATCTCGACTTCATCGCGGAGACCAAGGATGCAGCCGGCGTGGCGGAATCGTTCATCGGTCTGCCCTTCGTGAAGGAGGTTGTGGCGAAGGGGGAACGGAAACTCTCCGTCGTAATCGAACATGATCTGGATCAGATCGGTGTCGATATACGTTTTGTGGCGCCTGAAGCCTATGCGACGACCCTTCATCATTTCACCGGTTCCAAGGATCATAACGTGAAAATGCGGCAGATCGCCAAAGCCCGGGGCGAGAAGATCAGTGAATATGGTGTGGAGAAGGATGGCGGGGTACTCACATTCGATTCCGAAACGGATTTCTTCAGCCACTTCGACCTTCCCTATATTCCGCCGGCAATGCGGGAGACGGGGGAGGAGACGGAAGTTGATGTATCCGGCATCGTCACACTGGAGGACATCCGGGGGGACCTGCATATGCACACGGTCTACAGTGATGGGGCCTATTCCGTCCGTGAGATGGTGGAGGCCTGCATCGCCAAAGGCTATGAATACATGGTCATCACCGACCATTCCAAAAGCCTCCGTGTCGCAAACGGCCTCGACGAAGTGCGGCTGCGCCGACAGATCGAAGAGATAAAGTCTCTCAGGCCGGAGTACCCGGAAATAGACATCTATACAGGTACGGAAATGGACATCCTCAAAGATGGCACACTCGACTTCCAGGATGATATGCTTGAGGAACTCGATTATGTCATCGCTGCAATCCACTCGAGCTTCCAGCAGACGGAGGAGGAGATCATGCACCGTCTGCAGATGGCATGTGAGAACCCCCATGTCAGGCACATCGCCCATCCGACGGGCAGGCTGATCGGCAGGCGGGAAGGCTATGCGGTCGATACGGAAAGGCTTGTACAGATGGCGAAGGATACGGGAACAGTGCTTGAAGTGAATGCCAACCCAAGGCGCCTCGACCTATCATCGGATGTCATCAGGAATTCGGGGCTCATGTTGACGGTGAATACGGATGCACACCATTCCAGCCATCTGGATTTCATGGATTACGGAGTGGCGACCCTGCAGAAGGGTCTGATAGAAAAAAATAAAGTGGTCAACACTCTCTGCCGGGAGAAGTTCAGAGAGTGGGTCCAAAAAGGGAAATAGAGGGTTTTGAATGAATGAAAGAACGATAAATGCATTGGAGTTCAATAAGATACTTTCCCAGCTTTCTGCCTTTGCAGAGAGCGGGAAGACGAAGAAAGTGATCACTGCCGACATCGTCTCGACCGATCTTGAAGAAGTGCTGCAGATGATCAATGAAGTAGATGATGCTTCGACGATGCTGAGGTACAGGGCGGTTGAACTCGGCGGCATCACGGACATCAAGAGGCATGTCAGGCGTGCAGAGATCGGCAGCATGCTCGGTGTACCGGAGCTGAATGAAATCAGGACGGTACTCAGCCGCAAGCATGCCCTGAATGCGGTGTTCAATGATTTCGAGGAAGATGAGGTCATCCTCCCGAACCTGCCGGTCTATATCAACGGGCTGCCGGACATCCACTTCCTGTACAGGCGGATTACGGAGACGATCGACGAGAGCCAGGTGCTCGACCATGCCTCGGAGGCACTGCTCCGCATCAGACGGAAGATCAAATCCGAGGAAGGCAGGATACGGGACCGTTTGAATGACATCATCCGCGGCGGCAGCCAGAAGAAGCTCTCTGACAGCCTCATCACGATGCGGAACAACCGCTATGTGGTCCCGGTCAAGGTGGAGCATCAGGGCGAATTCAATGGCATCGTGCACGACATCTCCTCAAGTGGACAGACGGTCTATATGGAGCCGATGGCCGTCGTCCAGATGACCAATCAGATCCAGAGGCTGAGGGAGGAGGAACAGTCGGAGGTCGAACGCATCCTCTACCAGCTGTCATCCGAAGTCGCCGAGGTATCAGAAGAGCTCGGCATGACTGATGATGCGCTGCACCATATAGACATGGTGTTCGCCAAAGCGAAGTATGGGGCGAAGATCCGGGGCTCGAAACCCGAGGTGATGGCCTCGGGCGGCATCTATCTGCCCGCCGCCTTCCACCCGTTGATTCCAGGTGATGAAGTCGTGAAGAACGACATCGAGATGGATGAGGAGACACTGGCCGTCATCATCACCGGACCGAACACCGGCGGGAAGACCGTGACGATCAAGACCATCGGCCTCAGTGTGCTCATGGCCCAGGCAGGAATCCCCGTGCCGGCCCGTGACGGCAGCCGCCTGCGGCTGTTCGGAAAGGTCTACAGTGACATCGGTGATGAACAGTCCATCGAGCAGTCCCTCTCGACCTTCTCGAGCCACATGACGAACATCACCGGCATCCTTGAAGAGGCGGATGACAACAGCCTCGTCCTGTTGGATGAGCTCGGGGCGGGTACGGATCCGGAAGAAGGTGCGGCGCTGGCGATCAGCATTTTGGAATATCTGCTCGACAGACACACTACGGTCGTGGCGACGACGCACTACCCGCAGTTGAAATCCTTCAGCTATACAAGGGAGGATACGGTCAATGCCAGTGTGGAATTCGATGTGGAGACGCTGTCGCCGACCTATCGTCTCTTGATGGGCATCCCCGGCAAGTCCAATGCCTTTGAAATATCGAACAAGCTTGGGCTCGACGAGACGGTCATCGACCGGGCAAGGAAACTCGCAGGGCGGGATTCCACGGATGTCAACGACATGATTTCAGCCCTTGAGCGGCATACGAAGACCGCCCAGGACAATGAGCGGGAAACGCATGAACTGCTCAGGGAATCCGAAAGGCTCCACAACGAGCTGAAATCCTATATGAACGATTATGAAGCCTATAAGGAAAAGCTCAGAAAAGAAGCGCGTGAAAAGGCGAACCGGGTCATAAAGGATGCCGAGGCAAAGGCAGATGACATCATACGCACCCTTGAAGATATGAAGAAACTCGGCGCCGACATCCAGGAGCATGAACTGATCGACCAGAAGAAGGCGCTGTCCGACAGCTACCAGCAGGAGGATATACGCAAGAAGGAGCGGGCGGAAAAGATCGAACAGATATCCCCGGGGGATGAAGTCGATGTGCTCTCCTATGGCCAGAAGGGCGAAGTGATCGAAGTGAAGGACGACTCCATCACCGTCCAGATGGGCATCATCAAGATGAAGGTCGGCAAGGACGAAGTGAAGCGGCGCAAGAAGGAGAAGCAGCAACGCACCGTATCGAGGCGAATCGGAAAATCTCCGGTGAAGCGGGAACTCGACCTCAGGGGAGAGCGCTATGAGGAGGCTATCCAGAAACTGGACAGATATCTGGATCAGGTGATACTCTCGAATTATAATGAAGTGGAGATCATCCACGGCAAGGGGACGGGTGCGCTGCAGAAAGGCGTTCAGCAGTTCCTGAAGTCCCATTCCAAAGTGAAGTCATTCAGGGGCGGCATGCCGAGCGAAGGCGGCTTCGGAGTGACCATAGTTGAAATGAAGTAGGTGTCCGGATGGATAATTTTGATATGTATAAGCTGGCGAAGATACTGATAGCTGCCGGCATCCTCATGTTTCTGAGCGGTGTCATCTATCTGATGTTCTTTGCCTAGGCAGTAAAATTGAGGACAAATATATCCTCATGCTATACTTGTTTCATAACTTAACCTAATGGAGGTATTTTATATGGCTATTATAGAAGTGAATGATCAGAACTTTAAAGAAGAAGTGGGAAGCGGCATCAAATTGGTGGACTTCTGGGCACCTTGGTGTGGACCTTGTAAAATGATCGCACCGGTTCTTGAAGAAGTTGCACAGGATGTCGAAGGGAAAGCGGACATCGCCAAACTGAACGTCGACGACAACCAGGCGACGGCCAGCGAGTACGAAGTCATGAGCATTCCAACACTTATCCTGTTCAAGGATGGCCAGCCGGTGGATAAAGTGGTCGGCTTCCAGCCTAAAGAACAGCTCGTTTCACTTATCGAAAAACATGCATAATTGATACAGCCGCCCTCGGGCGGCTTTTTTATCATGAAATATAGAGGGATCGCTATGGAAGAACTCAAATTGAAACTGTCGGTATTGCCGACTGAACCAGGATGCTACCTGATGAAGGACAGGCATGGAATCGTCATATATGTGGGCAAGGCCAAAAACCTCCGGAACAGGGTGCGGTCATATTTCACCGGAGCGCATGATGAGAAGACGATGCGGCTCGTCAAGGAGATTACGGATTTCGACTTCATCGTGACAAACTCCGAGGTGGAGTCGCTGCTGCTCGAACTCAATCTGATCAAGAAGCACTATCCGCGGTACAATATACTGCTCAAGGATGACAAGAGCTATCCATTCATCAAGATCACAAAGGAAGAGCATCCGAAACTCATCGTCACAAGAACGGTGAAGCCCGCTACCGGGACCTATTTCGGGCCCTATCCGAACGCCTACAGCGCACATGAGACGAAGAAGCTGCTGGACCGCATATACCCCCTCAGAAAATGCAATACCATGCCCGACAAGCTGTGTCTCTATTATCATATCGGGCAGTGCCTGGGACCGTGCGTCTATGATGTCCAGCAGGAACAATACAAGGAAATGATCGATGGCATCACCCGTTTTCTGAATGGCGATACGAAGCAGATCACCGATGAACTGAAGGAAAAGATGAATGCCGCTTCGGAAGCATTGGAATTTGAGAAGGCGAAGGAGTACCGGGATCTTCTCGGACATATCGAGGCGACCATGAACAAGCAGAAGATGATGACCAAGGATATGACTGCAAGGGATTGCTTCGGCTACAGCGTCTCCAAAGGATGGATGGCCATTTCTGTGCTGCTCATCAGAAACGGCAACCTCATTGAAAAGAAGGCGGACATGTTTCCGATCAATGATGATGTACAGGAGGAGTTCTTCCGGTACATCGCACAGTTCTATGACCTGAAATCCAACCTTCTGCCGAAGGAAGTCCATATCGCCAAAGGGCTGGATCAGAAGATCATAGATGAATATCTGCCGGTGGCGGTCGTCCAGCCCAAAAAGGGACAGAAGAAGGAAATGGTCGACTTGGCAATCAAAAATGCGGAGATCGCGCTTGAAAACAAGTTCGAGATGATCGACAAGGATGAAGCGCGGACGGTCAAGGCGATAGAGTCCCTCGGAGAGGTGCTCAACATCGAGACGCCGATCCGGATAGAGGCCTTCGACAACTCGAATATACAGGGTGTCGACCCGGTCAGCGTCATGGTGGCCTTCGTGGACGGCCGTCCGAGCAAGCGGGACTACCGCAAGTACAAGATCCGGACGGTGACCCAGCCGGATGACTATGCATCGATGGCAGAGGCCGTCAGGCGCAGATACACACGGGTGTTGAAGGAAGGGCTCCCATTGCCGGACCTGATCATCGTCGATGGCGGCGTCGGCCACATGAACACGGTCAAATCCGTGCTGATGGATGAATTGTCACTGGAAATTCCGGTGGCAGGGCTCGCGAAGAATGAAAAGCACAAGACGGCTGAACTGCTCTACGGCGACCAGGCGTCCATCGTACCGCTCAAGAAGAATTCGCAGGAATTCTACCTGCTTCAAAGGATCCAGGACGAGGTCCACCGGTTCGCCATCAGCTTCCATAGGAATACACGCCGGAAGACGTCAGTCACATCGAAGCTCGATGGCATCGAAGGTGTGGGGCCGAAGCGCAAGCAGAAACTGCTGAGTCATTTCGGATCCATAAAGCGGATGAGAGAAAAGGAAATAGAGGATTTCACAGAAATAGGGATTCCGGCACCGATCGCAAAAAGGATTTTAGAGACTTTGAAGGCCTGATCGACACGTTTGAATTTTCACAATCTTTTTTTGTGCAAGAATCCAAGTTGTCTTGATTTATGCATACCTTGAGAGTAAAATGATGGATGTGTAAACTTATTTCATTGGAGAGTTAGGGGGGAATTCGAGTGTCGAAACAAGATTCAAGTTTTGCGATCAGGCGCCTTCATTCTTTGCTGGGGGTCATTCCTTTAGGTGTCTTCCTGATACAGCACCTATTGGTCAACCATACGGCTACAAGAAGTGAAGAAGCGTTCAACGCAGCATCAGAGTTTATGGGTAATCTGCCTTTTGTACTATTTTTGGAGATCTTCATCATCTATATTCCAATTCTATTCCACGGTATCTACGGTATCTACATTGCATTTACTGCAAAGTACAATGTCGGACACTACAGTACATACAGGAACTGGATGTTTCTTCTTCAGAGGATCAGCGGCGTGATTGCATTCATCTTCATCGCCATCCACGTGTATCAGACGCGTGTTCAGGTGTTCTTTGGTGAAGAGGTCAACTTCGATATGGTGCATCAGATTGTTACGAACCCGGCATGGCTGGTGTTCTACATCATAGGTATCATCGCGACCGTCTACCATTTCGCCAATGGTCTCTGGTCGTTCATGGTGACATGGGGCTTCACACAGTCCGACAAGTCACAGCGTGTGATGAGCTACGTAACTGCTGTCATTTTCGTAGTAGTCAGCTTCATCGGTGTACAAGCAATATTGGCATTTATTTAATAAGGAGTGGACAGAATGGCTAATGATAAAATCATCGTTGTCGGTGGCGGACTCGCCGGATTGATGGCAACGATAAAAGCAGCTGAGACAGGCGCTGAGGTGGACCTGTTCTCAATTGTGCCCGTAAAACGTTCTCACTCCGTATGTGCTCAAGGTGGAATCAATGGAGCGGTCAACACGAAAGGTGAGGGCGACTCTCCAGCAATCCACTTTGACGACACAGTCTACGGTGGGGACTTCCTGGCCAACCAGCCTCCGGTCAAAGCAATGACGGATGCTGCGCCTCAAATCATCCACCTGCTGGACCGCATGGGTGTCATGTTCAACAGGACGCCGGAAGGTCTGCTTGACTTCAGGCGTTTTGGTGGCACGCTGCACCACAGGACTGCATATGCAGGGGCGACGACTGGGCAGCAGCTGCTGTATGCCCTGGATGAGCAGGTCAGGAAATATGAAGTGGATGGTCTTGTCCGCAAGTTCGAAGGCTGGGAATTCCTTGGTGTCGTCCTCGATGACGAAGGACGCGCACGCGGAATTACGGCACAGCAGATGACCAATGCTGAAATAGAGACGTTCAAATCGGATGCTGTGGTCATGGCGACAGGTGGTCCGGGGATCATCTTCGGCAAATCCACAAACTCCATGATCAATACAGGGTCTGCTGCATCCGTCGTATACCAGCAGGGTGCCATCTATGCAAATGGTGAGTTCATCCAGATCCACCCGACGGCGATCCCTGGGGATGACAAGCTCAGACTGATGAGTGAATCCGCCCGTGGTGAAGGTGGACGCATATGGACATATAAAGACGGCAAACCATGGTACTTCCTTGAAGAGAAGTATCCGGACTACGGAAACCTGGTGCCAAGGGATATCGCGACACGTGAAATATTCGACGTCTGTGTAAACCAGAAACTCGGCATCAATGGTGAGAACATGGTCTATCTGGACCTCTCCCATAAGGATCCGCATGAGCTTGACGTCAAACTCGGCGGCATCATCGAAATCTATGAGAAGTTTACAGGGGACGATCCACGTAAAGTTCCGATGAAGATCTTCCCTGCAGTCCACTATTCGATGGGCGGCCTCTACGTCGATTTCGATCAGATGACGAATATACCTGGACTGTTTGCAGCCGGAGAGTGTGACTATTCACAGCATGGTGGAAACCGTCTCGGCGCAAACTCACTGCTTTCAGCCATCTATGGCGGAATGGTCGCAGGACCAAACGCGATCGAATATGTCAAAGGTCTGGACACTTCATTCGAAGATCTGGATGATTCCATCTATGAGAAGCACGCGAAAGCAGAACAGGAGAAATTCGACAACATCATGAGCATGGACGGCGATGAGAACGCCTATGTCATCCATAAGGAGCTCGGTGAACTGATGACGGACAACGTCACTGTCGTGCGTCACAACGACAAGCTTCTTGAGACGGATAAACGCATCGTTGAACTCATGGAGCGCTATAAGCGCATCAACATCAACGACACCAAGAAGTGGAGCAACCAGGCGGCATTCTTCACCCGTCAGCTCTGGAACATGCTTGTCCTTGCACGTGTCATCACGATCGGCGCCTACAACCGGAATGAATCCCGCGGTGCCCACTACAAGCCTGAATTCCCTGAACGTAATGATGAGGAATGGCTCAAGACGACAAAAGCACATTTCGAAGGTCCGGACGAAGCGCCGCGCTTTGAATATGAAGATGTTGATGTCAGCCTCATCCCGCCACGTAAAAGAGACTACTCTGCAAAGTCGGAAGGGAGTGCTAAAAAGTAAATGAGTGAAAAAACAGTAAGATTCAATATAAAACGTCAGGAAAATACTGAATCAAAGCCATACTGGGAAGAATTTGAAGTTCCATACCGCGAGAACATGAACGTGATCAGCGCATTGATGGAAATCCAAAGGAACCCGGTGAACACCAAAGGTGAGAAGACGACACCGGTCACTTGGGACATGAACTGTCTTGAGGAAGTCTGTGGTGCATGTTCAATGGTCATTAACGGCAACGCCCGCCAGTCCTGTACAGCATTGATCGATCAGCTCGATCAGCCGGTCAAGCTGGAGCCGATGTCCACTTTCCCTATCGTGAAAGACCTTCAGGTCGACCGTTCATTCATGTTCGACAGCCTGAAGCGCGTCAAGGCATGGGTACCGATCGATGGTACTTACGACCTCGGTCCAGGACCGCGCATGCCTGAGAAGAAACGTCAGACAGCCTATGAACTTTCAAAATGCATGACGTGCGGCGTATGCCTTGAAGTGTGCCCGAACGTCAATGACAGCTCCAAGTTCATGGGTGCTGCACCGGTCAGTCAGGTCAGACTGTTCAACCTGCACCCGACAGGCAGCATGAACAAGAATGAAAGGCTCGATGCCCTCATGGGCGTCGGCGGTGTCGCTGAATGCGGCATGGCACAGAACTGTGTCAAAGCATGCCCTAAAGGCATCCCGCTCACCACTTCCATTGCTGCAATGCAAAGGGAGACGAACTTCCATATGTTCAAATCCTTCTTCGGAAGCGACCATGAAGTAGAATAATCTGAAATGGGAAGAGCGCTGCTCTTCCTATTTTTTTATTTTCAAGTACGTTATAATGAAGGAAATAAGCGAGAAGGACTGGGGTCAATGAGTGATAGGGAATCGATCATATCGATAGAGAAATCAATCAGATACATATCCGCCCATGTCAAAAGCCATGGACGGGAAATATTGAAGAAATACGAACTTTCACCTCTTCAGTTCGTCGCCCTACAGTGGGTGGACGACAAGGAGGGCATCACCATCGGGGAATTGTCGAACAGGCTGGATCTGGCGCATTCAACCACCACCGATATCGTCGATAAGCTTGAGAATGGTGCATTCGTAAAAAGGCAGAAGTATGAGAAGGACAAGAGGATCGTGCTGGTGCTGATGCAGGACAAGGGGCATCAGATCATCAAAGAGGTCATCGCCAAGCGCATATCCTATATTTCGGAAATCACATCACATCTCTCGGCCGATGAAAAGGAGATGCTTCCGGTCATACTGGAGTCGATTCTGCAAGAAAGTGAAAAACGGAGCCATGAGTAGACCGATCGGTGTGATGGATTCTGGTGTTGGCGGCCTCACGGTGGCAAGCGAGATCATGAGGCAGCTGCCTGACGAGTCGATCATCTATTTCGGAGATCTCGACCGATGTCCCTATGGCAGCCGTCCGATGGAGGAGGTGAGGCGGTTCACAATAGAAGTGGCCGACCATCTCGTGGACCGGGGCATAAAGATGCTTGTCGTGGCCTGCAACACCGCTACGGCGGCAGCGCTTGATACGTTGAAGGAACGATATGACATACCGGTGATCGGCGTCATAGAGCCGGGGGCAAGAAGTGCGATACAGGGCAGTACGAACCAGAATGTCATCGTGCTGGCGACGGAAGGGACAGTGCAGTCCGGGGCCTACCCGGAAGCGATATGGCACATCAACCGCAATTTCAGCGTCCAGAGCACCGCATGCCCGAAATTCGTCCCACTCGTCGAAGAACTGCGGTACAAGGACCGTGTGGTGGTCCGGATCGTCCTCCACCAGACTTTGAAGCATCTGGCGGATTCCAGGGCGGATACCGTCATATTGGGGTGTACACACTATCCCCTGCTGGCTAATGAAATCAGGGACTATTTCGATGGCAGGAAGAAAGTGATCGACTCCGGGTACGAAACCGCACGGGAAGTGAGTGCCATACTGACGCTCTTCGATTCGCATGCTCCACCCGAATCGGAGCCGCGCCACCTGATGATTGTAAATGGGGAGACGTCCCGTTTCGAGTATATACTGAAGGACTGGATGCCCTTCATGAAGTACACATTGGAACAGGTTGAACTTTAAGGAGGAATGCATGATGGTCAGAATAGTGGTCGCCAGCGGAAACGAAGGGAAGATCAATGATTTCAGGGCGATATTCCCCGATGATGAAATCATCGGCATAAAGGAGATGCTGCCCGGCTTTTCGGTGGATGAGACGGAGGATACATTCAGGGGCAATGCCATACTCAAGGCGGAAGCAGCTGCAGAGGCGCTCGACATGCCCGTCCTGAGTGATGATTCGGGCCTCAGCGTCGATGCATTGGACGGTGCGCCAGGCGTCTATTCGGCAAGGTTTGCTGGAGTGGATGCGACGGATGAGGAGAACAACAGCAGGCTCCTGTCCGAACTGGAAGGTGTCGGGGACCGCACTGCACATTTCACATGTGTCATCGCCCTCGCCATGCCGGGCCGGGAGACACGGACGTACGAAGGAAAGCTCCATGGTGAAATCCTCGAATCCCCTCAGGGTGGGGGTGGATTCGGATATGACCCGCTCTTCCGGACGGAGGATGGCAGGCTGCTCGGCATGGTTAGTGCCGAGGAAAAAGGGGAAATAAGCCATAGAAGAAATGCATTGGACCGGCTTCGGGAAGACACCGAATTATTCGATGCATTAATACACTTTGATGGAGATGATGGCAATGAGGATTCTGATCGTAAGTGACAACCATGGTGAAAAGGGGGTCGTATATGAGGCATATGGCAGAAATGCAGGCGATCTGAACATCCACCTTGGGGACAGTGAGTTCAACTACGACGATACCGAGATGGTGCATTTCGAACGTGTCAGGGGAAATGTGGATACGGACAGCCGCTACCCTATAGAAGGGCATCACGAAACATCGGGCGTCTTCTATACACATGGACACTACTACGATGTCAAGAAGGGCCGGGAAGTGCTGGCAGACCGCGCCAGGGAATACGATGCCACGTATGCATTCTACGGCCATTCTCATGTGGCGAAGGCCGAAGATGTAGGTGGCGTCTTCTGCATCAATCCGGGAAGCATCTCAAACTCCAAGGGTGAACTCGTGGAGTCCTATGCGGTGCTCGACACATCCAGCAATGTCGTCACCTTCCTGGACAGGGAGCATGAGGTGATCAAGGAAGTGGATCTGGATACGCTCTAGGCCATGAGCGCAGTCATGAGCATCAGTACTGTAAGCATGAGCATCGCCCATTCGATCGTCCCCCGTCCGTGGCTGTCCCGCATGGCAGAACCGAGGAAGACGAGCAGTACGATGGACAGGATAATGAAGATCGGGGGGTGCATTTCAAATGTCGTATATCTGCCGGTCAGGTAGAGTATGGAGAGTGCGGTGAAAAACGTGGCGAGAAATATTCTGCCTGGATTCTTCATAGGCATGATGCATCCTTTCACAATGAGTTTGAAAGTCAGGAGGGTCAAATATGAATATACTTTATTTCGATGACGATTGCATCATCTGCAACCGTTTTGCGAAGATCATCACTGCTCTGGACCGAAAGGACGCCATACGCTTCAGCTCCATAAAGGAGCTGGAAGGGATTGTGCCGGAGGACATCGATTCCGTCGTGTACTACTCCGATGACATGTACATCCATTCCGATGCCGTCATCGAAGTGGCTGCCGATGCGACGGGCTTCAGGCCCGTCAGATTGCTGAAGGCCATTCCCGTCTGCTGGCGGAATGCCCTCTACAGGCTGATCGCAAGGAACAGGTATCGGCTGAATGACAGGATGTCATGCACCATCGACCCGGATGTGAGAAAGAAGATCATCTCATAGGGCAATATATGGCCAAAACCGACTAATCATGACAGAGGGATCATAATATGGTGAGGATAAAAGTGGACGCGGATATAGAACTGAAGGCCATGGAACAGGGTGACCGGGCGATGGTATTCAATACAGTGGACCAGAACCGCGGCCATCTCAGGAAGTGGCTGCCATGGGTCGACTACATGACCAGTGCAGAGGACTATATCGGTGTGATAAAAGCATGGCAGGAGGATATCGACAACGGCGTCGGCCTGCAGCTCGGCATCTTCCATAAGGGGGAGTTCGTCGGGATGTGCGGATATAATGAAATATTCTTCCTCAGCAGGCGCGGCCAACTCGGCTACTGGATCTCGAAGGAAGGGGAGGGGAAGGGGCTCGTCATGCGGTCCGTCCGAAAGCTTGTGGAATATGGATTCAGCACGCTCGAACTGAACCGGATAGAGATCATCTGCGGAGAATACAACTACAGGAGCCGGGCCCTGCCCGAGGCAATGGGATTCACGAAGGAAGCTGTACTTGCAGACTACGAGTTCCTGTACGACCATTATCACGACTGCATCATGTACCGGCAGCTGAAAAGGGAGTACGATGCAGGGCAGCCCTGAAGCGGAATATCCGCTAGTGTAATAAAACATGAATTATTTCAAATAGGTGTTTGACTTAGAGGGGACCTTTTGATTATAATTGTACTTGTCCGATTCAGTCCTGGTAGCTCAGCTGGATAGAGCAATAGCCTTCTAAGCTATCGGTCGGGGGTTCGAATCCCTCCCAGGACGCTATGAAAGAACCCCCTTGAGTGGGGTTCCTTTTTTTATCATTCCAGATGATGTCCCAGTAGCTCAGCAGGATAGAGCGACAGCCTCCTAAGCTGTAGGTCGGGGGTTCGACTCCCTCCTGGGACGTAACCGCCCTCCTTCGTGGAGGGTTTTTTTATTTTACAAACAAAACAGGCTTCTATAAAATTATTATGACTTCATATAAAGGAGAATTATGATGAGCAAATTTGATGAACCTATTCTCGTAGTACCGAGGGATGTTCTTTTTAATGATGAGGCGGATGCCTTCAATGGTTTCATTGGCATGAACGACAGGAGGTACGAAAACATTATTTCGACCCTTCCCAAGTTCGAAGTGAAGCGGCGGGGGGACATGGAGGAAGATCCGGCGTACAAGCAGCTGGTCGGTTATGTCATAATCACTTCCGACAATGGGAAAACACTCGTCTACAAACGCCTGAATGGCGGTGGTGAAGCGCGCCTGCACGGCATGCTGTCGATTGGTGTCGGCGGGCATATGAATGATGTACCGGATGCTTCCGGCATCGAAGAAAAGCTTTACATCAATGCAGGACGGGAACTTTCTGAGGAGGTGGGACTCTCCCAGGAACAGCTCGAAGATATAGAAATCGTCGGTCTGATCAACGACGATGATAACGAGGTGGGCCGTGTCCATATCGGTGTCGTATTCAAGGTGACGGTCGAGGAAGCGGATGTTGCGTCGCATGAGGAGGATACACTTGAGCTCATCTGGGAAAAGGACGACCAGCTGGCGGAGCGGTCCCCTTACGAATCATGGAGCGAACTGATCATCAAGGATGCCTATGGACGATAAGGTCATCTCCCACCGCCGGTTCCTCGGCAAGATGGAACGCGACATGGAAGCCGACCGTCAGAATGACGATCATGCGGAATTCGTCGAGAAGTTCAGAAGATACGAAGCACTTCTGGAGCCGGACATCGGCCTGATCGAACAGTTCTACCGGGCGCTTTCCGCCATCGGAAAGCATGATGAGATCATCGATTATGCCCTGCTGCAGATGAATGCCGGGCGCGGACATTATGATGTGCACATGCGCCACCTGCTCGAAGGACTCCTGAGCCAGGAGCGGTATTTCGAGGTGGTCGAATTCTCCGACCATCTCATGAAGGAGGAAATCCCCCATGACTTCCGGATTGAAGTGGCGGCGCTCCGCCACCGGGCGAAGAAGGCAATTGACGAGAAGAAAGAGGCTTCGATGTCTGAAATGCCGGAAGTCGATGCCGACTCCTACAATGATATGCAGTCCTATGAACGGATGGATTTCCTGAAGCGGATCATTGAAGAGGCGGATGACCGATACCGGGAGCTCATCCGGAACGCGGCGGCGGCGGAGGATAACCCTGAACTGCTGACGTTCATGCTACTGTATCTGAGGACGGCGGGGGACGAAAATGTGCTCGCCGTCCATAAGATGGGTAAAAGGATAGAGGTCGTCCCCGGAGAACTGCATGACCTTGAGGAAGGTCCCTTCAGGTCGATCAGTGCGCGTGTCATGGATGAAGTGGAGGACAGGATTCCGCAGTTTGCCGAGTCGGCGGCTGCCATGCTGATGTCGCATATGCTCTACTGCTACCCGGTCGAGCCGCCTTTTGGGACAGAGGATATGGTGGCTGCATATCTGGAGGAGATACTCGGTATGGTGAACATCGAGTATGAAGTCGCGGCCAACCCCCAGGCAGTCTCCTGGATCCGGGCGCTCGAGCAGTCGATTGCCGGGGAATGAAGGCTGTAAATCAAATGTTGGATATGAAAAAGTGATATGTTATACTATATTGGTTGATTGAAATCATGGACTAACGGAGGAATAAGAATATGTCTCAAAAGTGGGAAAAACAAGAGGGTAACGAAGGAGTTCTGACTGTCACAGTCCCTGCAAAGGAAGTTGACGGTGCTCTCAATGAAGCATTCAAGAAAGTTTCAAAAGATGTAAGCATTCCAGGATTCAGAAAAGGCAAAGTGCCGCGCCAAATGTTCGAAAAGCGTTTCGGTGTAGAATCCCTTTACCAGGATGCACTGGATATCCTGCTTCCAAAAGCTTATACAGAAGCTGTAAATGAAGCGGACATCAATCCTGTGGATCAGCCTGAAGTGGACATCGAGCAGATGGAGAAGGGCAAAGACCTCATCTTCACTGCGAAAGTCATCGTGGAACCTGAAGTGAAGCTCGGCGAATACAAAGGGCTTGAAGCTGAAGAGCTTGACACGGAAGTGACTGAAGAGGATGTTCAGAAGGAAATCGACAACATGCTCGAAGCACATGCTGACATGGTTGTTAAGGAAGACGGAAAAGTTGAAGAGGGAGACGTCGTCAACCTCGACTTCGACGGCTATATAGATGGTGAACAGTTCGAAGGCGGCCAGGCTGAAGGCTACGAACTCGAAATCGGTTCCGGCAGCTTCATCCCAGGCTTCGAAGAACAGGTAGTCGGCATGGGTGTTGAAGAGGAGAAGGATGTCAACGTCACTTTCCCTGAGGAATACCATGCAGAAGAACTTGCTGGCAAAGAAGCGACTTTCAAAGTCAAAGTCAACAGCATGAAATCCAAGGAGATTCCTGAACTCGACGACGAACTCGTCAAGGAACTCGATCAGGATGTAGAAACTGTGGACGCTTTGAAGGAGAAGGTCGAAAAAGACCTCAAAGAAGCGAAGGAAAATGAAGCGGATGTGACCATGAAGGAACAGCTCATCGAGCAGGCTGCAGAAAATGCAGAAATCGATGTGCCGGAAGCGATGGTCAAGACGGAAACTGACAGGATGCTCCAGGAATTCGAACAGCGCCTCTCCCAGCAGGGCATCAACATGGAGATGTACCAGCAGCTGTCCGGCCAGGACGAAGATGCACTCCGTGAACAGATGAAGGACGATGCACAGAAGCGTGTACGTACGAATCTCGTGCTCAAGCAGATTGCTGTTGATGAGGACATCGAAGTGACTGAAGCGGACATGGACAAAGAGCTTGAAAAGATGAGCGAACAGTTCGGCATCAAAGTGGAAGACATCAAATCCACTCTCGGCGACCTCTCCATGCTCCAGGACGACCTCAAAGTACAGAAGGCAATCGATGTACTTGTAGACAACAGGAAACAGAAATAGAACAGGCAAAAGAGTACAAATGAATCAAGAGCTCTGCAACAGGTCGTTGCAGAGCTCTTAGCTTTATGGCGCTCCGAGACTGTATATTTGATTTTAACGATGATTTCTAGTATATTTTACAGGAATGAAAAAAGAGGTGTTGAAAATGTTTAAATTTAATGAAGACGACACAAATCTCACTTGTTCCTTCTGTGGCAAGGATCAGGAACAGGTGAAGAAATTGATCGCAGGCAGCGGTGTCTACATCTGCAACGAATGTATCGAACTCTGCCATGAAATCATCGAAGAAGAGCTGAAGTCCGAGAAGACTGAAGTGTTTACAGAAATACCGAAACCGCAGGAAATACTTGAGGCGCTGAATGACTATGTCATCGGGCAGGACAATGCCAAGCGTGCGCTGAGTGTAGCGGTATATAACCACTATAAACGCATCAACCAGAACCAGGAAGACGGCGTGGAAATCTCGAAGAGTAACATCGCGCTGATCGGACCGACAGGAAGCGGTAAGACACTGCTCGCCCAGACTCTGGCCAGGACACTCAATGTGCCGTTTGCCATCGCCGATGCAACAAGCCTGACTGAAGCGGGCTATGTCGGGGACGATGTCGAGAACATCCTCCTCCGTCTGATCCAGGCAGCGGACTTTGATGTAGAACGTGCTGAACAGGGCATCATCTACGTCGATGAAATCGACAAGATCGCACGCAAGAGCGAGAACACTTCCATCACAAGGGACGTCTCCGGTGAAGGCGTCCAGCAGGCACTTCTTAAGATTCTCGAAGGAACAACAGCAAGCGTTCCGCCACAAGGAGGCAGGAAACATCCGAACCAGGAATCCATCCAGATCGATACGAAGAACATCCTCTTCGTCCTCGGTGGCGCTTTCGACGGCATGGATGAAATCATCAAGAGGCGTATCGGCGAGAAGGTCATCGGGTTCGGCGGTGCATCCGAAAAGTCGAATGACAAAGATGAGATCATGAAAAAAGTCCGTCCGGACGATCTCCAGAGCTACGGCTTGATTCCGGAATTCATCGGACGTGTACCGATCATCAGCTACCTTGAGGAACTCGATGTCGATGCACTCAACTCCATTCTGACAGAGCCGAAGAATGCGCTCGTCAAGCAGTATCAGAAGATGCTCGAGATAGACAATGTGGAACTGGAATTCGACCAGGACGCACTGAATGCCATCAGTGAACTGGCGATCGAAAGGAAAACAGGGGCCCGCGGCCTCCGTTCGATCATTGAGGAGCGCATGGTGGACATCATGTTCAATGTGCCTTCCAATGAAGATATCCGCAAGGTGAAGATCACAAGAGCGACAATTGAAGAGGAAGCAGAACCCCTGCTCTTCGATGAAAACGGGGAAGAGATCCAACTGAACCGTAAAAGTGCATAATACCTGAAAGAGCTGTCTGAACCATGGACAGCTCTTTTTACTGAAAGGAAGAAGAGCGATGAGAATCAATCCAAACAATGTAGAAATACTCATCTCTGCCGTAGGCAGTGACCAATATCCGAAGACCGGCCTGCGGGAAATCGCTTTGAGCGGCCGCTCGAATGTCGGCAAGTCCTCCTTCATCAATGCGGTGGCCGGCCGGAAGAATATCGCAAGGACTTCTTCCAAGCCGGGGAAGACGCAGACGCTGAACTTCTATAATATGGACGATCAGTTCATATTCGTGGATGTCCCCGGCTATGGCTATGCCAAGCAGTCGAAGAAGTCCCGTGAAGAGTGGGGCCGGATGATCGAGAGCTACTTGGCGGAAAGGGACGAGCTGGCGGCTGTCATCCAGCTGGTCGACTTGAGGCACAAGCCGACGGAAGATGATGTACTGATGTACAATTATCTGAAGCATTTCGAGATTCCGGTGATGATGATATGCACCAAGATGGACAAGATTCCAAAAAGCAAGCTGCAGAAGCACCTTAAGGTGGTCAGGGAGACGATCGACTTTGAAGAGGGTGATGTGATGATCCCCTTCTCCGCATTGGACAAGAAGAATCTGTCCCAGGCAATGGATGCCATTTCACAGTATATGTAGTGTTGTTCACAAAAAATACTTATTTATAATTGATATAAATAAGATTGTGTCGTGGATTATAAGCCTGCAATCTGTTAAAATAATAATTATTGAAAGTGTCCAAAGACGAGGCACAATAGGATAGTGGGGGGCAATTCGGATGCATGTCATCGCATTGAGTCTGAATTACAGGAAAGCGAGTGTCGAAGAAAGAGAAAAGGTGGCGTTCAAGGATGAGGAAGTCATCCCGGCGCTGCATAGGCTGAGGGAGCAGAAAAGTGTGCTTGAAGCCGTACTTCTGTCCACATGCAACAGGACGGAAGTCTACGTCGTCAGCGACCAGGTGCATACAGGGAAGTATTATTCCCAGACGTTCCTTGCCGACTGGTTCGATCTGGACTTGGCATCGGTCAAGAGGATTACGGATGTCAAAGTCGGAGATGAAGCAATCGAGCATCTGTACCGTGTCGCCTCCGGGCTGGAATCGATGGTTCTCGGAGAGACCCAGATTCTTGGACAGATCAGGGATGCATTCTTTACTGCCCAAAATGAGCATACGACAGGCACAATGTTCAACAAGCTTTTCAAAGAAGCGATTACGGTGGCAAAGCGCGGACATAGTGAAACGGATATCTCCAAGAATGCGATATCCATTTCATACGCCGCAGTGGAGCTTGCCAAGAAGATATTCTCCCGTGTGGACGACAGCAAAGTTCTGATCATCGGGGCGGGGGAAATGGCTGAACAGTCCCTGTTGAACCTGACTTCGAACGGCATCAGGAATGTCACGGTCGTCAACCGGTCTGAAGAGAAGGCTGAACATTTGGCAGGCCGGTTCAATGGTAAAAGTGCCTCCATCGACAGTCTGGAGCAGGAACTTGCAGGTGCCGACATCGTAATTTCGAGCACTGCTGCACGGAACTACGTCATTACCGAGGAGCTCGTCTCGGAAGCGATGTCGGCCCGTAAAGGAAAGCCGCTCATCATGATGGACATCGCGCTGCCGCGTGACATCGACCCGACCGTGGGTGGAATGGACAATGTCTACATGTACAACGTGGACGACCTCCAGGGACTGGTTGACGCCAACCTGTCCACACGTCAGGAGGAAGCCGCAAAAATCGAAGGCATGATCGCCGAAAGCATGGACAAGTTCACTGAGTGGGTAAACATGCTTGGTGTAGTGCCGGTCATCCAGGCGCTCCGTTCAAAGGCACTCTCCATCCATGAAGAGACATTCCAGAGTGTGGAGCGGAAAATGCCGGATATGACCGACCGTGAGCGTACAGTGATATCCAAGCATATGAAGAGCATCATCAACCAGATGCTCAAGGACCCGATCATCTACACCAAGGAGATTTCAGGTGATCGGAAAGCAAGTGCTAAACTTGAAGAAATAGAGCAGCTCTTCGGCATCGAAGAAGAAGTGGATGCCATCCGCCAGCAGGAAAAAGAGAAACAGCATCAGAAAAGATTGGCAAGGAAGCAGGAGCTGGCTCTGGATTAAGGTGGAAACCATATGGATATGATGTTCCGCAGTCATGAATTTATATTGTTATTATACTTTTTGAGCCTTTCTGTGCTAAGCTACGATCTGTTTTTCAGGAATCGGCTGGCCAGGAAGGTTTCCTTTTATCTTGTCGTAATTGCCGCCGTGCTGCAGGTCGCCACATTCATATATATCGGGGTGGCCCTCGGCCGCATTCCCATCCAGACGACGTTTGAAGGGATATATGTATTTTCCGCCCTTGTTGTGATCATAGGGCTGGTGCACTACAGCCGGAGCGACTCGGAAATCGCCTTTTCGCTCTATGTATTCTGTGCCTTTATACTGTTTTCCATATATACATTTGCACCTGTCGCCTACAACAGGGTGACCGAGGTTTCAGCCATCATGAATGAACTGCTCGTCATCCACATCGTATTGGCGCTGTTTGCCTACGTGTTGTACTTCATTTCGGTGATACATGCCGTGATATATATCATCCAATATGATAATCTGAAAAAGAAGCGTTTCAATCGTCTTTTCTTTTCACTATTCAGTGTAGAGAAAGCGAAGAAGACGATGATACGTACGCTCGTGCTCGGAGTGCTGTTCATGCTGATCAGTATATCCCTCGGAACGCAGTGGGGCGTATATATATTTGGAACGGAAATATTCCGTGACTTCAAGGTGCTTGGTACCCTGTTCGTGCTCATACTGTACACAGCGCTTTTCTTCCATCTGAAGGTAAGGAAGAACACATACCAGTTTGCCTGGTTCAACATACTGATCTTCATCATATGCATGTTGAACTATCTATTCATTACACAACTTTCCAGTTTTCACTTCTGGAGCTATTAAAGGAGACGCAAAATGAGAAAATTTATCGTTGGTTCAAGACGCAGCGGCCTGGCGATGACCCAGTCCAGACAGTTCATCGACAGCCTCAAGTCGCATTATCCGGATATGGATATAGAAATTAAGGAAATAGTGACCAAAGGGGACAGGATCGTGGATGTCCAGCTGTCGAAAGTCGGCGGCAAAGGCCTTTTCGTCAAGGAGATAGAGCAGGCCCTCGCCGACAAGGAGATCGACATGGCGATCCACAGCCTGAAGGATGTGCCGAGTTCCATGCCGGAAGGCTTCACCATTGCGTGTGTGCCTGAACGGGAGGATATGCGGGATGCCTTCCTGTCCAACAACAAAGTCCACTTCAAGGATCTGCCTGCAGGCAGTGTTGTGGGTACAAGCAGCCTGAGGCGCGGCGCCCAGCTGCTTGCGATGCGTGATGATATCGAAGTGAAGTGGGTGCGCGGCAACATCGATACACGCATCAAGAAGATGGAATCCGGTGAATATGATGCAATCGTGCTTGCAGCTGCAGGCCTTAAACGTATGGGCTGGTCCGACAATATCGTCACGGAATACTTCGATCCGGAATCATTCATTCCGGCCATTGCCCAGGGCGCCCTCGGCATCGAGTGCCGTTCCGACGATAAGGAACTGATCGAAATGCTGCAGAAGGTGCATTCGGATGTGGATGCGGCATGCACGTCTGCTGAACGCGCCTTCCTGAAGCGCATGGACGGCAGCTGCCAGGTACCGATCGGCGGCTATGCAGCCTATGAGGATGGGGAGCTCTACCTTACCGGCCTGATCATGCCGGAGGATGGCAGTGAGCAGTATATCGTCAAGAAATCCCATCAGGATCCGGATACGCTCGGCAACCTCGTCGCTGATGAGATGGAGCGCATCGGTGCAAAGGATATCATCGACCGCATCAATGAATCGCTCTAGACCTTTCCTCATCATGACGCAGAGCAGGGAGCAGGAATGCCGGTCGGACAGGTTTGCGCTCCATCATGTACCGTTGATTACAACCGAACGGCTATCTTTTGATGCATCATTGCTGGAAGATGGATATGACTGGCTTGTGCTTACAAGCCGCAATGCGGTGGAGCACTTCCTGCCGTATATGGACTCCGTCAAATTCGACAGGCTGGCGAGCATCGGCAGAAAGACGAGCGAGAGCCTCGAGTCCCATGGTTTTACAGTGGACTTCGAGCCGCCGGATTATTCACAGGAAGGTTTCATGGCGCATTTTACAGCCCAACCGGGTGACCGTGTGCTCTATCCCGTCAGTGAGCGCGCACGCCCGCTCCTTTATGAGCATCTGGGCAGACAGGGATGTACGGTGACACGCATCGCCCTCTATCGGCCCACAGACAACGGTGCTTCAAGGAAAGTGCTGCAGGAGCTGCTTATGGAGAAACCGTATGGCATCACATTCTCGAGCCCGTCGGGGGTCCGGACCTTCATGAAATGGTTTGCTCCCGGCATGCTCAAAGGCATGACTGTCGCTGCAATCGGACATGTGACGGCGGAAGCTTTGGAGGAGTACGGCGTATCCTCCATCCAGCCCGCGAAGGAAACGGTGGAGGATATGATCCTGATGCTTGAAGAAAGAATAGATAGGGGAGTATAAAATGAATTTCGATAGACATAGACGTCTGAGAAGGACAGAATTTATGAGGGATATGGTCAGGGAGACGAAAGTTGCAAAGGAAGACCTGATCTACCCGATCTTCGTAGTGGAAGCAGATGATGTGAAGGAGGAAGTGCCATCGATGAAGGGGGTCTTCCAGATTTCACTGAACCGCCTCCACGAAGAACTCGAGGAAGTGAAGGCAGCCGGCATCAAATCGGTCATCTTCTTCGGCATACCGGACGAAAAGGATCCCGAAGGCCACGGTGCCTACCATGACCATGGTGTGGTCCAGGAAGCGTGCAGGATCTCCAAGGGATTGTATCCTGAAATACTGGTCATCCTGGATACATGCCTGTGTGAATATACAGACCACGGCCACTGCGGCCTCATCGATCCGGACACGAAGGATGTCGACAACGACAGTACACTGCCGCTCCTGGTCAGGACGGCCGTCTCGCAGGCAAAAGCCGGCGCCGATATCATCGCACCGAGCAATATGATGGACGGTTTCGTCACGGAAATAAGGAAGGGGCTCGATGACAACGGCTACAGCCATATACCGATCATGAGCTACGGAATCAAATATGCCTCCAAATTCTATGGGCCATTCCGCGATGCGGCGGATTCCACACCATCCTTCGGCGACCGCAGGACCTATCAGATGGACCCTGCAAACCGTCTGGAGGCACAGCGCGAACTGGAAAGCGACCTCGAAGAGGGATGCGACATGATGATCGTCAAACCGGCGCTATCCTATCTTGACATCATCAGGGATGTCAGGAACAATACCAATGTACCGGTAGTCGCCTATAATGTCAGTGGAGAATATGCAATGACACGCACCGCAGTCGATATGGGACTCCTCGAGGAGTCAGTCATCATGGAGCAGATGGTTTCCATGAAGCGCGCAGGTGCGGATATGATCATCACATACTTTGCCAAAGACATATGCCGAATGCTTGATGAAGGGATGAAATGAAATGTACGAAAAATCGAAAGCACTCTATGAAAAAGCAAAAGACCTCATGCCCGGCGGGGTGAACAGTCCTGTCAGGGCTTTCAACTCCGTTGGTATGGACCCGGTCTTCATCGATCACGGGAAAGATGCGCGGACCTATGATGTGGACGGCAATGAATACATCGATTACGTGCTCAGTTTCGGCCCACTGATCCTTGGACACAGTGACAGGACCGTCGTCGATGCCCTTACTGCCGCTGCACAGAAAGGCACGAGCTTCGGTGCGCCGACCGCACTTGAAAATGAACTGGCGGAACTCGTCATCGACCGCGTACCTTCAGTCGAGATGCTCCGCATGGTCTCTTCCGGTACGGAAGCGACGCTTGCTGCACTGAGGCTGGCGAGAGGTTTTACGGGAAAGAATAAAATACTGAAATTCGAAGGCTGCTACCACGGCCACAGTGATTCCCTACTGATCAAAGCGGGCAGCGGCGTTGCGACGCTTGGATTGCCGGATTCCCCGGGTGTGCCGGAAGGGACGGCGGCGAATACCATCACCGTACCGTACAACGATGAAGAAAGCCTTTCCGAGGCATTCGACAAGTTTGGTGACGACATTGCTGCAGTCATCATGGAGCCGGTCGCCGGCAACATGGGCGTCGTGCCTCCAAAAGAAGGGTTCCTGAAGTTCGTCCGTGAGATTACGGAGCAGAATGATGCACTGCTCATATTCGATGAGGTCATGACCGGTTTCCGTGTCGACTACAACAGTGCCCAGGGACATTATGGCATAACACCTGACCTGACCTGCCTCGGCAAGGTGATCGGCGGCGGACTGCCTGTAGGGGCCTATGGCGGCAGGCGCGACATCATGGAGCGCATTGCACCCGTCGGGGACATCTACCAGGCTGGTACACTGTCCGGGAACCCCCTCGCGATGACGGCAGGGCTCGAGACGCTCAAACAGCTGACGCCGGAAAGCTATGAACATTTCAATAAGCTCGGCGACATGCTTGAAGTCGGCCTGAAGGAGATATTCAGCGAAAAAGGCTACCCGATCACCGTCAATCGTGCCGGCTCGATGATCGGCTTCTTCCTTACCGAAGGACCAGTCGTGGATTTCGACAGCGCCAACACGAGTGATCTGGAGCTTTTCAAAAATCTGTACCAGGAACTGCTCAAGGAAGGCGTCTACCTGCCGCCTTCCCAGTTTGAAGGCATGTTCCTCTCTACCAAGCATACAGAGGAAGATATACGGAAGACGCTGGATGCATTCAGAAATGCACTCGACCGCGCAGCGGACAGATAAGACGTGAATTTTGATTTTATCTGCACTGAATAAAGTGTATAATGGAAGAGAATATACAACGGGAGGTAGTTTGAATGGCCAAGGACAAGGATAAGCACATATCCGACAAGGATATGAACATGAAAGGCAAAAGAGATGAAGATAAAGTCTACATCGAAGGTCAGAACAGGGAAATGATCGAGCACAAAGAGGACAACAAGAAGAACCCGCTCATGTGGATCATTCCAATCGTCATCGTCCTGTTGATTCTTCCACTGATCATCAACCAGTTCAGTGGCGGTGGAGATGAAGAGGATGGTTCGACATCGACCACTTCCGGAGAAGAGGAGACACAGGAAGAGGGGATGACTGAAGAGGAGAGCACGGAAGAAGGCTCCGGTTCAGAAGGATCTGAAGAAGAGGAAAGTACTGAAGAGGACGCATCCGGTGATTCAGAGGAAGAAACTACAGAAGAGGATTCTGGATCTGGGGATTCAGAGGAAGAGACCTCTGAAGGCAACTAGAATGAATCCTGATACAACCCCGCAGCAGTGGATACTGGGCGGGGTTGCATTATGCGTGGATATTGTTTTGGATTCCGAAATAATCAAGGGGAGGGGGCAGGTCCGATGAAATATATGAACCTGGTCTTCCTGTTCATCGCTGCAATCGTCCTGTCTGCCCTGCTCCAGTGGGTGGGCATGGTGCTGCCATGGCTTTTCGGAGCAATGATGGCAACAGTCCTGTTCTACAGGCTGGTGACGAAGGCGTTCCATTATCCGAGATGGCTCGGCAACGTCGGCCTCGTCATCATCGGGGCGGAGATCGGATCCGCCTTCACTCTGCAGACACTCAGTGATATGGCAGACGACTACATGAACATCATCCTGATTTCACTGTTCATCATCATTCTGAGCCTGATTCTGGCGCGGTTCTTCATGAAGATGACCGGCTGTACAATGGAGACGGCGGTCCTTTCCTCGATTCCGGGGGCATTGTCACAGATGATTGTGATGGCAGAGGAGGAGAAGCGTGCAGATCTGCTGCTCGTCACGATGACGCAGATGTCCCGCATCGTACTCGTCGTCATATTCGTACCGCTGATCGCGAGCCTCACGAAAGGGCAGGGAACTTCTGAACTGAATGAAACTGCTGCACCCCTCCTCTCAGTCGTGACATGGGATATGCTCTGGATCATTGCAGCGGTTCCCGTCATCATCCTCATACTGATGAAATTGAAGTTCCCCGTCCCATTCATGATGGGGCCGATGCTGGCCATACTCGGCTGGAACATGGCCACGGACTATACATTTTCGGTCGACACGGAGTTCATGTATGCAGCACAGCTGTTCTTCGGCATCCGGATCGGCGTCCAGCTGTCGGCGCTCATCACCCAGCTGAACAGCCGGATGATCGCCGCCATGTTCATACAGAATGTACTGGTGATTGCAGGGACGATGGGCATCGTGCTGATGTTCCTGCTCGTAACAGACCATAATTTCACCGATCTGTTCCTGAGTGCGGCACCCGGCGGCATCGGACAGATCATCATCGTAGCTGTTGAAATGGGGGCGAACACGGCGATGATCTCCAGCTATCACATATTCAGGATCTTCTTCATCCTCCTGATCATCGCCCCCCTCATAAACTATCTTCTGAGGCGGAACAGGCGCCGGCGCCAGCATGCGGATGATGGGGCTTGACAGCGCCCGGGTGTTGGAATACTATAAAATTAATGCAATAGATGAAGGCAGGAGAGTAGTGGTGTACGGGTTACAGAGAGCATGTGGATGCTGTGAACATGCCGAAGTATGCCATGAAAGTAGTCTGCATAGATCAGTCCTGAACCAAAGTAGGGCCTGACGTGGGATGAGCGTTAATCGTCTCGAGTGCAGCATTTCATGCTGAATCTAGGTGGTACCGCGGAGCTTCCGTCCTATAGTCATGGACAGGAAGCTTTTTATTTTGTCTAAAGGAGAGAATGTTATGGAAATGTCCAAGAAGTACGATCCAAAAACGGTTGAAGAAGGTAAATATGAAAAATGGGTGGAAGCCGGATATTTCAAGTCCGATGCGTCTTCAGACAAGCCGCCGTACTCCATCGTCATTCCGCCGCCGAATGTGACGGGGAAACTGCACCTCGGCCATGCCTGGGATACGACACTGCAGGATATCATCACGCGCATGAAGCGCATGCAAGGCTATGAGGTCCTCTACCTGCCCGGCATGGACCATGCAGGCATCGCCACACAGGCGAAGGTGGAAGCGCGCCTGCGCGAGCAGGGCGTCACCCGTCATGAGCTCGGCAGGGAAAAATTCCTTGAACGTGCATGGGACTGGAAGGAGGAGTATGCCGATTTCATCCGCAGCCAGTGGGAGAAGCTCGGCCTGGGCCTCGATTATGACAAGGAACGCTTTACGATGGATGAAGGCCTGTCGAAAGCGGTGCGGAAGGTCTTCGTCGACATGTACAACAAGGGGATGATCTACCGCGGTGAATACATCATCAACTGGGACCCGGCAACACAGACTGCCCTGAGTGACATCGAGGTCATCCATAAGGAAGTTGAAGGGAACTTTTATCATGTGAAGTACCCGCTCCCTGACGGCAATCATCTTGAAATCGCAACGACACGCCCGGAGACGATGCTTGGTGATACGGCGATCGTCGTCCATCCCGACGATGACCGCTACAAGGAGTACATCGGCAAGACCGTAACGCTGCCGATCATGGAACGGGAACTGCCGATCATCGCAGATCCGTATGTCGATATGGAATTCGGTACCGGTGTGATGAAGGTGACGCCGGCACACGACCCGAACGACTTTGCGCTTGGCGAACGCCACGAGCTGAAGCGAATCAATGTCATGAATGAGGACGGTTCGATGAACGACCTTGCAGGCAGATATGCAGGCATGGACCGTTTCGAATGCCGCAAGGCACTGGTCAAGGATCTCGAGGCGGAAAGCTACCTGATCAAGGTGGAGCCGCATATCCACTCGGTCGGACATTCCGAGCGCAGCGGAGCTGTCGTCGAGCCCTACCTGTCCACACAATGGTTCGTCAAGATGGACGACCTTGCCAAAAAGAGCCTGGACAATCAGGATTCCGATAATGCGATCAACTTCGTACCCGAGCGCTTCGATGCGACATTCCGCCGCTGGATGGAAGATATCCGCGACTGGTGCATTTCCCGCCAGCTCTGGTGGGGACACCAGATTCCGGCCTGGTATCATAAAGACTCCGGAGAGATGCATGTCGGCATGGAACCGCCGGCGGACGCAGACAACTGGGTCCAGGACGAAGATGTGCTGGATACATGGTTCTCAAGCGCACTATGGCCATTTTCCACGATGGGATGGCCTGAAGAGACGGAAGATCTGAAGAAGTTCTTCCCGACCAATGTACTCGTGACCGGGTACGACATCATCTTCTTCTGGGTGGCGCGGATGATCTTCTCCTCCCTTGAGCATACAGGTGAGAATCCGTTCGATGATGTACTGCTCCATGGTCTGGTGAGGGATGAGCAGAACCGGAAGATGTCCAAATCCCTCGGCAATGGTGTCGATCCGATGGATGTCATCGAAAAATACGGAGCAGATGCCCTGCGCTACTTCCTGTCCACAGGAACAACACCGGGACACGATCTCAGATATTCCGACGAAAAAGTCGAATCCGTCTGGAACTTCATCAATAAAATTTGGAACGCCTCGCGCTTCAGCCTGATGAACATCGGCGAGGACTTCGGCATGGACGACATCAATCTCGAAGGTGAAAAATCATTGGCCGACGAATGGATACTGACGCGGCTGAATGAAACGATCGGCAATGTCACCCAGCTGTCCGAACGCTACGAATTCGGTGAAGCCGGCCGTCTGCTGTACAACTTCATCTGGGATGATTTCTGTGACTGGTACATCGAAATGGCGAAAGTGCCGATGACTGAAGGTACTGATGCAGAGAAGGCGATGACACGCTCCGTGCTGCTCCATACACTGGACAATATACTGAAGATGCTCCATCCATTCATGCCATTCGTGACGGAAGAGATCTATCAGACGATAGAGCCGGGCAGGACGATCGTCACAAGCGAGTGGGCGAAGGCGCATACACACCTCAGCAATCCGACTTCCGAGGATGCCATGGCACTGCTCGTCGACATCATCAAATCCGTCCGCCAGACGAGAAATGAAGTCAACACGCCGCTGTCGAAGCCGATAGACATATCCATAGAAGTCAAGGACGCAGCACGCCGGGAACTCATCGAGAACAACAGGCACTACATCGAAAGGTTCTGCAACCCGTCGTCCCTCGAAATCTCTTCTGAAATCGTGTCAGAAGAGGATGTGAAGACGGATGTAGTGAATGGCGCGACCATCATACTGCCATTGTCCGGCCTGATAGATATGCAGGAGGAGATTGCACGCCTCGAAGGCGAGCTGAAGCGCCTTGAGGGTGAACTGAAACGTGTCGACGGCAAGCTCTCCAACGAAAAGTTCGTTGCGAATGCACCGGCAGATGTCGTGGAAAAGGAAAAAGAGAAACAGATCGGCTACCAGTCCCAGTTCAATGAAGTCAGGGAAAGGCTGGATAATCTGAAAAGAAAGGGATAGGCGATGAGCTACCAAGAAGGATTGAATTGGATTCATGAAAGAATGAAATTTGGCATCAAACCGGGTGTCCGCCGCATGGAGTGGATGCTTGAACGTCTGGAGAATCCGGAACAAAACATCAATGGCATACATGTAGTGGGCACGAACGGCAAGGGATCCACGGTCTCCTACATGCGGAATGCACTGAACCATAATGGCTACACTGTAGGGACGTTCACCTCTCCGTACATTGAGACATTCAACGAACGGATTTCAGTGGACGGCACGCCGATACCGGATGATGACATCGTCGCTCTGGTCGAAATCGTCAAACCGGTGAGTGAAGCGCTGGAGGCCGAGACGGATCTCGGCACCGCAACAGAGTTTGAAATCATCACGATGATGATGTTCATCTATTTTGGAAAGATGCATTCGGTGGACTACGTGATCGTTGAGGCCGGGCTTGGTGGAAAGAACGATTCGACAAACGTATTCCAGCCGATCATGACGGTATTGACAAGCATCGGGCTTGATCATACGAGCATACTTGGGGACAGCCTGCTGGATATCGCCAAGGACAAGAGCGGCGTCATCAAGCCGGGGATCCCGCTCGTCTTCAGCATCAAGGATGATGTGTCGCGCGAATACATCCATAAGGTGCTTGAAGAGAATCATGCGAAGGGGATCGAACTGAACCGGGACATCATCATGATTCCCGAGAATGGCGAGTTCCAGTTCCAGTATGGCACCTATGATTTCCAGGACATCCGCCTGAGCATGGCGGGCAGGCATCAGAAGGAGAATGCCTCCCTCGCCATAGCTGCCCTGATCGAACTGCATGAAAGGGGGAAGGCCGTCCTCGACTGGAACCTGATGATCCGGGCCATGGAAGAGACCACATGGCCTGGACGCATCGAGACCTTGAGCGAAGATCCGCTGGTGATCATAGACGGCGCCCATAATAATGAAGCTGTCGAGGCCCTGGTGGAGACTATCGGCAGGCAGTATCCGGACAGGGAGATTACTGTGCTCTTCTCTGCGATAGAAGGGAAGCCGCTCTCCACGATGGTGGAGAAGCTTGAAGGGATTGCGGATGCGTTCAGCGTCACGGACTTCGATTTTCCGAAGGCGCTGCCGAAAGAGGAGATCTATGACAAGGTGAAGCATCCGAACCGGTCGATGGTGGATGACCACATCCAGTTCATTGAAGCGTTCGAGGGGGATATTCTGCTTGTGACGGGAAGCCTCTACTTCATCAGTGAAATCAAGCAGCACTACAATGCAAAAAGACGATAATCCATTAGGATTATCGTCTTTTTCTATGCTAGAAGGGCCCGTAGCCGATCCAGAGGCTGATGACCATGAAGGCGGAACATGCAATGATCCATACGAGCATGATCGGCCAGACGAACCTGAGCCATTTCTCATATGGGATATTGGCGATGCTGAGTCCTGCCATCAGTATGGCCGAAGTCGGGAACAGGTAGTTCGACAGCCCATCCCCCATCTGGAATGCGAGGACCACCGATTGTCTGGGCACACCCACGATATCCCCGATGGGTGCCATCAGCGGGATGGTGGTGGCCGCCTGTCCGGAACCGGATGGGATGAAGAAGTTTATGATGAACTGGGTGAAGAACATGCCGACCGCGGCTATGGAGGCAGGCAGCCCCTCCAGGATGGAGCTGACGGAGAAAATGACCGTATCGATGATGGTGCCGTCCTCCAGTATGAGCAGGATGCACCTGGCCAGCCCGACGATGAGCGCGCCGAATGTGACTTCCTTAGCGCCCTTGATGAAGTCTTCGGCGATCCCGTTCGGGGTGTTGCCTCCGACCAGGCCGGAGAAGATGCCCATGGCAAGGAATATTGCTGCAAGATCGGTGCCCGTCGACCAGCCCTGGACGACCCCATAGATGATGAGGCCGAATCCAGCCAGTATGATCAGGAGGACGAATATATGCCTTGATGTCAGCGTCTTGAATTCGTAGGATTCCGCCTGTGCATTCTTCTCAAGTCGATATACATAGCTGTTGTTCATGTCGCGTTGGACACGTTTGCCGTACCGGTATACGAAGAAGGCGGCAATGATGACGAATACGACCTGGATGATGATCCTGTAGAACATCCCTGAGAACAGGGGCAGGCCGGCGACTTCCTGTGCCACACCGACCGTGAATATGTTCATGAACCCGCCTGCAAATCCTGCTGCGGCCCCGAGTGCGACCATGGCCATGCCGGTCATGGCATCCATGCCGAGGGAGCGTGCAAGCATGATGCCCATCGGAATGAATATCAGGGTGGATTCGGCCATGCCGAATGTGGCACCGCCCAGTGAGAATATGAGCATCGTCAGTGGTATGAGTATGATTTCGCGGTTCTTGAGCAGCGAGACCACCTTGTTGATGCCTGCTTCTATCGCCCCGGTGCCATTGATCATACCGAATGCGCCGCCGATGATGAAGATCAGGAATATGATGCCTGCAGCATCCGTCATGCCTGCAGGGACGACGCGGAATATTTCAGTCCAGTGGACGGGGCTCTGTTCAGTGAACTCGAAAGAAGTTTCGTCCACCACGAGGATGCCGTTCTCATTCTCCGTCCGGTCGTATTCCCCAGCCGGGATGATGTAGCTGAGGAGCATCGCCAGAATGACGATGGAGTAGATGAGGACGAAAGCATGGGGTACTTTTATGTATTTCATTTATATGCCTCCTGTGCTGTTGATGCCATTAATTATACTTGAGTGATGGGAGATGGCAAGCGCATATAAAAAGTCTCCAAATAATTCAGTCTTTTTTATATTTTTTAATAAATGTATAATGGAATCATCAGAATGTGGAGGGAGATCATATGGATAAAGAAGAAAAAGCAGAACAGAGCCCTGCGGGGTTCAGATTTCCGCATACTTATGCAATTCTATTTTCAGTCGTCATCATTGCAGCAGCACTCAGCTATGTCATCCCGGCCGGGGAATTCGAACGGGTCGAGGTGGGGGATCGGACAGAAGTCGTACCCGGAAGCTACACGGGTGTAGAGCAGAGTCCGGTTTCATTCTTCGAACTGTTCAAGGCCATCCCGACAGGCCTGATCGACGGGGCGAACATCATCTTCTACATATTCCTGGTCGGTGGCGCCTTCGGCATCATCCGCGCGACAGGTGCCATAGAAGCGGCCATCCAGAAGGTGATGATCATGGTCAAGGGGAATGAAAGGCTGATGATACCGGTCATCATGCTTGTATTCTCCATTCTGGGCTTCACTACTGGTATGGCGGAGGAGGCCATCATCTTCGTTCCAATCGGCATCGTGCTGGCGACAGCCCTCGGGTATGATGCGATGGTAGGGACCGCCATGGTGACGCTCGGAGCAGCTTCAGGCTTCATCGGCGGCATGCTCAACCCCTTTACCGTGGGGATTGCGCAGGAAATCGCCGAATTGACCATCTTCTCGGGCTGGCAGTTCCGGGGTGTCGTCTATTTCTTTGTGCTGGGCATTGCCATCCTTTATGTCATGCATTATGCGAAGAAGGTGAAGCGGAAACCGGAGTCGAGCCTGGTCTATGAGGAAGCGCAGAAAGGGCATGTGAACTTTACGGATGATGTCATGAATTTCGACGAACTCAAAAAACGGCACATCATGATCCTCATCACGTTTGCAGCCGGAATCATCATCAATATCTATGGCATATTCCAGCATGGGTGGTTCCTGACCGAACTTTCCGCAAACTTCTTTGTGATCGGCCTCATCGCCGGCCTTGTCGGCGGCATGAAGATCAACGATATATTTGATGCATTCATCGACGGCATGAAGCTTGTCGTCTATGGAGCGATCATCGTCGGGTTTGCAAGGGCCATTGTGGTGGTGCTCGAGTCCGGCGTCATCATAGATTCGGTCATCAATGGAATGAGCAGTGTGCTCGACTTCCTGCCGCCATCCATTACGGCGCTCGGGATGCTTGTCATACAGGTCGTGATCAACTTCTTCATCCCGTCCGGGTCCGGCCAGGCGATGACGACGATGCCGATCATGACGCCGATCGCCGATCTGCAGGAAATTCCGAGGCAGGTCGCCGTACTTGCCTATCAATACGGGGATGCAATCACGAATACGATCATACCGACGTCGGCCTCGCTCATGGGGGTTCTGGCCGTTTCAGGCATCCCATACATCAAATGGGTCCGGTTCGTCTGGAAATTGACGCTGATGTGGCTCATCATCGCTGCCGCAGCACTCGTTGCTGCAACGATCCTCGGCATCTCATAGTACATGAAAAGGCCGGCGGTTACGCCGGCCTTTTCTGATGGATCATGAACTTGCATCTTCCTTTTTCAGTGCGTCCCTGATCTCCCTGAGCAGCACCGTCTGCTCATCTTCGGCCGCCTCCTCGACGAAGTGGTTCCGCGTCAGGAGATTGACGGCTTTGATGAATACGAATATTGCTGCTGCTATGATGAGGAAGTCTATGATCGCCTGGATGAAGACGCCATAGGTGATCCCCTTGTATGCCCATTCCGATGTGAAGTCGGTGTTGCCGAATATCAGTGCAATCGACGGCATGATGATGTTTTCTACGAGTGCAGTGACGATTTTGCTGAATGCCGCACCAATGACGACGGCGACTGCAAGATCCAGTACATTGCCCCTGAGTATGAAGTCCTTGAATTCCTGCCACATGATGATTCCTCCGAATTTTTATTTATCGGTCCAGCATCCATCATACAGTAAAAGTCCGTACTTGCAAGAGGGCATAATACTTTATTTACAGCGCTGTTGATATATACTTGAATGTAGAGTGGATGTATATTTGCTAGACTCCAGATGATGTGTTAACATCAATAATTGTTTTGTAAGTTGCGTTACAAAAAGTAATTAAAGGGAATAACCCATCTAAAGGAGGAGTAGAATGGAAGAGAATCAAAAATCAAGATTAACTCCAGTTTTCTGGATTGCACTTGCCATCGTTTCCGCACTTGTACTCTATGGCGTGTTCTTCTCAGAAAACTTCGAAAGTGTCACAGGTGTGATGCAGGGGTTCATTACGAGCAACTTCAGCTGGTACTATGTTTCACTCACAACCATATTCATCGCTTTCTGTCTAATATTCGTATTTACACCGATGGGGCAGATCCGTCTCGGCAAGCCGACGGAAAAGCCTGAATTCAAGACCGCTTCATGGTTTGCGATGCTGTTCAGTGCCGGTATGGGGATTGGGCTGGTCTTCTGGGGGGCGGCTGAACCGATCAGCCACTATTTCACCCCGCCGACAGCCGAACCAGGCACAGATACCGCAATGAAGGAAGCACTCAGAAGATCCTTCTTCCACTGGGGCTTCCATGCTTGGGCTGTCTATGCTGTAGTCGGCTTGGCACTGGCGTTCGCCCAGTTCAGAAGAAATGAACCGGGTCTGATTTCAAGCACCCTGAGGCCGATACTCGGCAAACACGTGGATGGACCGATCGGTACAGCCATCGATGTACTCGCTGTATTTGCGACGATTGCCGGTGTTGCGACATCACTTGGTCTTGGTGTCATGCAGATCAACGGCGGCCTGAGCTACCTGTTCGGCATCCCGAACAACATCTATGTACAGATCATCATCATCGCCGTGATCACGGTACTGTTCATGTACAGTGCATGGACCGGCCTGTCGAAAGGCATCCAGTACCTCAGTAATGCAAACATGGTACTTGCCGGCCTGCTGATGATATTCACACTGGTACTCGGACCGACCGTACTCATCCTGAACATGTGGACGGATACATTCGGCGGCATGGTAAGCAACTTCATCAACATGAGCTACGATGTTGCACCACTGAACCAGGAGAAGAATGACTGGCTTGGTGCATGGACGATCTACTACTGGGGCTGGTGGATGGCATGGAGTCCGTTCGTCGGCATCTTCATCGCCCGTGTCTCCCGTGGACGCACAATCCGTGAATTCGTCCTCGCGGTCATGGTCGGCCCGGCAGTCGTCAGCTTCCTATGGTTCAGCATATTCGGCGTCACTGCCATTGAATCCGATAGACAGGTTGGCGGTTTCTCCGACCTTGCGACTGAAACAGTATTGTTTGAAATGTTCAATAACATGCCGCTCGGCTTCATCGTTTCACTCGTAGCCGTGCTGCTGATCGGGACGTTCTTCATCACATCTGCAGACTCCGCTACATTCGTACTGGGCATGCAGACGACGAATGGCTCCCTGACACCATCCAACAGGGTCAAGATGATCTGGGGTGTCGCCCAGGTGATGATTGCCGTCGTACTCCTTATGGGTGGCGGCCTGACGGCATTGCAGGCATCTTCAATCATCTCGGCATTCCCATTCTCGCTCATTCTGATACTCATGATGATTGCGACATACAAGGATATCGCAAAAGAGCAGAGGTCATTGAACCTCCTCATCGAGCCGGACTACAAAGGTACGGAGTATGAGAAGCTGATGGAAGATCATGAGGCGAAATTGAGAAGAGAGAACAATGAAGGCTAGGGTAAACTAGAGTTAAGGTTAATATATAGTTATGATGATGACCTATAGAGATAAGTTATACTTATTGCTATAGGTCATCTTTTTGTATCGAAATTATGGCAGAATTGACAGGGACGGCGTTTACATCCCTTATGTAAAGATATACAATTGATACGAACGGTCTTATGACTGGAATATTGATAGGGGGCTATTACAATGAGTCAAAATGTTAATGAAGCTGCCAGGAAGTCGTTCAATGTCGGCGGCAAGGACTATAACTACTATAGTCTGAAGACATTGACTGAACGGGGCATGTCCGAAACACACAAATTGCCATACTCCGTCAGAGTACTGCTTGAATCGGTACTGCGCCAGTACGATGGCAGTGTCATCAAAGATGAACATATCGAATCTCTGGCAACTTGGGATAAAGGCGACCACCAAGGAAAAGAAGTGCCATTCAAACCTTCACGTGTCATTCTCCAGGACTTTACCGGTGTGCCTGCGGTCGTCGACCTGGCATCACTCAGGAAGGCAATGGATGATGTAGGCGGGGATGTACAGAAGATCAATCCTGAAGTGCCTGTCGATCTCGTCATCGACCACTCCGTACAGGTGGATGCCTATGGTACCGATGATGCACTCAGATTGAACATGGAGCTCGAGTTCGAAAGGAACCAGGAACGCTATGAATTCCTGCACTGGGCAACGAAGGCATTCGACAACTACAAAGCTGTTCCGCCAGCAACAGGTATCGTCCACCAGGTCAACCTCGAGTACCTGGCGAACGTTGTCCATGTCAAGGAAGACGGCGATGAACGCGTCACGTTCCCTGATACACTTGTCGGTACGGATTCCCACACTACCATGATCAATGGTCTCGGCGTCCTTGGCTGGGGTGTCGGCGGCATCGAGGCTGAAGCCGGAATGCTCGGACAGCCATCCTACTTCCCTGTACCTGAAGTCGTTGGGGTACGCATGACGAATGGACTGCCGGAAGGTGCCACTGCAACAGACCTTGCACTGCGCGTCACTGAACTGCTGCGCAAACATGGTGTTGTAGGCAAGTTTGTCGAATTCTTCGGCCAGGGCGTCACTGAACTTCCGCTTGCCGACAGGGCGACGATTGCAAACATGGCGCCTGAATATGGTGCAACATGCGGCTTCTTCCCTGTTGATGATGAAACGCTAGAATACATGAAGCTCACAGGACGCAGTGAAGAACATATCGATATCGTCAAAAAGTATCTGCAGGAGAATGACATGTTCTTCGATCCTGCAAATGAACCAGTCTACAGCGAAGTCGTCGACCTCGACCTCTCCACTGTTGAGCCTGCACTTGCTGGACCAAAGCGTCCACAGGATCTGATCCAGCTCTCCGACATGAAGAAGGAGTACAGGAAATCAGTGACTGCGGAAAGCGGCAACCATGGCCATGGTCTGGACGAATCCGAATTCGACAAGAAGACGACGATCAAATTCAACGATGGCAGGGAAGTAGAAATGAAGACCGGCGACCTCGCCATTGCCGCCATCACTTCATGTACGAACACATCCAACCCTTATGTCATGCTGGGTGCGGGTCTGGTCGCAAAGAAAGCGGTTGAAAAAGGCCTCGAGGTTCCAGCATATGTGAAGACTTCACTGGCACCAGGCTCCAAAGTCGTTACCGGCTACCTTGAAGACTCCGGCCTGCAGGAATACATGGATAAGCTCGGCTTCAACCTCGTAGGTTACGGCTGTACGACATGTATCGGAAACTCCGGTCCACTGCTTCCTGAAATTACAGAAGCAATCACTGAAAGCGATCTGCTTGTAAGTTCAGTGCTGTCCGGAAACCGTAACTTTGAAGGCAGGATCCACCCGCTCGTCAAAGCCAACTATCTTGCTTCACCTCCACTGATCGTGGCATATGCGCTTGCCGGTACAGTAGACATCGATCTGCGCAATGAACCGCTCGGTAAGGACAAGGACGGCAACGATGTCTTCATGAAGGATATCTGGCCATCCACCCAGGAAGTCAAGGATGCAGTAATGAGCAACGTCAGCCCTGAGCTCTTCAGAAAAGAGTACGAAAGGGTATTCGATGCCAACGAAATCTGGAACAACATCGAAACGACGGATGCACCGCTCTACGACTTCGATCCGGAGTCCACGTACATCCAGAACCCATCATTCTTCCAGAACCTGTCCACAGAACCGGGCAAAGTGGAATCACTGAATGGCCTGCGTGTACTCGGCAAGTTCGGCGACTCCGTAACGACAGACCACATCTCACCTGCGGGTGCGATCGGCAAGGATACACCTGCCGGAAAATGGCTGATCGAGCAGGGTGTATCCCCAAGGAACTTCAACTCATATGGTTCCCGACGCGGAAACCACGAAGTGATGCTCCGCGGTACATTCGCCAACATCCGTATCCGCAACCAGATTGCGGACGGCAAAGAGGGCGGATTCACAACGTACTGGCCGACTGGTGAAGTCATGAGCATCTATGATGCTGCAATGAAATATCAGCAGGATGGCACGGGACTCGTGGTCATCGCAGGAGACGACTACGGTATGGGCTCCAGCCGTGACTGGGCAGCCAAAGGTACGAACCTCCTCGGTGTCAA
Organism: Salinicoccus sp. RF5; assembly: GCF_020786625.1. Classification (NCBI taxonomy): domain Bacteria; kingdom Bacillati; phylum Bacillota; class Bacilli; order Caryophanales; family Staphylococcaceae; genus Salinicoccus; species Salinicoccus sp. RF5. The sequence goes on from NZ_JAJGRC010000001.1 coordinate 224,817, forward strand.
AGCGGTCATCGCAGCAAGCTATGAGCGTATCCACCGTTCGAACCTCGTAATGATGGGCGTCCTCCCACTCCAGTTCGTCGATGGGGAAGATGCAGATTCACTCGGCTTTGACGGCAGCGAGACATTCGACATCCAAGTCGGTGAAGATGTCATGCCTGGCCACATCCTTGATGCTGTAGCGACGAACCAGGACGGCAAGAAGACTGAGTTCAAAGTCAAGGCACGCTTCGATTCAGAAGTAGAAGTGGACTACTACCGCAACGGCGGCATCCTGCAGCTTGTACTCAGAAACAAACTTAAAGAGCAGTAATATTAAAATAACCCATCTCTTCTGAGATGGGTTATTGCTTTTATCTGCTTTCGAATGTGACTTCATCATCCTCAGAATCTATGACCAGTTCCGTATCTTCAAAGTACCACAGGTCCGATTCCTTGATGAACACCTGTATGCCATCATAGTCGAATACTTTACTGTCAGAGGGGATGCGCTCTACTGTCAATGCTGGAGAAAACCCCTGTTTCAGCTGTGTTTCCCCGCCATACCTTACATAGATGTTGACGCCCTGTCCTTCTTCCGGGTCCAGTTCTTCCTTCATCCAATCCAGTGCACGATCTGTAACTTCCAACATTTCAATCATCCCTTCTGCTACATGAATGTGATTTTAGATTCTGTACCATCCATTATACGTTTAATGTTGGAGATATGTCTAACGACAATGACTACGGCGATGATGAATGAGAATGCAATCAGCAGCGGATCCCTGAATGCCAGCGAAAGAATAAAGAATAGGACGGCACTCACGATGCTGGACAGGGATACATATTTGCTGAGCTTCAATGTTATCAGGAAAGCGGCCAGGAGCATGATGAAGAGCAGGGGATTGTATGCCAGTACGGCACCTGCACTGGTAGCGACTGCCTTGCCACCCTTGAATTTGAGGAATATGGAGTAGACATGGCCAAGGGCCGCAACAAGACCGGGAATGAATATATGCATATCCACGTTGAGGAGCATCGCGGCAACCACTGGAAGTGCCCCCTTGAACATATCCAGGAGCAGCACGACGATGCCCGCCTTCTTCCCAAGGATCCTGAAGGTGTTTGTGGTGCCTATATTGCCGCTGCCATGCTGTCTGAGGTCGATCTTATAGAACCACAGGCCGATGAGCAGGCTGAATGGCGTGGAACCCAGGAGATAGCTCAATACCAGGAGTATTATGATCGTTTCCATTTAAAAACCCCTTTATTATCAGGTACTAACAGTTTACCATAAATTTTTAATGGGGTATAATAAAATATAGTTTACCATAAAATTATTATGTAAACTATTAATGTTATATGCAATATGAATACATTGATTATGGTTGCAATCCTTACGCTTTTGTATAAAAATAGAACATGAGATAAAAATAACGAACATATGTTTGTGGGAGGAAATCCGATTTGGCAAGACAGAATACTTATAACGATGATTCAATACAAATACTTGAAGGTCTGGACGCCGTAAGGAAAAGGCCGGGGATGTATGTCGGTTCAACCGATCATAGGGGGCTGCATCACTTGGTGTACGAGATCACCGACAACTCGGTCGATGAGGTCATCAACGGCTACGGCGATGAAATCAACATCACCATCAATCCGGATGAAAGCATCACCATCCGCGACAACGGGCGGGGCATGCCAACGGGCATGCACACATCCGGCAAGCCGACACCGGAAGTCATATTCACGGTGCTCCATGCAGGCGGCAAGTTCGGTGCCGGCGGCTATAAGACATCCGGCGGCCTTCACGGTGTGGGGGCTTCGGTCGTCAATGCGCTGAGCGAATGGATGGAAATCAGGATCTACCGGGATGGAAAAGTGCATGAGATGTCATTCAAGGACGGCGGCAAGCTCGACCGTCCATTGGAAGTGACCGGAAAGACGAAGCAGACCGGCACGGAAGTGACCTTCATGCCCGATGGAAAGATATTCAAGAGCGGTACTTCATTCCATTTTGAAACCATCATGGAAAGGATGCGGGAATCCGCGTTCCTGCAGAAGGGGATGCGCATTTCGATTACGGACAGGCGTCCCGAGGAGCCGCTCGAGGAAGTCTTCCAATATGATGATGGGCTGAAAGCCTTCATCAACTTCCTGAATGAGGGCAAGGATGCGATCGGGGATGTGGTCATGTTCTCCGGCGAGTACAACGATATCGTGGCTGAAGTGAGCTTCCAGTATAATGACCAGTACAGTGAAACGCTGATCTCCTTCGTCAATAATGTACGGACGAAGGATGGCGGAACGCATGAGGTCGGCTTCAAGACTGGCTTCACGCGTGTATTCAATGAATACGCACGCAAGATCAAGGAATTGAAGGACAAGGACAAGAACCTTGAAGGCAGCGACATCAGGGAAGGCCTGACTGCCGTCATCTCGGTGAAGGTCCCTGAGAACCTGCTCCAGTTCGAAGGCCAGACGAAGAGCAAGCTCGGTACGAGTGAAGCGCGGAATGTCATGGAATCGCTGATGAGCGAACATCTTCCATACTATCTGGAGGAGAACGGGGCGCTGAGCACCCAGCTGGTCAAGAAGGCGATCAAGGCAAGGAGCGTCCGGGAGACTGCACGGAAAGCCCGTGAGGAGGCGAGGAACGGCAAGAAGCGCCGCAAGGATACACTGCTTTCCGGCAAATTGACGCCCGCCCAGAGCCGCAATGCCAAGAAGAATGAACTGTATCTTGTCGAAGGGGACTCTGCAGGCGGATCTGCAAAGCAGGGCCGCGACAGGCGATTCCAGGCCATCCTGCCGCTGCGCGGCAAGGTCATCAATACCGAGAAGGCGAAGTTTGAGGACATCTTCAAAAATGAAGAGATCAATACGATCATCCATACGATCGGTGCCGGCGTCGGTACGGAATTCAGTGTGGATGATACGAACTATGACAAGATCGTCATCATGACGGACGCGGACACCGATGGTGCGCACATCCAGGTGCTGCTCCTTACGTTCTTCTTCAACTACATGCGTCCGCTCTTCGATGCGGGCAAGATCTATATCGCCCTGCCGCCTTTATTCCAGCTCAAGAAGAAGGGCAGGAAAAAGGATGAGGTACGGTATGTCTGGACTGAGGATGAACTCGTCGAGGCCCAGAAGGAAATGGGCAAAAATGTCGAACTCCAGCGCTATAAGGGTCTGGGTGAGATGATGCCGGAACAGCTGTGGGAAACGACGATGAATCCGGAGACGCGGACGTTGATCCAGGTGCGTATTGAAGATGAGGCACTTTCATTGAAGCGTGTCACGACCCTCATGGGGGACAATGTGGAGATGCGCAGGAAGTGGATCGAATCGAATGTCAGCTTCACACTCGAAGATGCAGACAGCATATTGGGGAATGAAGATGTTACAAAACTGGGAGAAAGTGGTGAATTGAATGACTGAACAAGTTCAGCAGCTACAACTTGAAGATGTCATCGGCGACCGTTTCGGACGCTACAGCAAATACGTCATCCAGGATCGTGCCATACCTGATGTCAGGGACGGCCTGAAGCCGGTCCAGCGGCGGATTCTGTACGCTATGTACAAGGAAGGGAACACCTTTGAGAAGAGCTTCAGGAAAAGTGCCAAGACTGTAGGGAATGTCATCGGTAACTATCACCCGCACGGGGACTCCAGTGTCTATGAAGCGATGGTCCGCCTCTCCCAGGAATGGAAGATGCGCGAGGAACTGATTGATATGCATGGCAACAAGGGGAGCGTCGATGGCGATCCGCCGGCTGCGATGCGCTACACGGAGGCGCGGCTGTCCGAAATCTCGAATGAAATGCTCCGGGACATCAACAAGAAGACCGTCGACTTCATCAACAACTTCGATGATACGGAGATGGAGCCGACCGTCCTGCCTTCGAAATTCCCGAACCTCCTGGTCAATGGCTCGACAGGCATCTCTGCAGGCTATGCCACAGACATCCCGCCCCACAACCTCGAAGAGGTCATCGATGCGACATTGAAGGTCATCGATAAGCCGTCCGCCTCCATGGATGAATTGATGGAGATCATCAAAGGCCCGGATTTCCCCACAGGAGGCATCATCCAGGGCAAGGACCAGATCAGGAAGGCATATGAGACGGGACGCGGGAAGATCATCGTCCGGAGCAGGGTGCGGACCGAGGACACCCGGGGCGGCAAGACCCATATCATCATCGATGAACTGCCATTCGAGGTGAACAAGGCGAACCTTGTCAAAAAGATGGATGAAATCCGTGCAGACCGCAAGATCGATGGCATCATCGAAGTCCGGGACGAAACCGACCGTGAAGGCATGCGCATCATAGTGGAGGTCAAGAAGGAGGCGAATGTCGAAGGCATCATCAACTACTTCTACAAGAAGACGGACCTCCAGGTATCCTACAACTTCAATATGGTGGCGATCAGCGACAGGGCACCGAAGCAGCTCGGGCTGAAGGAAATTCTGGAGAGCTATATCGCCCATCAGAAGGACGTCATCCTCAGGCGCTCGCAGTATGAGCTTTCGGAAGCGGAGCGCAGGATGCATATCATCGAAGGACTCATGCACGCGCTGTCCATATTGGACGAAGTCATCCGCGTCATCCGGGAGTCGGATAACAAGCGCAATGCCAAGGCGAATCTGGTGGAAGCCTTCAGCTTCACGGAAGCCCAGGCGGAAGCAATCGTCATGCTTCAGCTGTACCGTCTGACGAACACGGATATCGCAGAACTTGAAACTGAGCACAGCGAGTTGGAATATACGATCAATCAGCTGCGGGAAATACTGGGCAATGAAAAGCAGCTGCTCAAAGTGATCAAAAAAGAGCTGCGTGACATCAAAAAGAAATATGCCACACCGCGCAGAAGTACGGTGGAAGATGAAATCGAGGCCATCGAGCTTGAGAAGGAAGTGCTGATCGCCAAGGAGGAAGTCGTCGTTTCACTGACGAAGGAAGGGTATGTGAAGCGTACGAGCCTTCGGAGCTACAATGCGAGCACCCCGGATGAAATCGGCATGAAGGAGGATGACCAGGTGCTCCTTTCCCGTCATGCCCATACACTTGAACATCTGCTCGTCTTCACCAATCTCGGCAACTATATGATCATTCCCGTCCATGAACTGTCTGAGATCAGATGGAAGGACAATGGCCAGCATCTCTCCAACCGCTTCAGGCTCGGGGCGGATGAATCACCGGTGACGGCCTTCGTCATTGAGGATTATGGGGCCGACCTCTCTGTAGTGACGACCACGCGCCGAGGTCAGATCAAGCGGACTGAGCTCAAGGCCTATGAAGCGAGCCGCATCAGGCGGCCGATTTCCGGCATCAGCCTCAAGAAGGACGACCAGGTGGTTTCAGTGGAACTTTCCCAGGGCGGCACGGAGGATGTGCTGCTGATTACACAAAAGGGCATCTCCCTGAGATATCCATTGTCGGAAGTCAATCCGGTCGGCCTGAAGGCGCAGGGCGTCAGGGCAATCCAGCTGAAGCCGGATGATGCGCTTATCTTCTCTGGGCTCGTCTCCGATGAGAAATTCCTCGTCACGGTCTCCCAGCGGGGAGCAGTCAAACGGACATCAATCGATGTATTGGAAAGGGGCGCGCGGGCACAGGTGGGCAGCACACTGCTCAAGGAGATCAAATCGAAGCCTCATCGCATCATCGGTGCCCGGCTCATAGAAAGCAATGTCGATATGGTCCTCTATTCACAGGGCTCCAGCTTCAAATTGGATGCACGATCTATCCGGGTAAGCGGCAAATATGCCAATGGTTCATTTGTGGTCGATGAAAATGAATTCGGCGAGGTGGAGCGCGTCGTGTTTGAAGCGGTCAATAGTTCGAATAGTCCAACTTGAATTTAGGGCTTTAAAGCGTTTTCCCAAATGATATAATATTTGTTATATCAGGAGGTGCTTTATGGGATTTGAAGGAATTGTTCCAGATTGGTTCAAAAGTTTTGTGGACATAGGAAACACCCTGTTGTGGGGAGACTTCCTCATCGGGCTGCTTATTCTTGCAGGTCTTTATTTTTCCATCAGCTCGAGGTTCGTCCAGTTCAGATGGTTCAAAGAGATGTTCAAGGTAATTACGGAAAAGGCCGAGACGCTGCCTGACGGCAAGAAAGGGATCGCCCCTTTCCAGGCGTTTGCAATCAGTGCCGCTTCACGCGTCGGCACCGGCAACATCGCAGGTGTAGCGACGGCCATCGTGCTCGGCGGTCCCGGCGCGATATTCTGGATGTGGCTGATCGCGTTCTTCGGTGCAGCGACCGCATTCTTCGAATCCACGCTTGCACAGGTATATAAAGTGAAGGATGAGGAGGGCGGTTTCCGTGGGGGCCCGGCCTACTACATGGAGAAGGGCCTCAACCAGAGATGGCTCGGACTGTTCTTCGCGGTGCTGATCACAATCACATTCGCATTCGTCTTCAACGGGCTGCAGGCGAACACCATCGCCCATGCCTATCAAGAGGCATTCAACCTCGACAGGTGGGTGGTCGGACTCGTCATCGCAATCTTCACGGCCATCGTCATCTTCGGCGGGGCCCGGACCATTGCGAAAGTTACAGGCTACATCGTCCCGGTCATGGCGGTCATCTATCTGCTGGTCGTCTTCGTGATCCTCATCATCAACTACGACCAGATCATTCCGATGCTGACGGCCATCGTCACAAACGCGTTCGGCATCCGGGAAGTCTTTGGTGGTGCACTCGGTGCAGCGATACTGAACGGCTTCCAGCGGGGGCTGTTCTCGAATGAAGCGGGTATGGGTTCTGCACCCAATGCCGCCGCATCCGCTGCGGTCAGCCACCCTGTCAAGCAGGGGCTGATCCAGGCGCTCGGCGTGTTCTTCGATACGATGATCGTCTGTACGGCAACGGCCATCCTGATCCTGATGTATACGGATCTGAGCTATGGAGCAGACGCACTCCAGGGCATCCAGGTGACACAGGCGGCGATGTCGGAGCAGATCGGCTCCTTCGGGGCGACCTTCATCGCGATCGTCATCCTGCTCTTCGCCTACAGTTCCATCCTCGGGAACTACTTCTACGGTCAGAGCAACCTGAACTACATCAAGGAGAACCGGGTGGTTCTGCTTATATTCAAGGTGCTTGTCGTCGTCATGGTCTTCATCGGTGCGGTGATGGACCTTGAGACGGCCTGGGCGACAGCGGACATGTTCATGGCACTCATGGCGGTGACCAACCTTGTCGCGGTATTCGGACTGAGCCATATCGTCTGGCAGGTTGCAGCCGACTATAAGGCGCAGCTGAAAACGGGTGTGAATCCCGTCTTCCAGACGAACAACATCAAAGCCGACCTTTCGGAAGTCGATGAATGGGGCGAGAACCGCTACGCCTATCGCAATGAAGAAAGGCCATAAAAGGCACATAATAAAAAGAGCAGACCATATGGTCTGCTCTTTTCTAGTTGAAGAGTGATCTGAAGAAGGAGACGATGCTTGAGAAGAAATCGGATGCCGCCTTCTTGAATGATTCCCAGGCGCTCGATTCCTGTATATCCTGTCCAATCTCCTCAGCCTGATCGGCTGCATTCTGGAATGCTTCACTCGAAGTGATCTGATCGAGGAGGTTCTGGGCGCTGTCCTTCAGCCGTTCGGCCTCCTCGCTCTGGAAGATGCCGGAGTCCTGTATCTGGATGATGATGACGACGATCCTGTCGATCTGATCCTGTGACAGCAGGCCGTCGAGGCCGTTGGCCGCCATCTGCTCATCGACGATATCCCTGATCTCCTGCTCCGTCAGGTCGCCGCCCTGGTTGATGACTTCAATTTTGATGTCGGTGATCATCTTGTTCAGCTGCTCCTGGGAGAACCCTTCGACATTGCTGTTCTCCTCGGAGATGCCGGAGATCGTCTCAAGTTCCTCTTGGGAGTTCTGTGTACGTTCGGTATCTATAGCCTCCCCCTGTGATTCGTACGCTTTGTAGATGCCGGAGAGGGCACTTTCACCGGTGACATCCTCGGCTGCCCCGATGACCACTTCCGCATCGGTGATGCCGGAAGTCAGCAGTGCATTCTTGTATGTCTCCTCTGTAATTTCTGTGATGTCCCCCATGCTCTCATCCACGGTGATGTCAAGGCCATGGCCTTCAGATTCCTGTATGATGCGGATGCTCGATTTGAGCACGTCATTGCTGTAGTCCTTGCCGATGTACTGCTGTACATCCTCGCTGTAGACATATTCGATTTTGTCGTTCTCCTCGGTGCCGAGTATTTCACGTGTCGCATCAAGCAGCTGCTGGTCGCTCTCAAGCGCTGCGCCATAAACTGTGACCGCTTCCTCCCATTCCGAAGCCGCCTGGGCCGGAACGGGCAACAGCAGCACGAGCATCATTGCCAAAAGTAATATTTTTTTAGTCATTTCCATCCCTCATTCCTTATATATATTTTACTATATAAGCATACGGCACCACAATTTTTTATCCTCCATGGAATGATGGGGAGATATTATTTCTTTATTAATTTCTAAAAACCGGTTAAAATGATTTGATAGATTGATGACAGGAGCATGATTATGGACAATGAATACAGACGTTCCGACAGGCCGCAGCCCGAAGGGCGGAAGCGGCGCATCCGGAAGCGGGCGCTCATTCCGCTCATACTGCTCGCGGTGCTCGTCGGCACAATCCTATATGTGTATTTCTCATACCAGTCCGGTCTCGATATCGCACGCGAAAACGGGGTTGAACAGGAGGAGATGGAATTCAACGGGGCGGATGACAACGACGGCAAGAAGAACATCCTGCTGCTCGGCGCCGACCGCGAGGTGGATGGTGCCCAGCGGACGGACGTCATCATGCTGGCACAGTATGACTACATGAACAAGGAAATGAAGATGGTCTCCCTCATGCGGGATATATACGTGGAGATTCCCGGCTTCCAGAGCTACAAGATCAATTCCGTCTACTCCCTCGGGGGTGTCGAACTGCTCAGGCAGACCATCCAGCAGAACTTCGGCGTCGAAGTCGAGGAATATGCAGTCATCGACTACCAGGCCTTCGAATCGGTCGTTGATGTGATCAATAAGGACGGCATCATGATCGATGTGGAAAAGGACATGTCGGAGAAGATAGATACGGAACTGAAGCAGGGGGAACAGCGGCTTGGAGGGGAAGACCTGCTTGCCTATGCCCGGTTCCGTCAGGATGCAGAGGGTGACTTCGGCCGTGTGAGACGCCAGCAGCAGGTGATCAATGCAGTCAAGGATGAGGCGCTGACTTTGGGAAGCATACTCAAGCTTCCGAAAATTGCGGGCACCGGAATGGGTCACGTCAATACGAGCATGAGCGACGGGGAACTGTACCGGATGATGGCCTCCTTCCTGATACGGGGCGATAAGGACATTCCGACACTCACCGTGCCGGTGGAAGATACGTACCAGTTCATGGACACGCCGCACGCCGGAAATGTCATCGACCTTGACTTCGAAGCGAACAGCCAAGCGATCCATGACTTCTTTGAAGCGGATTTGGAGGATCCGGATGCCGGAGAGCCGACCCGCGAGGAACCGGCAGCGAATGAATAGAAAATAAAAAGGATGGCGGTTACGCCATCCTTTTTTCGTGCTAATATTTCGGTTTCCTGTCGAGGTCATCTTGGGTCTTCGGCCATGTACGCTTGCCGTCATTCAGTTCGAACTCCATATTCACATCCGTCACGTGCTGCTGCTTAAGGATCAGTTTTTCTATCTCATCCCTGATCCTGTTGACTTCCCTGGAAGTGAGGTCCGGATCGATTTCGGCGATGACTTCCGCGTGGAGGTTGTCGCCTTCCTTCATGACGAAGAGCTTTCTGATGTCCTTTATCTCATCGTGGCGCAGAACGATCTGTGAGATCCGTTCCTCCATGCGCGGGTCATGTTCTCCAAGTGCCCCGGCTGCATTCTCCATGAAGATCTTATAGACGATATAGAACATAGCCAGGCCGATGACGACCGAAGCGATCCCTTCACTCTGCGAGAATCCTGTGAAGCGGGCGACGAGGATTGCGATGATTGCAAATATCGCACCCCCTGTTGCAACAGCATCTTCGAGGGAGACAAGCTTTGTTGCCGGCTTGGCCCGGTCCATATTGGCGAAGCTTGTAGTCAGCGGCTTCAGGCCATCATAGGGCATGTCCGCCTGCTGGAGGAGCTCCTTTCCGGCCTTATAGAGTACGAATGCCTCGAGTATCGCTGCGATGGCGAGGACGCCGATATTGATCAGCAGCATGGTCGTATCGGTCTCTACAGGCAGGGGTTCCAGAATGTGGTGGAGACCCTCCCTTACCGTCTCGTAGGCGAGGATGCCGACGATGATGACTGCAAAGAGCAGGACGAGATTCACCAGACGGCCGAAGCCGAAGGGGAAACGCTCAGTGGGTGCCTTTTTCGACAGCCCTGAACCTATGAAGACGAAAAGCTGGTTGAGCGCATCGCCGATCGAGTGCATCATTTCGGCGAACATCGCGACGTTGGCCGTCAGGATGAAAGCTACACCTTTGAGCCCTGCGATGAAGAAGTTGACGATGGAAGCGGTGAGGGAGGCCATACTCCCTTTTTTAAGTAATGCGATGATATCCTTCAATGAGTGTTCCTCCTTTTGTCTTTAAAGTTTTATAATGTCCCATACCCAATTGATATGCATTTACTTATGAATGCAGAAGATTCGTGTCTATCCGGATGGATTCTGTGATATGATGAATATACGAAGGTGCGAACATATGTTCTGTATGGAGGGGATGACATGTACAATTATCATATCTGTCCAAAGCGCCATGTATTCTGCGTCGATCAGAAAAGTTTCTTTGCGAGTGTCTCATGCCTGTTGAAGGGGCTCGACCCCATGACGGCCAAACTTGCTGTGGTGGCGGATACGAAAAGCCTCGGCTCCGTAGTGCTTGCGGCTACACCGGAACTGAAGAAGCTCGGAATAAAGACGGGGTCCAGGCTGTTTGAAATACCGGCCCGCCGCGACATATACATCATCAATCCGTCGATGAAGACATATCTGGACTATTCGGCAAGGATTACGGAAATCGCCCTGAAATATGTGGCGCCGGAAGATTTCCATCAATACTCCGTTGATGAGTTTTTCATGGATGTGACGGAAAGCTACCGCATATTCGAGGATTCACCCTATGCTCTGGCCAAGCGGCTCAAGAAGGAAGTATATGAAGAGACGGGGATCGACTGTGCAATCGGCGTCGGGGATAACATGCTGCTCAGCAAACTTTCCCTGGATATCGAGGCGAAGCGGATGCCGGACGGCATTGCAGAGTGGCGCTATCATGATGTGCCCCGCAAGCTCTGGCCCATCAAGCCGCTCAGGAATTTCTGGGGGATCAACAGAAGGAGTGAGGTCAAGCTTAATGAACGGGGGATATTCTCCATCGGGGATCTTGCACGCTATCCGGTGGTCCATCTGAAGCGGGACTTCGGGGTCATCGGTGTGGACTGGCACCTCCATGCCAACGGAATCGACTTCAGCCTCATCCGCGAAAAGCACGCCATCCATTCCCCATCGATCGCAAAGAGCCAGATACTGATGCGGGACTACCGCTTCGATGAAATATATGTGGTGCTGCTGGAACACGTGGACGAAGTCACCCACCGTCTGAGGCTGGCGGGGAGACTGGCACGGACGATCCAGTTTGCCGTGGGGACTGCAGAAGGCAGGATATACCGCAAGCAGTTCACAGTCCGGGAAGGGACGGATGACGGGGATGTCATCATGCGGGGGATATGGAAGGCGCTTCAGGCACTTGCCGATCCCCATGCCCGGTACCGCACCTTGAGCGTCACGCTGACGAACTTCATTCCAGGATATGCGCGGCAGATTTCACTGTTTGATGACGTGGAGGCTGTCGAAAGGCGGGAAAGGCTGTTGAGGACCGTGGATAACCTCAAGGTGAAGTACGGGCAACTGAGTGTCATGCGTGCCCTCAGCTGTACGGAAGCCTCGACTCTGAAACTGAGGGATGGGTTGATTGCAGGGCATAAAAGATAGCAGGCAGTTTCGCATAGATCGAGGCAGACAGGGTATAATGGACATTGGAAGCAGGGATGGATGGCGCATCATAATAGATGGAACGGTGCCAGTCCGTCCTCCAAGTGATATAATACATAGGACTATGCTTAAATCATTCACTAATTATGGAGATGCCACAGCAAATCTGATAATATAAGCAAAGTATTAAAAATAGTTGACAGGAGTGCCAATATGCAATTTACAGAGTTGACCACTGAGGAATTCGATCATTTCACCCGGACCCACTTCAGTCATTTTACACAGACGGAGGACAACTACCGCCTGAAGGTGGAGCAGGGTGTTGAAACCTACCTTGTCGGTGTGAAGGACGGCGGAGCGGTCAGGGCTGCCTGCCTCATTACGCTGACCCCGGTGATGAAAGTATTCAAATATGCCTACAGCAACCGCGGGCCGGTGATGGATTATGCAGACAAGCAGGTGTTCGATACGTTCTTTGAGGGGCTCCAAAGGTTTTTGAAACCCAAGAAGGTCATGTATGCAAGGATCGACCCATATGAAGTGCTCAGGGAACGGGATCATGATGGCAAGATCCTCAAGGACCGGGGCAATCAGCACATCTTCGATCAATTCGAGGCACAGGGATTCAAACATGATGGATTTACGGTAGGGTTCGACCCGGTCATCCAGATCAGATGGCATTCGGTACTCGATCTCTCCGGGAAAGATCCGAAGACGCTGCTGAATGATATGGACAGCCTCCGGAAGCGGAACATCAAGAAGGCCCAGAAGCATGGCCTGCATATACGCTACCTGGAGCTCGATGAGATTGACGTGTTCAGGAAGTTCATGAAGGATACATCCGAAATGAAATCATTCGTCGACCGCGATGATGCCTACTACATCAGCAGGAAGAAGCATTTCGGCGACAACGTCATCATCCCGCTCGTATACGTCAATCTCGACGAATATACGGAATCGATTGCCAAGGACCGGGACGGTCTCGTCAAAAATATCGAAAAGGCCGAGAAGGATCTGGAGAAGGACCCATCCAACAGCAAGGCCGAGAAGAAGATCAGGAATTTCGGCGACCAGCTGAAGAACATAGAGGATAAGCTTGCCGAAGGGAAAGAGCTCCGTGAGACCCATGGTGAGGAGCTGCCGATTGCAAGTGCATACTATTTCATCACACCGCATGAAGTGGTCTATCTTGCCGGGGGCAGCGACAATGCCTTCAGGCATTTTGCAGGAAGCTATCTGATACAATGGCATATGATCAACTATGCACTCGAACATGGCATCGATCTATACAATTTCTATGGCATCAGCGGAGACTTCTCCGAAGAAGCGGAGGACTACGGTGTCATACAGTTCAAGAAAGGTTTCAATGCTGCCGTGTATGAGTATGTCGGAGATTTCATCAAGCCGATCAATGCGCCGGCCTATAAGGCCTATCAGGCGCTCACGAAAATACGGAAGCAGATTGGGAGGTAGGAATACTGATGAAATTTGTTGAATTGACTGAAAAGGAATATGCGAATTATATAGAAAAAGGTGAGGAATCCGCCTTCTTTCAAATGATAGAGAATAAGAAGAACAGGGAGATGGACAAGCAGAAGGTCCGCCTGCTCGGGGTCAAGGACGAGGAGGGTGCCGTCATAGCCGCCTGCCTCTTCACCCTGAAGAAGACCGTCATGGGCAAGTACTTCTACTATTCCAACCGCGGTCCTGTCCTGGACTATCATAATCATGAACTCGTCCGGTTCTTCCTGCAGGCCCTTACGAAATATTTGAAGAAGAACAACGGCCTGTATGTCAAACTGGATCCGAACTGGATCTACAGGAAATATGACAAGGATGTAAATCCGAAAGAGGACTATCCAGCACAAGATGCACTGATCCAGATAATGGAGGAAGAGGGCTATGTCCATCAGGGATTCACACGCGGCTACTCGAAAACATCACAGGCGCGATGGATGAGTGTCCTCGACCTGTCCGGCCATGATGAGAAGTCACTCCTGAAATCCTTCGATTCCCAAAGGAAGCGGAACATCAAGAAAGCCCAGAAGTATGGGGTGAAGGTACGTTTCCTCGAGGTGGATGAAATTGACATCTTCATGGATCTCTATCTTGATACGAGTGAAAGGCAGGGATTCTTCACCCATCCGAATCCGCGTGAATACTATTCCAACTTCAAGAAGGCATATGGGGATAAGGTACTGATCCCACTTGCCTATATAGAGCTTGATGAATACGTCAACAATCTATCAGAGCAGATTGAAGAGAATGAAAGCAAGCGGAATCAGCTGATGGAGAAGGAGAACAAGAACGACAAGACGCTCAATAAGATCGCCGAACTCGACAAGCAGCTCGACAAGATGACGGAAGACAGGATGCAGGCGAGTGAAATACAGAAAAAAGAAGGCAACATCCTCAACCTTGCTTCGGGCATCTATTTCGAGACACCATATGAAATGGTCTACAACTCCGGTGCGAGCTCCAGTGAATACGCCCATTTCGTCGGACCGTACATGATGCATTTCGAGATGATGAAGTACTGCATGGACAAGGGCATCAGCCGCTATAATTTCTATGGCGTCAGCGGAGACTTCTCCGAAGATGGGGAAGACTATGGCGTATACCGCTTCAAGCGCGGATTCAATGCAGAAATTGAAGAATTGGTTGGAGACTTTGTAAAAGTGATCAGCAAAGTGCCGTATAACCTGTACAAAGTGAAACGGAAAATTGAACAGAAAGCCGCCGCAAAATCCAATTGACGAGTAAAGGAAGGTTAGTTCCGACTATGCAGACATCACCAATCCAAGAGGAGACTTTCAAAGCGTTCATGGCGGATTATGACAGCTACAGCCATTATCTGCATGACCCCCTGTACTACGACTACATTTCAGGCGTTCAGGAGACCCATCTTCTTGGGCTTTACGAAGATGATGCACTCATCGGCGTATCCATGCTCAGTGGAAGGCCTGTCCTGAAACGCTACAGGATATTCACTTCGCATGCGGGTCCATTGATTAAGCCTTTCTCAAATGAACGGCTCCAATTTTTCCTGAAGGAAATAGATGAATATGCCAAAAAGCAGAACGGTCTCAAAATGATACATTCCCCCTATTATATATACCAGATACGCAACAGCGAAGGGGAAGTCATAGAGAGTGAATGGAACAACCATGAAATCGTAGACATCTATCGCAACCAGGGTTACAGGCATAATGGATTTACAAGACAGCTGGTGACGGACGAACTGCTGAGGCATCAGGCGGTACTCGATATCACCAAGAGTGAAGAAGAACTGCTCAAAGGTATGGACAAGACGACCCGCTATAATACACGGACGAGCGAACAGATGGGCGTCCGCCTCAGATATCTCGAAGAGAATGAATACGACAAATTCATCGATATATACAAGGATACGGAGGAGCGCATCGGCTTCGACCCCGTCAGCAGCAAAAAGATCAGAAATCTGCTCCATACACTGAAGGATCGTACCTATCTGACGTTGAGCTACATCGATCTCGAGGAGTACCTGGACAGGCTCACAGAAGAGCTTGATGCATTGGAGTCCGACCGCAGGGATATGCAGAATAAGCTCGACAGCGGCAATGGCACGAAACGCATGAAGGGCCGGCTCAATGAGCTGAAGGATTTGACCGCCAACAAAGAGAAGCGCATTGAAAAGATCAGAGGTGTACAGGCGGAGTATGGCAGCATCATCGAACTGTCAGCTGCGATGTACTACTACAACAACCACGAGATGGTATATCTTTTCAGTGGAAGCTATCCGGAGCACTCCATGTTCATGGGCACCAACTATACGACATGGCAGATGATCAAAAAGGCGAAGTCACTCGGACTCCGCCGATTCAACCTTTCCGGATTGACCGGCGACTTCACGGAAGACTCGAAGGACTATGGCGTCTACAAATTCAAGAAAGGGTATGATCCCTTCATTGAAGAGTTGCCGGGCACATTTGAAAAGATCTTCAACAGACCGGTATACAAGCTGGCTGAGAAGCTCAAGAAGGTATAGACGCAAAAGAAGTTATAGCAATGCTATAGCTTCTTTTCTTTTTGATGCATCTTGTAGAGCAGAGGGAATGTATAAATTTAAGACGAGAAGAGGTATGAAAATAGGGAGTCTATTTAACGAGGGTTTTATAAACATTAACAGTAAATAAACAAAAACACCAAAAATATTAATAAATGTTGTGTTTTTACTTGTCTTTTTTTCTCTGTAGACTTATACTATAACTATACCGTTTAAAATACATTTAAAGGAAGGTATGGAAAAATGAGTAAAATAGGATATGCAAGAGTAAGTACAAAGGGACAGAACTTGGAAAGCCAGCTGGATATGCTGCAGGAGGCGGGATGCATCAAGATCTTCTCAGAAAAGGTGAGCGGACGTAAGGCAGAACGCACAGCGCTGGAACAGTGTATGGAGTACATGCGGGAGGGCGACACGATGGTGATCACTAAACTGGATCGGCTGGGCCGGACGACAAAACAGCTGATAGAACTGGCGACAACGCTGGAAAAACGCGGAATCGACCTCGAAATCATCAATATGAACGTCACGACGAAGGATCCGATGGGAAAGATGTTCTTTACAATGATGTCGGCATTTGCGGAACTGGAAGCAAGCTTGCTGAGCGAACGAACGAAGAAAGGACTGGAATCAGCAAGGGCACGCGGCAGAAACGGCGGCAGGCCTGGCATAACGGATGACAAGAAAGCGATGATACAGTCATTGTATGATACGCAGAAATACACGGGGAAACAGATTGCAGAAATGGTTGGCGTATCAAGGGCGACTGTATATAAAGTTGTAAACGAATCAAAAGAAAACAATTGACCAGCAATGAAAACATGACAAATGATAAATGGATGTTAAATACCTGATCCGGTGATTACCGGATCAGGTATTATTTTGGCCAAATACTGGTAATTCTACAAGGTCTTATTTCTCCATATTATAAAGTTTACATAATATATATTATAGGAAGTTATCTATATATCTGAAAGGTGCACCCTTTTTATCTTTTCTCCATATTCCCCATGATTATTCGTTTACTTTACTTTGCCTCTGCCGGCCTTCTAACGGCGTCGACCCCGCAGTCAAGTGATGGTTCCACGTATATGTCTATAATCCTATAGATAACTTGTTATTGGATTCATCATATCCAATGTTCTGCAATCATTACAATCTCTTTAAACCTGTATTATATGTATATACATGTTTGTCGGCTTTTTCGTCATAAAAAAACAGCTGCGTATACAGCTGTCCCGTTTCTATCTTTTCCTTTCGTCATGTGTATAATCAGTTTGATCCACTTCCTGTGTGCCTGCATGTTCATCTGCAAGTGCCTTCTTCCTTCTGCGACCTCTGACATACAGCCATGTCAGGACACTAACAATCAATGACAGTATCCCAAGGAATACGGCATAACCCATCAGCGGTTCCCAGTTTGTATCCTCCATGAAGTTTGGCACGATGAACGCTGTCAGTGCCATGATTATGAAAACGGCAATCGGCATGAGTATATATTTACTGGTGCTCATTGCAATGAGTACGCTGATGATGATTACCAGCAATATGCTGATTATATAGAAGCTTGGACTATCGATCATTCCATTCACCTCCCGGAAGCATCTATTCCATACTTATATTCTCTTAAATCACAGCAACAAAACCTATTCATTTTGCTTTATTCATCTTCGTATAATAAAAGATTTAAATTTTTAGAATCTTCATGTATAATGGTCTTAATACTTCGGTTTCCGAAATTAAAGGAGTGTCAAAGAATGGAACAATTGAAATCCAGAAATGAAGTTGATGTGAATTATACATGGAATCTGACCGATCTATTTGAATCTGATGATGCATTCGAACAGGCAGTGGAAAAAATCCGCCCTGAAATAGAAAGCTTCAGCAAGCAGTATGCGAATAGCCTTACCGATGCTTCAGTTGCAGTTGAAGCAATCGAAGGCTTCAAGGGCCTCATGGAGTCGTTGGTGCCGATCGGTGCATATGCGAACCTCAGGCTGTCTTCCGACCAGGGGGATGCATCGGCACAGCGTCTGAGTGGCATTGCGAGCAATATAGGTACATATTTCGGCAGTGAAACGAGTTTCCTGACAAGTGAACTGCTGCAGAAGGACGAATCATTCCTCGAGGATATCAGGACCCGGGCACCGGAATTCGAAAACTTCGTGGATGAACTGCTGAAGCAAAAGCCATACCAGCTGGATGCAAAAGTCGAAAAGGCACTTGCCTCCTACTCCACCGTATTCGAAGGGCCGTACAGCCTCTACCTGAAAACGAAGCTGCTGGACATCGATTTCGGCACATTTACAGCCAATGGGCAGGAAATCCCCCTCTCCTACCTTGCTTTTGAAGGTGAACTTGAATCGCATGAAGATACTGAAGTGAGACGCAATGCATTCCGTGCATTCAGCGATAAGCTCGCAGACTATCAGCACACGACGGCAGCGACATACGACCTCCAGCTGAAGCAGGAGAAGACGACTGCCGACCTCAGGGGCTTCGATTCGGTCATCGACTACCTGCTCCATCGCCAGGATGTGGATCAGACGCTCTATAACCGTCAGATCGACATGATCATGAGTGATCTTGCACCGCATATGAGACGCTATGCTAAGCTCCTAAAGCGTGTCCATGGCCTCGATGAGATGAAATATGAAGACCTCAAGATCTCCCTCGATCCGTCCTCCGAACCTGAAATCAGTGTGGAAGAATCCAGGAAATACATTAATGATGCACTCGGCATCATGGGGGAAGACTATCTCAGCATGGTCAACCGTGCATACGATGAGCGCTGGATCGACTTCGTGAAGAATAAGGGGAAATCGACCGGTGCCTTCTGTGCAAGCCCGTACGGTTCCCATCCATTCATCCTGATATCATGGACTTCCCTGATGACCGAAGTGTTCGTCCTTGCCCATGAACTGGGTCACGCAGGCCATTTCTACAATGCCAACCGGGAACAGAATGTATTCGATGCAAGGAGCTCCATGTACTTCATAGAAGCACCGAGCACAATGAATGAAATGCTCATGGCGAACCATCTGCTCGAGAATTCGGATGATCCGAAGTTCAAGCGCTGGGTCATCAGTTCCATCATTTCAAGGACGTACTACCACAACTGTGTGACGCACCTGCTTGAAGCTGCCTATCAGCGTGAAGTGTACAAGAAGGTGGACAATAACGAAAGCGTCTCTGCACCGGAACTGAACCGCCTCAAGCGTCAGGTGATCGAAGAATTCTGGGGAGAAGATGTGACGATCACCGAGGGTGCCGAACTCACATGGATGAGGCAGCCGCACTACTATATGGGACTCTACCCGTACACATATTCCGCCGGCCTGACCATTGCGACCGCAATGAGCAAGCGGGTGCTGAACGAAGGGCAGCCTGCCGTCGATGACTGGCTGAAGGTGCTCAAGTCCGGAGGCACGAAATCGCCTGTCGAACTGGCCCAGATGGCGGGTGTCGATGTAACGACGGACCAGCCACTGCGTGATACGATCGATTATATCGGGGAACTTGTGGATCAGCTTGAAGCACTGACGGAAGAGATAGGAGAATAGAAAAAACGGTAATCGAAATTTTCGATTACCGTTTTTCTTTGAGCACCGTCTCCCTGGAAGTCTGTTCTACTTTCCCCTCCTTCATCAGGCGGCCGAGTGCGCGCTTGAATGAGCCCTTCGACATGTTGAATGCCTCTTTGATGTCTTCTGGTGAACTTTTGTCGTTCAACGGCATGCGTCCGCCATTTTTAGTGATGTAGTCCAGAAGCTTCTCGCTGTCGGCATCCATCTTCTTGTATGCCTGCTGGATGAAGGAACCATTGATTTCACCCTTGTCATTGATGCCGATCACCCTGAACTTCTTAAGCTCGCCAAGCCTCGGCTCATCCTCACGTTCGCTCTCATGGACAAACACCTTATGGCCTTCTTCGGTCAGAAGGAATGTACCGATGCGGAGCAGGCGGTACGGACGCCCTTCCATCCATTTGTTCTTCAGTTCCTCGAACTTGGATGCTTCAACCGGCGTAAAGCGTTCTGCTGCTTCATTTTCAGTGATGAGCCTGCCATACAGCTGGCTGTCGCTTTCCGCCCTCAGTTTGAGATAAAGCTTGTCGCCCTCCTTCGGCCACACGCTCTTCACTTTGGGAAGGTCGATCCACGGCACCAGTATCTCCCTCGGTATGCCGATGTCCACAAAGGCCCCCTCCCTATTCACTTCCGTCACAGTGGCATAACCATACTGTTCGACGGAAGCATCAGGGACGACGGGCGCAGCAAACAGTTCGCCACTTCTATTCGGGTAGATGAAGGCGCTGATTTCCTCGCCGATTTCATACTCCCTGTCTGAAGTCGATGCGTTCATCCGGATGTAGAGTGCATCCTCCGTCTTCAGATGATAAGTGGACCCTTCCTTTTTAATCACTTCCAAAAATTGTACTGTACCTGATATCTGGTTCATAAACTATCTCCTTCATTATTATATATCTTTTCGATCACTTCGGTCATATCCTCATTGAGCACAAGGTCTGCGTCCAAATCGAAGGGTGTTTCATCCCTGTTGATGATGACCAGGTGGCTGCCGTTGAAATAGTTGATGAGGAATGCTGCAGGGTTCACGAGCAGCGATGAGCCCATCACCACCAGTGTATCTGCCTTCGCCAGTTTGTCTATTGCAGAATTTATGACGGTCTCATCCAGCATTTCCCCATAGAGTACGATGTCCGGCCTGATCACACTGCCGCATGCACAATGGGCGATATCTTTGCCCATGACGTCCTGCTTCGGGTATTCCCTGCTGCATGAAATGCAGTAGAACCGGTTGAGCGACCCATGGAGTTCATCCACATTCCGGCTGCCTGCATCGTGATGCAACCCGTCTATGTTCTGGGTGATGACTCCGAGCGACCGCCCTGCCATTTCTTCATGGGCAATGAAATCATGGACGATGTTCGGCGCCTTGTCTGCAAGCATCAGGCGCTTCCTGTAGAAACGGATGAAACTTTCCGGATCATCCTCCAGGTGATCCCTGCTCAAAAGGTATTCCGGCGAATGGCCTGCCCTGCTGATCTCATCGAACAGGCCACCCATACTTCTGAAATCGGGGATGCCGCTTTTGACCGACACCCCTGCACCAGTGAAAAATACGGTACGACGACTCTCATCCATTATTGTGGAAAATCGGCGCAATTCGTGCTCCATTGGTATCCGCCCTCCTAGAATTATATTTCAATGGTACCATAAATGTGTTATCATCGCTTAAGAATATACTAAAGGAGAATGCCTATGCTACAGGTTATAGATGTTAGTCTGAGGTTTGGCGACCGCAAACTGTTTGAAGATGTAAATATAAAGTTCACTCCGGGCAACTGCTACGGGCTGATCGGTGCGAATGGTGCCGGAAAATCCACATTCCTCAAGATACTTTCAGGAGAAATGGAGGCGCAGACCGGCCATGTGAGCATGGGGAAGGATGAGCGTCTTGCAGTCCTGAAACAGGACCATTTCGGATACGAGGAATACCGTGTGCTGGATGTTGTAATGATGGGCCACGCAAAACTTTGGGAAGTCATGAATGAAAAGAATGAAATATATATGAAGCCGGACTTCTCCGATGAGGATGGAATACGTGCTGCAGAACTCGAAGGCGAATACGGCGAAATGGGCGGCTGGACGGCCGAATCCGATGCTGAAAGCCTGCTGCATGGCCTCGGCATAGATTCAACCCTCGTGGACAAGAACATGTCCGAGCTCGAAAACAATCAGAAAGTCAAAGTCCTGCTTGCACAAAGCCTGTTCGGCAACCCTGATGTCCTGCTCCTCGATGAGCCGACCAACGGCCTCGACATACAGGCGATCCAATGGCTTGAAGAATTCCTCATCAATTTCGACAATACTGTCATCGTGGTTTCCCACGACCGTCATTTCCTTAATAATGTGTGTACACATATTGCCGACCTCGACTTCGGAAAGATACAGCTGTATGTAGGCAACTATGATTTCTGGTACCAATCCAGCCAACTGGCGCTGCAGATGGCCCAGGATCAGAACAAGAAGAAGGAAGAGAAAATCAAGGAACTGAAGGACTTCGTTGCACGGTTCAGTGCGAATGCCTCCAAATCCAAGCAGGCGACAAGCCGTAAGAAGACGCTTGAGAAGATTGAACTCGATGACATCAAGCCATCTTCCAGAAGGTACCCGTTTGTGAAGTTCACGCCTGAACGTGAAATCGGCAACGACCTGCTCTATGTAAAAGGGCTCACGCACAGTGTCGACGGAAACAAAGTGCTGGATAACGTCAGCTTCACACTCGATCCATATGACAAGGCCGTCCTGATCGGCTCCTCTGAAATTGCACGCACCACCCTCCTCCGTATCCTGGCCGGTGAAGTCACTCCGGATGAAGGTGAAGTCAAATGGGGCGTGACGACAAGCCAGAGCTATATGCCGAAGGACAACTCGGAATATTTCGAAGGCGTTGATACGAACCTTGTCGACTGGCTGCGCCAGTATGCGCCACCCGAAGAACAGACGGAAACCTTCCTGAGAGGCTTCCTCGGAAGGATGCTCTTCAGCGGCGAAGAAGCCAAGAAGAAGGCAAGCGTATTATCCGGTGGGGAAAAAGTCCGTGCAATGCTGTCGAAGATGATGCTCTCAAAGGCGAACGTCATCCTGCTCGACGAACCGACCAACCACCTGGACCTCGAAAGCATCACTGCAGTGAATGACGGACTGAAAGACTTCAAGGGCTCCATCATCTTCACTTCCCATGACTTTGAATTCATCAACACGATCACGAACAAGGTCATTGAACTGAAGGACTCCGGTGCAATCGTCAAAGAGTCCACCTATGAGGAATACCTGAAAGACCAGGGTCTCATAAAATCATAATTTATGGACAATTCCATATATTTTGAGGAAAGTAGTTTACATGCATTGGTTATGTATGTATAATGGCATTTATAAAATTAAATATCAGTTGGATGAGGCGCATCAATCATCAGTAGCCACTTAATATATAGTCTGCGAACTTTAAGTGTGTGAAAGGGTGCGATGCCGAAATGGCCTGCCGTTGCAGCGGCAAGCCATTGGATTTGAGGGTTAAGAGCTCCAGGTCTGTCATTATTTTTACAATAATGGAGTGCATCACTTGTGTATAGATCAGAACAAGTCCGGCATTCCGCCGGGCTTGTTTTTTTAGTTTGAGTGAGTGCTTCCCTACAGGAGGACATATGGAAACGAGCGTTTTGAAATTTGGAGGAACATCTGTCGGTGATTTCGACAAGATAAAGGAAATTGCGAATGAATTGAAATCAAGGGTGTCCAGGGGCGAGAAGCTGATCGTCGTAGTCAGTGCAATGGGTGGTACTACAGATGAGCTGCTGTTGAACGCAAACAGCCTCTCCTCCACTCCCAAGGAGGATCATGTGGCACTGCTTCTGACGACAGGAGAACAGCAGACGATCTCCTACCTCTCGATCATCCTCGATGACCTGGGCATCCGGACAAAGGCGATGACAGGCTATCAGGCAGGCATAAAGACATTTGGCGGCCACATGAAAAGCAGGATCGCGGATATTGACCAGAAGCATCTGGAAGCCGCATTGGATAACCACGATGTCGTCGTAATCGCCGGATTCCAGGGCATCAACGATGAAATGGAGATCACCACACTCGGCCGCGGAGGTTCCGACACGACAGCGGTGGCCATAGCAGCCCGGTGCAACATGCCGTGTGAAATATATACGGATGTGGATGGTGTCTATGCGACCGACCCGCGTGTATATGAAGAGGCAGGAAGGATCTATGAAATCACCTACGATGAAATGATGGAAATGAGTGCCCTCGGGGCAGGCGTTCTTGAAACACGGTGCATAGAGATCGCAAAGAACCATTCGATCCCCCTCTACTTGGGCCGCACACTATCAGATGAGAAAGGAACATGGATCATGGAAGATACACAAGTTCTCGAAAGGAAGGCAGTAACCGGTGTGGCGCTCGACAGTGACATCATTCATGTCACCCTGTACGAACCGGAAAGGGAGTCGACCCTCATCTTCGATCTTTTCGAAAAGTTCGAGGCCCATGACATCAACATCGATATGATCTCCCAGGTGGTGAACAGTGAAGGGTTCCAGTTGTCCTTCACCGTCAAGGGAAATGAATCCTATCGCCTGGATGAGATATTCGAAGCGGTCGAACGCCTCCACCCGGAGATGGTGATGGATGTCAGGACAAACCACTCAAAAGTTTCAATCATCGGTTCCGGGATGCGTGATATGACCGGTGTCGCCTCACGGGCGTTCATGGCATTGCAGCAGGCCGGCATCCCCTTCTATCAGACGACGACTTCGGAAATCAGCATTTCCTATGTCGTGGATGGTGAAAAGGACAGGCAGGCAGTCGAAGTATTGGCGAAAAAATTCAATCTATAAAATCAGGAGGAATCATTATGGTCAAGGTAGCAATAGTTGGAGCGACGGGTGTCGTCGGAAGTAAAATGATAGAAATGTTCGAACAGTACGAGATAGCAGCAGATGAGCTTGTCCTCTTCTCTTCCCCACGATCTGCAGGCAAGGAGGTCGAGGTGCAGGGACAGATGTATACAGTCCGGGAATTGACTGAGGAAGCGGCAAAGGAAGGCTTCGATTATGTCATCATGAGTGCCGGCGGCGGTACAAGCAAGCACTTCGCCCCACTATTTGAAGAAGGCGGCGCGATTGTGATAGACAACTCAAGCCAATGGCGGATGCATGAGGACATCGACCTGATCGTACCGGAAATCAACAGGCCCGTCCTTGACCGCAGGATCATCGCCAACCCGAACTGCTCCACAATCCAGTCTGTTGTCGCCCTTCAGCCGCTGAAGGAGAAATTTGGCCTCAAGAGGGTGCATTACACGACATACCAGGCAGTATCCGGCTCGGGTGTCGGCGGCCTGCGCGACCTTGAAGAAGGGGCGAAGGGAGAAGCGCCGACGACCTACCCGCACCCAATCCATGATAATGTCCTTCCGCATATAGACGTCTTCCAGGAAGATGGCTATACGAAAGAGGAAAGGAAGATGATCGACGAAACACAGAAGATCCTGAGCCAGCCAGACCTCGCCGTTACAGCAACTTGCGTCCGCGTACCTGTTACAAACAGCCATGCCGTGCAGATCAACGTCACTCTGGACAAGGAAGCGACGGTCGAAGAAGTGCGTGAAGCATTCAAGGGCATTCCCCATATCAAACTGGTGGACAACCCGGAGAACAATGAGTATCCGACTCCCCTTGACAGCACTGGAAAAAGCGAAGTCTTCGTCGGGCGCATCCGCAAGGACGAGTCACTCGAAAACACATTCCATATATGGTGTACAGCAGACAACCTTCTCAAAGGCGCAGCGCAGAATACGGTACAGATCCTAAAAATGATGATGGAAACGGAGAGTGTTCAAAATGGATAGCGATATTATTTTTGAAGGTATTGGCGTAGCAATCACGACCCCTCTGACGAATGACGAAGTGGATTATGCGGCGTTCAGGAAGCATATCGAGTATCTGATCGACAACAATGTCCAGGCGATCATCGTAAATGGTACAACCGGCGAGTCCCCTACACTGTCTTCAGAGGAAGCGCGCGAACTGCTCAAGGTGGGTGTGGATACGGTCGCAGGCAGGGTTCCTGTCATCGCAGGCACCGGTACAAACTCGACCCGTGCCAGCATAGAACTGTCCAAATATGCAGCAGAGATCGGCGCAGATGCCTTGATGCTCATTACGCCCTACTACAACAAAAGCAATCAGAGCGGCCTCTATCAGCATTTCACCAAAATTGCAGACAGCACGGAGCTTCCGGTCGTCCTCTACAACGTCCCTGGCAGGACGGGCATGACCATCGAGCCGGATACGGTTGCAGAACTGAGCAGGCATCCGCACATCGTGGCATTGAAAGATGCTGTGGGCAACCTCGAATACACCAAAGAAGTGCTCGAACTGACGTCAGACCAGAATTTCATCCTTTACAGCGGTAATGACGACAATATGCACGATTTCTGCCAGCTGGGTGGAAAAGGACTGATTTCGGTCGTCGGCAACATCATTCCGGGCGAGCTTCAGGAAGTCTATGAAAGCATAAAGAATGGCAGCGGGGATTCACAAGAGAAGTTCGACGCCCTGATGCCGATGATCGAAGCCGTACAGGTGGATGTCAATCCGATTCCTGTCAAAGCGATGACGAGTGAACTTGGTTTCGGCAATTATGAACTCAGGTTGCCGCTTGTTCCCCTCGAAGAGGAGGCATTGAATGAAGTGATTCAGACAATGAGAAAATTCAAGGAGGGTTCCTTCGTATGAAGATCCTTCTCATAGGCTACGGCACAATGAACAAAATCACAGCAAGACTTGCCGAGGAAGAGGGTCATGAGATAGTCGGAATCATCGCAGGCAGCGGCAAGGATGCCCCCTACCCTGCGTTCGGGACGATTGACGCGGCAGAGGCCGATGTCGCTATCGACTTCTCGCATCCAGAGCTTCTGCTCCCACTGCTTGAGGATGAGGTGAAGACGCCCCTCGTAATCGCCACGACGGGGCAGAAGGAGGAAATCGTCTCCATACTGAAGGAAAAAAGCACTTCCCTGCCGGTATTCTTCAGTGCCAATATGAGCTACGGTGTCCATGTGATGAATACGCTGCTCAAGAAGGCGTTGACGATGCTGGATGAATTCGACCTGGAGATGGTGGAACGCCACCACAACAAAAAGGTCGATGCACCAAGCGGCACCCTCGTCAAGCTGCTGGATACGGCTCTGGAGCACCGCGATGAAAGTTATCCGGTCTATGACAGATCCAATGTCCACGAGAAGCGGAAGAAGGAAGAAATCGGCGTCAGTGCGATCCGTGGCGGTTCCATTGTAGGTACGCATGATGTTATATTTGCCAAAGATGATGAAGTCATCGAAATCACCCATCAGGCGCAATCCAAGGAAATATTTGCGAATGGCGCACTCAAGGCCGCAAATGTCCTGGTCAATCGTCCGAACGGCTTTTACGACTACAATAATTTATTCGAGGAGAGATAGGAAAATGGAAAACTTTACAGCAGAAGAAATCATCCAGTACATCAGTAATGCACACAAGGTGACGCCAGTGAAAGTCTACGTCAACGGAAACTTTGAAGGCGTGGAATTCCCGGATACACTCAAGGTGTTCGGCAGCGAAACATCAAAGACGATCTTTGCAGATCTGGCGGACTGGAAAGCATTTGAAGAGTACAACAAGGACATCATCACAGACATTGAAGTTGAAATGGACAGAAGGAACTCTGCGATTCCGCTGAAAGACCTGTCAGAAACAAATGCACGCATAGAGCCGGGCGCGTTCATCCGTGAGAATGCAGTGATTGAAGATGGTGCAGTCGTCATGATGGGTGCAACGATCAATATCGGTGCAATCGTCGGTGAAGGCACTATGGTTGATATGAATGCCTCCCTCGGCGGACGTGCTGTTACAGGGAAGAATGTCCATGTGGGTGCAGGATCGGTACTCGCCGGCGTCATAGAGCCGCCAAGTGCTTCCCCGGTAGTCATTGAAGATGATGTTCTGATCGGTGCAAATGCCGTCATCCTTGAAGGTGTAAGAGTTGGAAAAGGTGCGATTGTAGCGGCAGGCGCAATTGTTACGGATGATGTTCCAGCAGGAGCGGTTGTAGCAGGCACACCTGCAAAAGTCATCAAGCAGTCCCAGGATGTTGACAGCTCCAAGAGGGAAATCGTTTCAGCTCTGAGGAAGCTTAATGACTGATCTTGAATTTGTGACTGAACACAGACGGATGCTGCATCAGCATCCTGAAACGAGCATGCAGGAGTATAGGACGACCGAATACATCATTGAATTCCTGCAGCAGATGGAAATACCTTTTGAACGGCCTCTTGAAACAGGGGCCGTTGCTCATCTCTCAGGAAACTCCAATCGGACGATCGCCTTCAGAGCGGATATAGATGCCCTGCCGATACAGGAGGAGAATGATGTATCCTACCGCAGCACAGAAGATCATGCCATGCATGCGTGTGGGCATGACGGCCATACGGCGGCCCTGATGCTTTTTGCCAAACGCTGTAAAGCTTTGCATGATGCAGGAGAACTGAAGCATAATGTCATATTCATTTTCCAGCCTTCCGAGGAGACAGCGGCAGGCGCCAATCAGCTGATTGATGCATGGCAGCCTGAGGAAGAAATCGAAGCGGTGTTCGGTGTCCATATGATGCCGAATGAGGATGAGGGCAAAGTGGTGCTCCGGGATGGCGAAATCACTGCAAGTGCAACTGAGTTCCGTTTCTACGTGGATGGACGGTCGGCCCATGTGGCGGCGAAGCATGACGGTGTATCAGCGATAGAGACACTGCTTCACCTCACGACGCAGCTGACACAGCTCCAGCACTTCCACCTGAATGGGCTGAACCGAAACATCATCCATATCGGAAACTTGAATGCAGGTGAAGCCATCAACACTGTTGCAAGCAGAGGCTACCTCGAAGGTACGATACGGACTTATGAGATGACGGATCTTGAGGCGATAAAGGAACGGATGGAAACATTAGCCCGCACGGCCACTGAACTGTTCAGCTCCAAGGTGGAGGTCACCTTCAATGAGGGTTATCCGCCGGTGATGAATGTGGATGCGCTGAGGCCGTCTGTAGAAGCGGCCCTGACTGCCATCGATATTAACATCATCGACAGTGAAAAACCCTACCTGTTCGGGGAGGACTTCAGTTTCTACAACCGGATTGCGCCCTCCTATTTCATATTTTTCGGAAGCCGTAATGAGGAGAAGGGATTTACAAGCAGCCTGCATACATCGACATTCGATTTCGATGAAGCGGTATTGGTGAAAGTCGCAGATTATTATGAAGCACTGATGGAAGAATTATAAGAAGGAAGTGGATGGAATGGGTGGCATACTCACAATAGACAGAAAACAGTTCATACAGACAGCCGAAGCGGCAACAGTAGGCAAAGATGTCATAGCTGTTGTCAAAAACAACGCATACAATTATGGTCTGGAATTTTCAGTAAGGGCATTTCTTGAGGCTGGCATCCATTCGTTCGCTACCACTTCAATGGATGAAGCGCTTGAGATCAGGAGGATTTCAAGCGAGGCGATGGTTTTCCTGATGAATCCGACCTATGAACTTGATACCGTCAGGGAGAATGGCTTCCATATCACCCTGCCCTCCCTCGAATATTATCATGAGTATAGGGAGGCGCTCTCCGGCATCAGTGTACATCTGGAATATGCAGGGCTCTTCAACCGTTCCGGCTTCAGCACATCTGAAGAGATGGTTGAAGTCATCAATGATGCCCATGCCCTCCCCCGGCATGCAAGGGTGGATATTGCAGGCATCTGGACCCACTTCGGCTATGCCGATGAACTGGATATGGAAGAATACGAAGTGGAAAGGGAATTATGGATGACGCTCCTTTCAGATGTCCTGGCGACAGGACATGAGTTCGATTATATCCATTCCCAGAACAGTGCAAGCTTTGCGCGTGACGGCCTGTTCAATGGCCACACCCATCTGAGGCTCGGCATCGCCCTGTACGGCTCACGACCCTATGCATCACTGCCTGCCGAAAATTACATGCAGAGTCTGACTCTGAAGGCGCCGATCGTCCAGCTGAGAAGACTTTCAGCCAACCAGAAGTGCGGTTACGGCGGGAGCTACCAGCCTGAAAACGATGCAAAGATCGCAGTGGTCGATATCGGCTATGGGGACGGCATCCTGAGAAAGCGCGCCGACTTCGACTGCATGATCAATGGGAAACGCTATGCGATCAAGGCTTTGATGATGAGCCATATGATTGTGGAAGTGGATGAAGATGTGACACTTGATGACGAAGTCATCATGTACAGCAATGATCTGCGGATCGACGACTACACGGCACTGGGTGCAGGGGCAAATTCCGAGCAACTGGGTGCGCTGAACTACAACTCTCTAAAAAAGGTGATTTTAAATGACACTAGCGTATATCAATGATGAACTGCACTTGAACGGCCATTCCCTGAAAGGTTTGGCAGCACAGTATGGGACTCCCCTATTCGTCTATGACGAAGATGCACTTCGCAGCCAATGCAGAAGGTTCCACAGTGTTTTTGAAGGGGAAGCGCTGGATTATTCCATTTCGTATGCTTCAAAAGCCTTCACTTCCATACAGATGGTCAAACTTCTTGAAGAGGAGAATATGAAGCTAGACGTCGTTTCTGCGGGTGAGCTCTATACGGCACTCGAGGCAGGATTCCCGGCTGCAGACATACACTTCCATGGAAACAACAAGACGGCTGAAGAAATCGAATATGCACTTGAAATGGGTATCGGCCTGTTCGTGGTGGATGCGGTGGATGAAGTCGCGCTGATCGACAGGTTGGCTGATCACCCTGTGGACGTGCTGCTCAGAATCAATCCGGGCATCGATGTAAACACACATTCCTATATCCAGACCGGCCAGGAAGACAGCAAGTTCGGACTGTCGATCCACAATGGTACTGCTGAAGCGGCAATCGACATGATACATAAAAGCGACAAGTTGAATTTCAAGGGCGTCCATTATCATCTGGGCTCGCAGATCTCGGAAGAAGGTCCTTTCCTGAAAGCACTCGATGTCGTTTTCGAATGGCTGTCCAACGCCTCCATCGATGTTGAGATATTGAATATGGGCGGCGGCTATGGTGTCCGCTACACTGAAGCGGATGTAAGGTTTCCTATCGAGGAAGGCTTCTCAAGGATCATCAGTAAGCTGAAGACCCTTGCTGCCGAATATGACATCGCCCTCCCCTACATCATGATAGAGCCTGGACGTTCAATTGCGGCAGAAGCCGGTACGACCATTTATGAAGTTGGGGTCGTAAAGGATATTCCAGGCGTCTCAAGGTATGTATCGATTGATGGCGGAATGAGTGATCACATACGGACGCCACTGTATGATGCCGAATATGAGGTGTTGACTGTAGAGGCCGGTGACGGGGAAAGCATCGATTCACATGTCGTTGGCAAGCTGTGTGAATCTGGAGATATCATCGGCAAAAACCTTCCTCTTCCGGAGGACATCAGCCGAGGTGATCTGGTTGCGGTCGCTACCACAGGGGCCTACCACTACTCCATGGCTTCAAATTACAATCAGATGAGGAAACCGGCTGTCGTATTCGTCACTGAGGACAATGTAAGGGAAGTCATCAGGAGACAGAGTCTGAAACAGCTTGTTCAAAACGATGTGTTATAAAATAAAAAGAGCCCGTGGGCTCTTTTTTAATATAAAAAAACCTGGGACAAGCCCAGGTTTGGATGATACAAATCAATTTTTTTAAATAGATTTATATTAGAGTTTAACAACGTTTGCAGCTTGTGGGCCGCGGTCGCCTTCAACAACTTCGAATTCTACAGACTGACCTTCTTCAAGGGATTTGTATCCTTCTTGGTTGATAGCGGAGAAGTGTACGAATACGTCGTTTTCACCCTCGATTTCGATGAAGCCAAAACCTTTTTCTGCATTGAACCATTTTACTGTACCTTGTTTCATTAATTAAATCCTCCAGTGACGATATTCAATAGCATAACCCATATAGCATAGAAATGTATGGTACATACAATTTCTTATATGGAGAATACTTATTGATATCTCAATTATAAGGCATATGAGCCGGATTTGCAAATCATTCTTTATCTATTTTATAATTTTTTATGAATATTCTAATAATATTATGCAATTAATTCCCCGTCTTTAAGCATCATCGGTGTATAGAAAATCTGGAGATCTTCCCCGCAGTCTTCACAATTCTCCATCTCACAGCTATTGAAGAAGGCAAGAAGGCTGTATTTTCCTTCTTTGAATGAATGGAACTGTTCTTTCATTTTCTGTATGAGGTCCCTGTATGCGTCTTTCATCGCAGTTTCGGACTCATAGCTGAACTGCCTAATGATGTCCTCCTGCCATCCCTCAAAAAGCCACCAGCCTTCATAATCCGCCCTGAGTATGACAATCTTAAACATTTTAAAAACTCCATTCGCGTTTGATAATATATGTATTATATACGCGTATAATTCGCATTATCAAGCGAAAAATCCTATAATATAGTATAAGAGGTGTTGCAAATGGAATCAAGAATGATAATCGTATCCGGACGTGTCCAGGGGGTCGGTTTCAGATATTCGACAAAAGTCATTGCAGATCGGCTGAACATCACCGGATATGCAGCAAATGTCCGGGACTATGTGGAAATACTTGCCACAGGGTCGGAAGCGGATCTGGATGAGTTCGTACGGCAAGTCGCAGAAGGCGCCTCCCCTGCTTCGAATGTTGATGACTATTCGGTCAAGACAATCCCCCTGGAAGACGGCTATGACAGATTTGTAACCAAATAGTATTGACTGAAGGTGTAATCCAAAAATGAAGAATAATATATCACACTGGTTCGCCTCATTGATCTCCATACCGGTTGCAGTCGTGGCCGGTACGTTTTCGATGATCGCCTTCGATATTCATCTGGCTTTGGACATGATGGTTGCAGCAGGCGGCTTTTTTGCAGCCTACTTCCCTACCCAATCGATCAGCCTGAATTCCCAGCTGCAGAAGATGGGAATATCCAA
Organism: Salinicoccus sp. RF5; assembly: GCF_020786625.1. Taxonomy (NCBI): domain Bacteria; kingdom Bacillati; phylum Bacillota; class Bacilli; order Caryophanales; family Staphylococcaceae; genus Salinicoccus; species Salinicoccus sp. RF5. Next base: position 257,483 of record NZ_JAJGRC010000001.1, read on the forward strand.
AAGTGAATACCGCTATGTCAAAAGGCAGCTTGCAGAAGCGAGGGAAAAGATCAAAAGGCTGAGGCAGAGCTATAAGAATGTAAGGACCTTGAAAGATGTCAAACTCATATATGACATCAATCGGCTCGTCCGCACAATCTACCAGACAGTCGAAAATGATCCCAAGCTCTTTTTCAATGTACAGCAGTTCTTCCATTCGAACCTTGATTCTGCCGTGAATACCATCGAACAGTATCTTTTTCTGTATAAGATGCCCGGCAAGACCAGGGAGGAGAAGGTGAAGCTGCATGAAACTCGCATTTCGCTGCTGGAACTCAAAAGGACCATCCAGTCGAACCTTTCTGCGATGAACCGGGACAGCTATCAGGCTCTTGAAGTTGAGAAGGATTTCATAAAACTGAATAAGAAGCGCACGATGTCCACACTCAAACTCGACAACAAACTTGATAAGGAGAAGGTGGACCTGAATAAGAAAGAAAAAGAGCCAGTATATCAAAACAGAGGTGAAGATGATGAAAGAGGAAAATAAACTAAAAGAGAAACTGTTATCCGATCCATTCTCTTCTGTAGATGAAGACACTGACCTCATGCCCCAGCCTGAAGTGGGCATCGAGGAAAAGAATGAGCAGAGCACTCTCGCGACATATCAGGAAAGGTTTACAGAAGAAGATCTGAAGAGGATTGAAGAAATTAAGAATAAGATAGAACCATTGGATAATGATGCACTCATACAATATGGTTCAAACGCCCAGCAGGCATTGTCCAAGTTCTCACACCAGATGCTCACAGAAGTCCAGTCGAAGGACGTCGGCCCCATCGGAGAGACGCTGGAGAGTCTGATGAAGAAACTGAAGGAAATCGATCCGGATGAACTGACGAAAGAGAAGAAGAACATCTTCAACCGCATATTCCGGAGGGTGAAAAAATCAGTGAATGAACTGATTTCGAAACACCAGAGCGTGGCCTCCCAGGTCGACCGCATCGGCATACAGCTTGAACATGCCAAGGAGGTTCTGGTCAAGGATGTGCATCTCCTGGACAAACTGTATGATCAGAACAAGGATTACTTTGATGCGATCAACATCTACATTGCTGCGGCTGAAATGAAGAAGGAAGAGCTTGAAAACCAAACACTGCCTGAACTCAGAAAGAAGGCTGAGGAATCAAGCAACCAGATGCATGTACAGGAAGTCAATGATATGATGCAGTACGTCAACAGGCTTGAAAAACGGATACATGACTTGAAGCTCTCAAGACAGATCACCCTGCAGTCCGCCCCACAGATCAGAATGATACAAAACATCAACCAGACGCTGGCAGAGAAGATCCAAAGCTCCATTCTGACAAGCATACCGCTTTGGAAGAACCAGATGGCCATAGCCCTCACACTGCTCCGCCAGGAGTCCGCATCACAGGCACAGCAGGCAGTCACCAATACGACCAATGATCTGCTTACAAAGAACTCTGAAATGCTGAAGCAGAACTCCATACGGACAACCCAGGAGAATGAGCGTGGCATCGTGGATATCGAAACGTTGAAGACGACCCAGGAGAACCTGGTGACCACCATCGAAGAGACGTTGAGGATCCAGCAGGAAGGGTCACAGAAACGCCAGGCAGCAGAGCGGGAGCTCGAAACCATGGAAGAGGAACTGAAGACAAGGCTTCTTGAGCTCAAAGAAGAGCATCGTTACTGATCCAATAATAAAAAGCGCATCCGACGGATGCGCTTTTTATTATGAGTATTTCACTTTTTCATGCTTCATGCCGATCAGATATCCAACAATATATCCGATGATCATTACTGGAATCCATTCAAATGAATTCGCAAATAGAGGCATGTTCTCTATCCATCCAAGATCCATCCATCCATTCCTGTGTATGACAGAAAGGATGCTTGTGATGATTACAAGTGCAACCGGAAGCTGGAAACTGAGTCTCGGTGAAGGGACAAAGTATGTCAGGAACAGCAGCGCGACAGAAGCCATTGCGATCGGATAGATGATATAGAGGACTGGAACACTGGTCTGAATGACTTGGTTAAGCCCCTGGTTCGCCAATACGAGGGAAATCAGTGTGAATACGACGACGAACTTTTCGTATGATATCTTTGGCAGGATGCTGTTGAAGTATTCACTTACGGCAACAATCAGGCCAGTAGCCGTCGTTATACATGCAACCGCAACGATGACACCAAGGAGTATCGCGCCAAATTGGCCAAAGGAGTCGTTTGCGACGAATGTCAGCAGGAATGTTCCCAGATTCTGATCATCGACCTGCTCACCACCAAGATCTACACGGTTGCCGATCCATCCAAGTGAGACATAGATGATGCCGAGAAGCAGTGCGGCGATGGAACTTGCCTTAACCGTTTCGATAAGCAGCTCTTTTCTGCTGGTGACACCAAGATCACGGATGGAGTTCAGAACGATGACTGAGAATGCAATGGCTGCGATGGCATCCATTGTAAGGTATCCTTCTGTAAAGCCGACAGAAAATGGCGCAGTTGTATCGAAGCCTTCCGCCGAGGCACCTGAATCGTTGCTTATGTACATCATAATGGCTTTGATGATAAGCGCTACAATAGTGACCAGAAGCACTGGTGTAAGGAAGCGGCCGATGTTGTCTACCATACGGCTCGGGTTGTAGCTTAAAAGGAAGACGATAGTAAAGAAGACGATTGAGAAGATGAGCAGGCTTACCCAACCTGTTCCATCCATAAATGGCATAAGTGACATCTCATAGGCTGTCGTAGCTGTTCTTGGAATAGCGAAGAACGGCCCGATGGCAAGGTAGATGACCACCATGAAGATGACTGCAAAAGCCGGATGGACGACTTTCAATGATTCCCTGTATCCACCTTTTGAAATGGAACCGGCGATTACCCCGACGAGAGGGAGACCGACACCAGTGATGACGAATCCGATGATGGCCATCCAGAAATAGTCTCCACTCTGGAACCCGAGACCAGGTGGGAAAATCAGGTTTCCTGCCCCAAAGAACATGGCAAAAAGCATGAACCCGATGATGATGCTGTGTTTGAAATTCATGGGTTGACCTCCTAATACTTAAAAGTTATTGAAATGATAAACCTTAGTTTACAATACAAACCCCTTTAAGTCCATAAAATTCTTAATTGTCAGATATTGCAAAGTGTGAAAAGCTACACTAATATTTTGGTCAATATCCTCTTGAGCAGGTTGGGCAATGCAGCAGCAATTTCTTCTGCATCATTGACGATGATGGTATTGGTGTCATAGATATTCCTGATGGCGGCCAGTGTGTTTTCCTCATTCGATTCATCGATGAAGATATTGATGACCTGGATGCCGGATTTTCTTGCTTCCTGCACTGCCTCATGCGTATCTATGATACCGCTCTGGTTATATTGTTCGGCACTTGGCAGGCCATCGGAGAACATGATGATGAATCTGTCCTTCTCACTGCGCATCCGCAGCTTTTCGGTCTCATGTCTTATCACAAGTCCATCACGGTTATCGCCCGAAGCTTCAATGTCCATCAGTGATACCGGGTAGTAGTATTTGGATTTCCCGAAGTCCATGTGCTCATAGATGTTATTCGGATAATGATTCTTCATCACTTCAAATGTGTCCTCATGATGGGAAACGATACGGTGTGGTATATCCAGTGACTTGAGGATATTATTCAGTATGATGACACCATTCCGGCAGCCTTCAAGGGTTTCAGTCATCGAGAACGACTGGTCGATGATGACTGTAAACGCAGCATCCAGCTCCTTGGATTCGGTATTCTTCTTTACAAAAAGCTTCGGGCTGTCATCGATTATCGGTCCTATTGGATTCTTCATGAGTTTTCCTGTAGTGCGCCTCGTCTCGAAAGCGTTCATCTTGTAGTTGAGTATCTGGGTAATGTCACCGATGACCTTTTTGGCTACAGCATTATAGGACTCGAATATCCGCTGATAATCCTTATACTGGGAGAGTTTGATTTTGGGCTTTACGATGTTGAGCACTGCGTGCTGATTGATGGCGCCAGAATCCTCCATCAAGTTGTCCCCGGTATTTTTACCGAAGCCTTCATGGTAGTCGGATACATCATCCTCATGTGGATTCTGCCTTCCATGCGCACTTTTACGTGAAGTATTGTCCCCGGTCTCACCGAGCATATTGGCTTCATCAGCATCACGGTCCGTCTTGGTGTCCACCCGGCTCGTCTCCTCTTCTTCCTCCTCCGCCTTTTCATCGAGACGTTCGGCATCCTTCCTGAATGGCGTCGTCTTATTGAATTCATTGATTTCATTGAAGGGCATATCATGGATTCTGTAGGAAGTGTTCAGCGAAATTTGTGGAGATAATTTTTCTATTATCTCTTCTGTCACTGTGATGCTTTCTCCGGTGCTTTCACTGATCAGTGGAAAGGATTCTCCGAATGCCTCCATGTTTTCCCTGTCCTCCAAAATCGCAATATTGAAAGATCTCAGGAATGCTTCAGCATCATTGGAAGCATTCTTTTGGTATTCATCCGTTTTTATGCGGTCCCCAAGTTGAATGATTTTTCTGATCATCGGCCGCCATTCAATGGCTGTCCTTCTGTTACGGTAATATTCCAGGGACAGGAAGACCTGCTGTGCGAATACCTCCCTGTCCTTCATCCTGTCATATTCCGGGTAGTTGAAAATATAAGGGGAAGGATATCTGGTAAGTATATCGTACCTGAACCCTTCCCTTTCACTGATGTCCGTCCTGTGCTTCCAAAAGAAGCTCAGGTTGAACTCATTGGAAGCAGGGTTGTAGTAGCTGTACTTTCGTACAGTGACCGTCACTTCCTTCCTTTTCAGCAGAAGGCGCAACAGGTCAGTGATTTCCATCATTATTTTGGAATCCACAATTTCATCATTGAATTTTATAAATGAATAGCTCATGTTCATCACATTCCAAACTGAAGTTCTGCTGCATTCAGAATTGCTTTCTTCTCCTGTTCACTGTCGAGCTTGTCGATGATCGCCCGGTAGCATGCACGCCCGATCGGCATCTTTGTACTGAGGTCGGCGAGGTCGATCAGACTTCTCACACTGGAAGCTTCCTGCGATATCTGGCCCTGCTCCGTCATCGTAACGAGATCTTCATGGAAATCTGTGATGGATTCGATGAGGGACGCATCTTTCTGGATGCTCTGTGAATTCAGCACCTCCCTCAGCGATTCTTTCGAGACGTAGCCAATTTCTATGACGTTGAAACGGTTCAGCAGTGCTTCATTCATGGGCATGGTGCCGACATAACCGACGTTGATGGCTGCAATGACGTTGAACCCCTCATCAGCAACGATTGTATCACCGGTCAGGGGGTTTGTGATGGTCCTGCGATAGTCGAGGGCCGCATTCAAAATCGGAAGGACTTCAGGTTTAGCCATATTGATTTCGTCAATATAGAGCATCGCCCCTTCCTTCATGGCTCGGATGACCGGCCCATCTATGAAGGTGATCTCCTGCCTACCTTCGTTGTATTCGATCGTTTTGAAGCCGAGCAGGGATTCGATATCGACATCCACTGAACAGTTTATGCTGTACATGTCCTTGCCGAGCTCTCCTGTCAAGTCTTCAGCCAACCTTGTTTTACCGGAGCCCGTCGGCCCTTTCAGAAGGAGGTTCTTTCCGAGGGAAAGGATGACTTGGGCATCGCTTTTTATATTTTCATCGTTATGAAGAAATTTTATGGCCATATCTATTCAACTTCTTCAAAGTAAGTTTTGTAGTAGCCGCCGACCTTGCCTGAGTTGTCTTTGACGAATATATATTCTTCGGTTTCATTGACGACCGTATAGGTTTCTCCGGAAGTGAGCATATCAGAGACTTTGTATTTCTTCGCATCTGTATGCTTTACCCTGACGGTCCTTAAATTGTTGTCATTCCAAGTTTCGTGAAGCATATTGATCTCTCCAAACATTTTAATTTATTTTGATTCTAACATAAAAATGACAGGCATCCCACGGGAGCCTGTCATGATCTTTCAATTATCCTTCCAGCAGGAGGTCTTCTGGATTTTCAATCAGATCTTTGATCGTTTTGAGGAATCCGACCGCCTCTTTGCCATCGATGATCCTGTGGTCATAGCTGAGTGCAATGTACATCATTGGACGGTTTTCCATATTCTCGTCGTCTATTGCTACAGGCCGTTTCTGGATGGTGTGCATACCAAGGATGGCTGCCTGGGTACCATTGATGATCGGTGTGGACATCAGTGAACCGAAGACGCCACCATTTGTGATCGTGAACGATCCACCAGTCATATCATCAAGGCCGAGCTTCTTATTCTGGGCTTTCTTGGCCATATCGACGATATCGCTCTCGATTTCTGCGAAAGTCTTGCGGTCACAGTCCCTGACGACTGGAACGACGAGGCCTTCATCTGTAGAAACAGCGACACCGATATCGTAGAACTGTTTCATTACGAGGTCTTCTCCATCGATTTCAGCATTGACAGCCGGGTATTTTCTGAGAGCTGCCACTGAAGCTTTTGTAAAGAATGACATGAACCCGAGACGTGTACCGTCATGGCGTTCCTGGAACTCATCCTTTTTGCGCTTCCTGAGTTCCATGAGATTGGTCATGTCCACTTCATTGAATGTTGTGAGCATAGCCGTATTTTGGGAGACTTCAAGCAGACGTTTGGCAATCGTCTGTCTTCTGCGGGACATCTTTTCCCTCACTACAGGCTTCTCAGGTTTGCCTGATGCCTGTTTCTGTGGCTGCTCCTGCTTTTTAGGCGCTTCAGCTTTTTCAGGCTGTTTGTCATGATTGTCGACATCCTGGCTTCTGACGAGACCGCGCGGATCGGATGCATTGATGTCGCTCAGATCAATGCCCTTCTCGCGCGCCATGCGTCTTGCTGATGGCGTCGCAACAATGCGTTCACCGTCGTCTGAAGATTCTTCCTCAGCGGATTCTTTGGAGTCATCTTTGGAAGTTTCCTCTTTTTTCTCTGAACTCTTTTCGGATTCCTTGGATGCTCCTTCTTCCTCTTTGGAAGTATCCTCGGACTGCTCTTCAGATGAGCCGCCAGCTTCCCCATTATCTTCGACTATGGCGATGACCTGGCCGACTTCAACAGTGTCCCCTTCTTCAGCTTTAAGCTCGGTGATGACACCGGCTTCTTCACTGATCACTTCCACGTTCACTTTATCCGTTTCAAGTTCGAGAATGTTTTCACCCTTCTCGACACGATCGCCTTTTTGCTTCAGCCAGCTTGCGATCGTTCCTTCTGTAATTGATTCAGCCAGTTCCGGCACTTTAACTTCAGCCATTATTCTACCTCCTATGATTTTAGAGCAGTTTCAATAATATTTTGTTGTATCAGTTTGTAGGATTCCCCATCACCTTCTGCAGTAGAGGCGCGTTTGATCCTGCCTACATAGTTCAGGTCCACCTTGTCGGGTACGATTTCAAGAAGGAAAGGCAGTGCATAGTGATAAGCACCCATATTCTGCGGTTCTTCCTGGACGAATCTCACTTCATCAAGGTTTCTGAGGTCGTTCAAGACCTCTTGGATCTGTTCGGATGGGAATGGATAGATCTGTTCCAGCCTGATGAGGAGGATTTCGTCGTTCGGATTCTCCTTCTGCTCGGTCATGATATCCACAGCCATCTTACCGCTTGCAATAAGCACCTTCTTGACCTTCGTCTTCTTGTATGAAGGGACGATGATCTCCCTGAAGCCACCTTCTACAAAGGCACTTACCGGTTCGCTCACAATCTGGTTGCGGAGCAAGCTCTTCGGAGTCATGAGGACCAGAGGCCTCATCTTTTCAGTGTCCAGGTACTTTGCCTGTTTCCTCAACAGATGGAAATAGTTCGATGCACTGGACAGGTTGGCCACGGTCATATTATTCTCTGCAGCAAGCTGGAGATAGCGTTCCAGGCGTGCTGAGGAGTGCTCTGCCCCCTGGCCTTCCTGGGCATGAGGGAGAAAGAGCGTCATACCGCTGGTTTCTCCCCACTTGGCATTGCCGGCAACCATGAAGTTGTCGAACATGACTTGTGCCATATTGGAGAAGTCCCCATACTGTGCTTCCCAGATTGCGAGGACATCCTTGCGTTCCACATTGTATCCATAATCGAATCCGACAACGGCTGCTTCGGAAAGTGGTGAGTTATGGACATCGAAGGTGGCATTTGAATTGCTCACCTCATGGAGCGGCACATGCTCCTCCCCTGTTTCAGGATCATGAAGGACTGCATGCCGCTGGGCGAATGTTCCACGCTCTGAATCCTGTCCGGTCAATCTGATCGGTGTACCATCCTGGTTGATCGTTGCAAAGGCAAGCACTTCTGCATGTGCCCAGTCCACAAGGTCTTCCTCGTTGTCAAATGGCTTCTTACGGCGGTCAAGAACGTTGGACAGCTTTTTGAAGACAGTGAAGGATTCCGGATATTTGAATAGGTCATCATTGATCTCCTGGAGACGTTCACGGGAAATTTCATCGACAGGATTTTCCTGTCCCTCGAGAATTGCCTCAGGTGTCTGTAGGTCTCCATCAATGTTCGTATCCTTCTTGTCGATCTTGTCATGTGCCGCCCTCATTTCATCGAAGACGCCCTGGATGATTTCATCCTTTTCGTCCTCGGAAATGATGTTCTGCTCGACAAGCTGAGCTCCATAGATTTCGTCGATTGTATCGTGGGACTTCACTTCCTGGTAAAGGAGCGGGTTTGTTGCAGAAGGTTCGTCCATTTCATTATGTCCGTATCTTCTGTAGCCGACTACATCGATGACGATGTCCTTGTTGAACTTCTGGCGGTACTTGAGTGCGATCTCGATGGAGCGCAGTACATGTTCCGGCTTATCGGCATTGACATGCAGTATCGGCAGGTCGAATCCCAAAGCGGCATCTGATGCGTATACCGTAGATCTTGCATCCGTCTCCTCTGTCGTGAAGCCGATGCGGTTGTTGGCGATGATGTGCATTGATCCACCAGTGCTGTAGCCCTCAAGCTTGCCGAGGTTCAGAGATTCATAGACGATGCCCTGTCCAGGGAATGCGGCATCCCCATGTATGATGGCGGCGATTGCTTTATTGTAATCCTGTTCCGGCTTACCGGCATGGTCGGTGGTCTCCTGCTGTGCGCGTGCTTTACCAAGCACGACAGGGCCCACCACTTCCAGGTGGCTCGGGTTGTTGGCAAGGCTGATCCGCTGTTCAAGGCCTTTGTCATTTCTCGTCTTGGCCCCACCCAGGTGGTATTTCACATCTTTCATCCACCCCTGTGTAATCTCAAGGGAGCCATCTTCTGGGAGGAACTTCATCGGATCTGTATGCATGAATTCACTGATCATCATTTCATATGGTTTTTCCAGAATGTGGGTCAACACATTCAGACGGCCGCGGTGCGCCATACCGATCTGGAGGTTTGGTATGCCCTCCTCAGCCATGAGGCCAAGCAGATGATCGAGCATCGGCACGAGTGAATCGAGCCCTTCGATTGAAAAGCGTTTGGCACCGACGAAATTCTTGTGGAGGTATTTTTCAAAGCCTTCAACCTTCGCCAATGTTTCAAACAGATGTTTCTTTTCATCTGAAGAAAGTGAGATTTCTTCCTGTGTTTCGATGGTTTCCTTCAGCCATTGGCGCTCTTCCGTATCGTTGATATGCATATATTCATACGCAAGCGGGCCAGTGTACAGTGAATGGAGTTGGGTTACAGCTTCATAGGCATTGTCATAGTAGTCGCCAAGATGCACGCTCACGAGCGATGCAGGCATATTTTTAAGGTCGTCCTCCGTGAGGTCGTAGTCTCCATAGTCCAGGCTTGGAATGTTTTTGACATCCGGTCTGTAAAGCGGATAGATGTCTGATTCCAAGTGACCGAACAGCCTGATGTTGTCGATCAGCCGCAATAGGCTTTTCACTTTACTATGATCCATATCCGATTGGACAGTGCCTGGCTGACCAGAACTAATGTTGTCAAATAGGAAGCGCATTTCATCGCTTACACTGTCCGGATCATCTTGATACATGTCATGAAGCTCGAGAAGCAACCCCATATTGGTACCGAAACGTACCGGGGCGCTCTCAAGTTCTCTCTCTTGCATTTTGCCACCCTCTTTAGAATCTTTTTAACTTATACAGTACCATTCTAGCACTATGGTATACCGTTTTAAAGCCAATAATGCCTGTTATTATAACATTTATCTAATTTTCAAGAGGGAAACGGATGGTCACTTTTGTAAAAGTTCCTTCTTTGCTGTCAATCCATACTTTCCCCTTATAGTTATCGATAAGTTTTCTTGCTATAGAGAGCCCAAGGCCATTTCCTCCAAGCTCTCTGCTCCTCGATTTGTCCACCCTGTAGAACCGGTCGAATATGGCTTCGATTTCATCTTCCGGTATGCCGATGCCGTGGTCTGTTATGGCGATATCGAAATGTCCGTCCTTCTTCTCGGTGGTCACGATGATGTGTTTTCGTTCATGATCATATTTGAGGGCATTATCAAGGAATATCACCAGGATCTGCTCAAGGTGGTAGGGATTGATGTGGAACTTTATGGGCCGTTCGTCGAGGTCAAGTGTGAAAGTATAGTCGGGATGCAGTTTTCTGAGTGCATCGACCCTGCTCTTTATTTCTTCATTGATTTCTGCTTCCTCTGTCACTTCTGCAGTCTTCCCATCATTTTTGGTGAGCAGCAGTAGTTCTTCGACCAGCTTATTGATCCGCTGTAGCTCATCTATGGATATCTTCAATGATTCATCGAGCACTTCAGGCTTGTGCCTGCCCCACCTGCTGATCAGCTTGAGGTGACCCTGGATGATCTGGAGTGGTGTCCTCAGTTCATGGGAAGCATCTTCAACAAACTGCTTCTGCTGATTATATGAACGCTCCAGGGAATCCATCATATGGTTGAAGGAGTCGACCATGTAGTCCGTCTCTTCAGTGTTCGTCTCTATCTGGAGGCGTTCCGAAAAGCCTTCCGCCTCAATCCGCCTCAACTGATATGCTATGTTCCTGATGGGCTTCACCATCTGAGTTGAAAAGAAGTAGCTGACGATCGAGGTGAATAATATCGACAGGAATCCGATGATGATGGCAATGAATACCATCATTCTGATGACAGAATTATAGTAGTCGAGGGGGTGGACGACAGTAATGTAACCATCCCAGTATTGCGAATCGAGTTTCACACGGCCTTCAAGGAAGCTGCCATCATCATTGTTCATGGCGGAGATCTCCCTATCATGGACAGGTTCGAAGCTGCTGTCCAGATCCATTGGGATTCCCGTCGTGGCGCTGAAGACTTCTTCACCGCTCTGTGTGTAGAGTATCATCTTCTGCCTGTCATACAGACTGGAATAGATTTCATTCTGGCTGATCGTATTGATTGGCTGAGATTCATACAGACTCTCCAGCTCTTCAAGGCTTCTGTCGACCGAACGGTATTCCTGGTCCTTCAGATACATGCTGGTGAAATAGATGAGCAGTGAACTGAATATCAGGTATGTGATGGAGATGATGAGCGTCGAAAGGCGCAGCCATCTGTATTTCAGGGATTGTTTATTCATGACCGGATCACATACCCTACACCCCTGACAGTCTCTATCAGTTTGTGCTTGTCGAAAGGTTTGAGCTTGTTTCGGAGGTATCTGATATAAACATCCACCACATTCGTCTCCACTTCACTGTCATACCCCCACACATGGTCAAGAATGGTCTCCCGTTGCAGGACGACACCGGCATTCTTCATCAGGAGATGGAGGAGTTCATACTCCGTCTTGGTCAAGTCGAGCTCCCTGTCGTCCAGAGTGACGTGGTAGGCGGATGTATCCATCGTTATGCCATGGAGTTCCAGTATTTCCCGGTTGTCTTCCTTTGAACTGGAACGTCTCATGATGACGCGTATCCTAGCGAGCAGCTCCTCTATTTCGAAGGGCTTCACAATGTAATCATCGGCGCCATAGTCCAATCCGATCACCTTATCATAGGTTTCCCCCTTGGCTGTAATGATGATGATTGGTGTATCCTTCTCCTTCCTCAGCCGGCGGCATACTTCCAGTCCATTCAGTTTCGGGAGCATCAGATCAAGCAATATGCAGTCGAAATCATGGTCGAGTGCTTTCTGCAATCCCTCCTCCCCATCAGCAGAAAGTGTCACATGATAGCCTTCATGGACCAGTTCCAGTTCTATGAATCGTGCGAGGTTCAGTTCATCTTCAACTACTAGAATATGTTTCATCATTATCTTCCTATCATTTATTTTTCCCCATCATAACATCAAGGGATGGCAGGACAGCGGGAATGTATGGCTGCTCCTGCAATTCACCTGCCATGAGTATCATGGGATGGATGCACAATCTGCCTTCCAAGACATTATATTGGAAACATAAAAGAAATGGCAACGCCCCGCGGGACGCTGCCATGTGTTTATGGATATATAAACTTGTCTTGAAAATGATCTGTTAAATAAGGGGGGCTTATTCATTCTCATTGATAATCATTTTCAATTACATTTTATATAGGCGATGGTAATCTGTCAAGCTTTTTATGGAGGATGAAGCTCGTAGCGATGACGACAGCTGTACCGGCCACAATTCCAGCAATTACATCCGTGGGATAATGGACGCCAAGGTAGACTCTTGAAGAAGAAATCATCAGTATGAAGAATGCACATAATCCATACAGCATGCTTTTATTATTCAGACCGCTGTTCTTGATCAGCGTCATGAGGGAGCCGAAGAAGATCGTCGATCCCATCGCATGCCCACTTGGAAAACTGAATCCTTTGATATCGATGAGTCTCAGCATGGAAGGTCTTTCCCTGTCGAATGAATTTTTCATGACCGGAATGAGTACGCTGCTTGCGAGCATGGAGATGATCATGAAAAGGGTCTCGAACTTCAGCCTGTAGAGCATCAATATCGTAATCATTATCAATGAAAGGATGACCATCGACAGGACTTCACCGACCTGTGTGAAGCCGAGCATCAATGCTGTTGTAATGAAGCTCTCGGAAGCATAGATGAACTCATAGACTTCAGTATCGATCCAATGTCCGATACGGGACTCATGAAAATAGGCGATGACGCCAAAAATGAGGGTAAAAACCAGAAAGAGCGAAAGTTTCTTCATTCGGGTCATCGCTGCCCCTCCCCATCGAGCAGAAGATTGACAAGTGATTCCGGCCTGAAGCCACCTTCAAACTTCTTCATGCATTCCACGATGGCATCCTTGTTGCCTTGGATGCGGTCCAGGGTGGTCTGGAATGTTTCAAGATCCAGTTCTTCGTCCTGAATGACTTCAGCATAGCCCTTTTCCTTGAAGTACTCGGCGTTTTCAACCTGATCTCCCCTGCTCTGAGAGAGCGGCAGCGGGATGAGTATCATCGGCTTTTCATTCAGCAGGAACTCATAGATGGCATTCGAACCACTTCTTCCGACGGCAATATCCGAAATCCTCAGAAGGTGCGGCAGCTCCTTCTTCACGAATTCGAACTGTCTGTAGTTCGGGTTGTCGAGCCCCTCCTGGTAATTGCCCCGTCCACATAGGTGGATGATCTGCCATTCCTTCGTCAGGGCATCGAGGTTCTCCCTTACGAAGGTATTGATTGAACGGGCACCGAGGGAGCCTCCCATCACGATCATGACGGGCTTTTCTTCAGTGAATCCGGTGAGTTCATATCCGATATCCCTGTAGCCCCTTTTGAGTTCATCCCGTATCACTGGGCCCAGATACTCGGATTTTCCTTTCGGAACATACTCCAGGGTCTTCTTGAAAGTGACATAGATTTTAGTGGCGAATTTTCCAGCTATACGGTTGGCCAGGCCCGGAGTGATGTCGGACTCATGTATATATACTGGAATTCCAAGAGATTTGGCTGCCAACACAACCGGTACACTGACGAAACCGCCTTTTGAAAATACGAATTCGACCTGTTCCTTCTTCAATACTTTACGGGCATCCCCGACACCCCTCATGACTTTGAATACATCCTTGAAGTTCTCGGCAGAAATGTAGCGTCTCAGCTTTCCGCTTGAAATATTGTAGTATTTGATGGATGTTGCACCGATTATTTCCTTTTCAATTCCCTTTTTCGAACCAATATAGACAGGTTCAACACCCTTATTTATAAAGCAGGGTATAAGCAGTTTGTTAAGCATTACGTGTCCGACGGTGCCTCCACCGGTGAGGACAACTTTTCTCTTTTTCGCTTCCATACTTTCCTCCAAAACTCTTTTATGCTAATTACTTTAAACCATTTTTACTGCGGATACAATATAAAGCCGTATAAACACTGTGTTCATACGGCTTTACATTATTCTTCTGTAGATTCTTCTTCAGGAGATGCTTCGTCTACAGGTTCTTCTGTGGATTCCTCTTCCTGTTCTTCATCCTGTCCTTCGGAAGGCTCACCTTCTTCTGTTTCCTCTTCAGGCAATTCTATTTCAAGGTGCTGTGCCCTGCTTTCAGCATACTCCTCAATTTCTTCTTCAGTGTATTCCCCATTGATGTAGTCGACGAGATATTCGAGCTGGGCATCATTCTCATTGATGTACTCCCTCAGTTCACTCATGAGGATGGTGGAAGTTTCACCTGTCACATTCCCGGTCATTTCAAGACCATTGTCGGACTGGAAGTCACCGACCGCTGTCGTAAGATCAGGGCCGAAATCTTCATCGAAGTCTTCAATTTCGTAGCCGAGGGTATCGAGAGCAACTTTGATCGACGGCACCGTCTCATTGGCAATGCCCTCTGTGTACACTTCATCCGGGCTGAGCATATCGACCCTGTAATAATCGGGGTTGACGAGTTTAATGTCCGGTGTGATGCCTTCCCCATGTATCCAATGGCCGTTTGGTGTCAGCCATTTGGTGTTCGTATATTTCAGAAGGGAGTCGTCACCGAATTCCACTGTCTGCTGGACGACACCTTTGCCGAATGATTGCGTACCAGCGATGGTGGCGCCGGTGAGGTCGTCCATGGCGCCCGCAAAGACTTCTGAAGCGCTCGCCGATCCTTCATTGATCAGGATGTAGACGGTGAAGTCCTCCGTATTCGGGTTTGCTTCCCCGCTTGTCGCTATTTCATTGCGTTCGCCATTATTATCTTCAAGGGACAGCACGGTCTGGCCCTCATCGATGAACTGGTTGATCATGTTGACCGCCTCATCCAGCAGGCCGCCAGGATTGTATCTGAAGTCGATGATGACGTCCTCGACGTCGTCTTCAGCAGCTTCATTCAGTTTGCTTTCAAATTCTTCGGTCGTCCCTCTCTGGAAGCGATTGACACTGATGTGTCCGACGCCATCGACTTCTTCATACGTCACACTGTCGATATGGATCGTATCCCTTGTGATCGTTATGTCGATCGGATCGCCTTCCCCTCTTACGATGGTGAGCACGACGTCCGTCCCCTTTTCACCACGTATGAGCTGCACAGCCTCCTGGGTCGTCCATCCTTCAATGGACTCGCCGTCGACCGCAATGATCTCATCGCCAGGTTCGATGCCCGCCTCTTCTGCCGGCGAGCCGCGCATCGGTGAAGTCACGATGATGCGATTGCCTTCCTGCATCACTTCTGCTCCGATGCCTTCGAAATTTCCTGTGACCGTTTCCTGGAATGCTTCCGTCTCTTCGTTGTTCATGTATTCACTATACGGGTCATCCAATCCTTCGACCATGCCCTGGATGGAGGATTCAATCAGGGCATCCCGGTCCACATCTTCATAGTATTCGGAGTTGATCGTGTCATATACATTGTACAGTTTGGAAAATTCGCTTCTCGTATCGGTCCCCACATTGACGGCCTTTTCATTCCCGGCTTCCAGACTGAGCGCAGTAATGACCGCCGTTGCTATGACCGAAGTCAGCAGGATAATGATGAACCAGAAAAGTTTTATGTTGATCCGGCGTCCACCCGGATTCTTCGTCTCATGACGCTCATGTTCTTCGTTCAAAACTTACACCTAATTTCTACTTGAATAATTAAGTTTTAGTTTACCAGTTTAAGTATGAAAGTTAAAGAAAAAGAACAGTGCATGGCACTGTTCCTGGCTCCCTATTGATTTTCTTCGATGAATGGTAGGCTGGCATCCAATGCGACTTCAATCATCTCATTGAATGTCGTCTGGCGCTCCTCGCTCGATGTCGCTTCACCTGTCAGCACATGGTCGGATACCGTCAAGATGGAGAGCGCCCTTGCATCGAACTTCTTGCTGATGGTGAACAGCGCACTCGATTCCATCTCGAGGGCAAGCACACCATATTGGGCGAGCTGCTCGATGTTGCCATTTTCATCATAGAATGAATCCGCTGTGAAAACGTTGCCCACTTGGACGTTCAGGCCCTTCTTCTTCGCTTCATTGTAGCTTGAAAGCAGCAGTTCGAAGTCGGAAGTCGGAGCATATTCGATATTTTTGAAAAGCTTCCTGTTCTGGTAGGAGTCGCTTGAGGCACTCTGTGCAAGGATGACATCCCTTACTTTGACGTCCTTCTGGATTGCGCCGCATGTACCGACCCTGATCAGGTTTTTGACCCCATATTCATCCATGAGTTCGTGGATATATATGGAGATTGAAGGGACACCCATGCCCGTTCCCTGTACGGAAATGCGCTTCCCTTTGTAGTATCCGGTGAAACCGAGCATGTTACGTACTTCATTGTAGCAGATGACATCGTCCAGGAAGTTCTCTGCGATATACTTCGCCCTGAGCGGATCTCCCGGCAGCAGGATAGTGTCTGCAATATCACCTTTTTTTGCATTGATGTGAATACTCATGTCTAAAATTCTCCTTTGGTAGTATTGCGGCTGCAGCTAATGCTCCAGCCAGTTGCGATAGTCTTCAAAAGCTGTGTCATAATGCGAAAGCGGCATGTCCTCGTAGGGGTTCCTCTCCAGGTAGTCTGATATTTCAAGATAGTCGTCGGAATACTTCGGGAACATGGCATCACCCGCAATATGTTCGGCCAGTCGGCCGATGGGTGAAGCTTCCCCTCTTCGTGTTCTGATATATTGATAGAAGGAATAGTTCTTCATTACTTGATGGATGCGCTCGCAACGACAGTGTCCGCCCGATCCAGGTCCGTAACTTCCTTAAGGTCGAACGAGTCAAGAACATCACTGTTTGTGATGATGACCGGGGAGATTGTACTGTTCGCTTCCGATTTTACTAGATCCATGTCGAAAGTGACAAGCTTGTCACCCTTCTCGACCTTGTCCCCTTCCGATACGTGGCCTTCAAACCCTTTACCTTCCATCGCTACAGTCTCCAGGCCGATGTGTATGAGCACTTCCAGACCGTTATTGGTTTTGATGCCGACAGCATGGTTCGTAGGGAATACCTGCATGACTGTTCCAGCCACCGGTGCTACGACTTCCCCATCCGTCGGATCGACGCCGAACCCTTCACCCATCATCTTTTCTGCGAAGACCGGGTCGGGAATATCTTCCAATTTAACATACTTTCCATTCAATGGACTCGTGATTTCGATTTCTTTGTCTACATCATTCTTTTTTCCAAATAGATTTTTAAACATTTGAATTCTCTCCTGTCCAAGTAAGTTTTTGAAAGTCTACTCAAAGTACTTCAAATATTCACCATAGCCTTTTTCCTCAAGTTCATCCTTCGGAATGAACTCGAGCGCTGCTGAATTGATGCAGTAGCGCAGTCCTCCGAGTTCCTGTGGGCCGTCTTCGAATACGTGGCCAAGGTGGCTGTCCGAGGACTCACTCCTGACTTCGGTACGCCGCATGCCGAAAGAATCGTCGAAGTGCTCCGTCACATCTTCCGATATGCTTTTTGCAAAACTCGGCCATCCGCAGTCGGAGGCAAATTTGTCCCGTGAAGTGAACAGGGGTGTTCCCTTGATCTTATCCACATACAGGCCATCCTCATAATGGTTCCAGTATTCATTCTGAAAAGGAGGTTCTGTGCCGTTCTCCTTCATCACCTTGTATTCTTCTGCAGTCAGTTCGCTTTCATTTCTTTCAATAGCCATCTATTCCACTCCCCAATGCTCTTCCAAGAATGATTTTCTGCCTGAGCCCTTGAAGTATGCGTTGTAATGCGCACTGTTCGTCTTGTAGAAGTCCTGGTGCTCCTCTTCCGCCCTGTAGAAATTCTTATAGGGCAGAACCGGAGTCCTGATGGGACCATTGAATATGTTCTGGGCATCAAGAGACTCTATCGTTGCCTCGGCAACACGCTTCTGTTTGTCATCATGATAGAATATCGCAGGCATATACTGCGGGCCCCTGTCGCCAAACTGGCCGCCTGTGTCTGTAGGATCGAAGGTTTTGAAGAATATATCCAGCAGTTTTTCATAGGACATCACATCTTCATCAAAATCAATCTGTACTGCTTCGACATGACCCGTGGTGCCACTCGTCACCTCTTGATATGTCGGGTTCTCCACATGTCCGTTCGAATACCCGGAAACGACGGAGTTGACGCCTTCAAACTGATCGAATGGCTTTACGAGACACCAAAAACATCCGCCTGCCAATGTTGCTATTGCCAAATTGCTCACCTCTTAATTATCTTATTATAGAAAAATACCACTCATCATTCTCATAATCAATCGAATCGACTCTGACATCCCATTCAAGCTGCTCTGTGAACACTTCCGAATCGATTACAAGGGCACGTTCGTCATCCCTGAAACTGATGCCTTCGGGCAGGTCGCTCTGATCTTTGATCAGGCCATACATCATGTTCTGTGAGAGTGGCAGATCAGAAATGTTGATGTCCACCAGCTCAAACACCACTTCTTCACCAGTGGAGACCGGTTCAAGTTCGACCGAAGTTTCAATCGATAATCCGATTACCTGCCTGACCACATCCAGGGCGATCTGCTCCTCGTCTACGGTGATCGCGAGGCTCTCATCATCGATGGCATCATTGATGATGGATTCCATTGCATCGTTGTTCATCTTTACCTCTATACCCGATTCTTCTGGAGTATAATTATCATTTTCTGCCGAAGGGGCCTGATAATCGCCGCTTAGCGCTGTAGACAGCCATATGACGATAGCTGCGTTCACCAGCAGCAGTCCCATGAAAAGCCATTTCCAAATATTCAAAAGGTCACTCCCCGCTAATGTGTCCTGCGCCTGAAATGAAGGAATTCATGGGGATATCTGTTCTTGTCGTCTATGATGCCTTCTTCACTGGACACAAGTTCCCATTCCGACTCATCATATTCCGGAAAGAAAGTATCCCCGCCAAAAGTTTCGTGGATCCTTGTGATGTGCATTTCATCGACAAGGCCCATCGTCTGACCATAGACGCCGCTGCCGCCGAAGATGAATACCTCCCCTTCCAGCTCTTTGATGTCCGCCACTTCATGGATGACATCAATACCTTCCGCATCAAAATCCCTGTTTCGCGTCAGCACGACATTGCGGCGGTTCGGCAGGGGCCGCCCGAGTGAATCGAAGGTTTTCCGCCCCATGACGATTGTATTGCCCTGAGTCAGCTTTTTGACATGCTTAAGGTCATTCGGCAGGTGCCACGGCATCTTGTTCTTGAAGCCGATGACATTCTGTTCCGCGTGACATACGATTAAAGATACCATTTTCTTCCTCCTATACAGCGATTGGTGCCTTGATATAAGGATGTGATTCATAGTCCACGACTTCGAAGTCCTCATAATCCAGTTCAAACATGGAGCGCTCACCATGTATCCTTATTCCAGGGGCTTCGAAGCCATCCCGCTCGAGCTGCGTTTCAACCGCATCGAAATGGTTGGTGTAGATGTGTGCATCCCCGAGCGTATGGACGAATTCATGTGGACGGAGGCCGCACTCCCTGGCAACAAGATGCAGAAGAAGTGCATAACTTGCGATGTTGAAAGGCACACCCAGGAATACATCCCCACTCCTCTGGTAGAGCTGGAGGCTCAGCCTGCCGTCATTTACATAGAACTGGAAGAAGGCATGGCATGGCGGCAGGGCCATCGTGCCGATTTCAGCCGGGTTCCAGGCGGTGACGATATGGCGGCGGGAATCCGGGTTATGGCGGATGTTCTCCACCACATCCTTGAGCTGGTCCGTAAAACTGCCGTCGGGACCTTCCCATGCACGCCACTGGCGGCCATATACATTGCCCAGGTTTCCATACTTTTCGGCAAATTCATCATCCTCAAGGACCCTTTTCTTGAAGGCATCCATCTCCTTCTGATAGATCGCCTTGAATCCTTCATCCTTCTGGGCACGATTTCCGAAGTCGGTCATATCCGGTCCTTTGTACTCCTCAGACTCGACCCAGTTCTTGAAGGCCCATTCGTTCCAGATGTTGTTGTTGTACTGGAGCAGGAAACGTATGTTCGTATCCCCGCGTATGAACCATATAAGTTCGGTCGCAAGCATCTTGAACAGCACCTTCTTCGTGGTGAGCAGTGGAAATCCGTCCTCCATGTTGAACCTCATCTGGTGGCCGAAGATGGAATGTGTACCCGTGCCGGTACGGTCACCCTTGTACTTTCCCTCTTCCATGATCTTTTTCAGGAGATCATGGTATGTCTGATCGAAACGATTCATCATATCCTCCCCTTTTCTTTTTACGCTTATTTATATATAATAATACATGAATTCGAATAAATAAATTTCTTTTGGAGTGTGGCTTATGGAAATTATGATGACAATCGGTCTGACGCTGCTCGCTTTATATATGATCTCGATGAGCATCTACGACTAGGGCGCATAATGTCAATAAAAACAGGAAAGGCTGAGCCTTTCCTGTTTTTTTATGAGCAATGGTCGTCGAAAGCCTCTTTGATATCCATCATGATATCGTTGACGTCCCTGCCCTCGATATGTTCACGCGGCATGAAATGCACCAGCTCCCTGCCTTTGAACAATGCCATGGAAGGGCTGGAAGGTGCCTGTCCGACATACTCGCGCATACGTTCAGTCGCTTCCTTGTCCTGGCCTGCAAAGACGGTCGCCTTCCTGTCCGGTCGAATCGGGTTCTGTTCAGCGACGGTTACAGCGGCAGGTCTTGCGAGTCCTGCCGCACATCCGCAGACACTGTTGATGACGACAAACGCGGTTTCTTCAGGTGCCAGGCTGTCCATGAACTGATCGACTCCTTCAGGAGTCGTCAAATCCTCAAACGACCTTCCGGTCAACTCTTCACGCATCGGCTGGGCAATTTCCTTCATGTATGCTTCATATGGATTCATACTACCGCTCCCTTTCTTGAATTTGTTTCCAGACACTGCCTAAGGCTGCTTCCCCCTGTTCGATTCTGGCGATGGCCATTTCGATCTGGAGGCGTACATCATACTGGGGTTCATCAGTATGCGCCTTGAGGTGCGGCAGGCTTTCTTCGTTCCCCACCTCATAGATGAACATCGCTGCACGCCACCTTACGATGGGGCTCCTGTCATCAAGAAGAGGATAGATGTCCTCCAACCCTTCTACATAGCCTAGATCGCTGTAGGCGTCCCCCGCAGTCCTTCTGACGGGTACTGAACGGTCCTCGAGTGCACGCTTCAGATATGGCAGTGTCGTCTTTTCTTCAATCATGGCAAGCAGGCTCACAGCTTCCCGCCGCACCTGCATCTTTTCATCTTCAAGCGCAATTGAAAGCACTTCGTAATCCGCTTCCGTCGGCGTCTCCATATGATTGAGGAGCCATAGGCGGTCCTTCCAGTCCTCTTTTGAACGGAAGTCGTCGACGGATACTTTGAAGTACCGCTTCGGTTCCGGAGTGCTCTTCGTCTGCGCCTCCAGGACGAGCTCGGCCAGCCTCTTTTCATCATAGAGTGCATCCAGCTCCTCCGAGAGTTCCCCGAATATCTCTTCAGGTTCACCATAGCGCGTACTATAGTCCTCCCATTTCCTGAGGAGGATGATGTTATCTTCCGGCAATGTCGCTTCCTCCACCGCCTTCAGGAAATGGTCAGGCAGCTGTTTCCGGTGCTCTTCCCCGTCATTCAGCTTGATCTGATACGGTATATTCTTGAATGTCAGGACCTGTGTGGAGACGGCCCCGAAATCACTCTCTAATTTTGGTTTTTTTTTACATCCTGTTCTCCGGATGTGAACGTCTGTTCAATTTCCGGGATAAGAGTCTCCCAATCTGCTTTCGGGGACTTGTCCACAGAGATGAAATCGAGTGCGTGGAAGACACTCGTCACATCATCGAGTTCAAGGATCCTGTTGATGAAGGCAGGCGCTTCATCCGTCACCTGTCGGTATGTGGATGATTTCATTTCCGCTTTCTCTTCACTTACTGTAATCTTCATTGTGTTCGGACTTGGTGTCGGTTCAATCTTTACTATTTCCATTATAATCCTCCTATTGCAACTTATTCCCGTGTGACCGTATGGCGATGCCTACAGAACACTCGTGGATGCAGAAATTATGTGCAGCCGTCCGGGTGCCTTCGGAACGGTTCAGTTCCTTAAGAAGACAGCCTTGGCAATACTTTTCTTCAAGGGCGTTGATCTTATCCAATACTTCGAGATTCACTTTTCAACCTCCTTTTTCAATTATACCGAAATGTCCTGTATAAAAAAAGGCTGATCTCCTGGATCAGCCTTTTCTGTTCCTGTACAAAGTTCCCTTCGCCAGTTCGTCTGCCCGCCGGTTACTGCCCCTCGGCGTCCAGCTGATGATGAACAAGTCGAATTTATCAAGGTGCTGTGAAATCTGATCGAAGTATTTTTTGAATACTGGATTTTTTACATGATTCCTGTCGAAACTGTCTGCGATCACTTTTGAATCCGTATGGACGATCAGCGAATTGAAGGAATGCTCCAGTGCCTTATCCACTGCAAACGCCAATGCAGACCATTCCGCTTCGTGGTTGTCCATCTCTCCAAGGAAGGTGGTGAACTCGAGGATGCTCCCTTCATCCTTGAAGACAACCGCGCCGGCGGCCATATCAGGATTCTTCGATGCTGCCGCATCTATATATGCTCTTGCCACTGCCCCACCTCCTATAGATCCAGGGTCTGCACATATTTGCTGCTGATCTTGAGGTCATGTGCATCCAGAATGGTCTGGATTTCAGGTTTTGAAATGTTCAGGGTGCTGCGTGATTCGACAAGGCCCAGGTCTATCGGTACATCGGTGATGATTCTGGCAAGCCTGTGGGAGATCTTCAGGGAGTCGATATCCGTCTCGATCTTCGTACGCACAGCAGGTGTCAGCTGTTCGAGGTTCGTAAGGAGGTTCTCCACGCTCTGGAATTCACGGATGAGCTTGAAGGCCGTCTTCTCCCCTATACCCTTGACGCCCTTGTATCCGTCACTGGCATCCCCCATCAGCGCCTTGACGTCGATGAACTGGTCGGGTGTGATGCCGTGCTCCGCTTCAAACCGGGCCTTCGTGTACTGGTCATACACCGTATACCCCTTCTTAGTGAGCCATAATGCATTGTCTTCATCCAGAAGCTGGAGCAGGTCACGGTCGCCGCTCACGATGACGATATCCTTATATGTCTTTGAAAGGGTGCCGATGATGTCATCCGCTTCATAGCCCTTGAGGCCGATCTGGAACACGTTCAGATCATCAAGCACTTCCTTCACATAGTCGAACTGGGGAATGAGTTCATCGGGCGGTGCCACCCTGTCCTTCTTATAGTCTGCAAACCATTCGTTCCTGACGGTATGCGATCCCATATCCCACGTGATGATGAGCTGCTCCGGCCTCAGGGTCTCGACCAGCTTCAGGACATGGCGGACGACCCCCTGGACACCGTTGGTCGGCCTGTCATAGGCATTGTACATGAACTGCTGGCGGAAGCTTGTTGCATAGAAGTGGCGGAACAGCAATGCCATGCCGTCCACTACCAGTATATTGTTATTCATTTTGGGAAACGATCCTTTCATTGAGGGGGGAATCCCCTGTTTCGATGCTGTTGGCTTCAACCGTGATCCATTCCGAGAAACTGCCGCCATAGAGCCTTGCAAGCAGTCCCATTTCCCGGAGTACGAGGAACGGCGGCGTCGCGCTCATCCCCGAGCCGCAATAGACGATGATTTCCCTGAAGCTGCCGAGGAAGCTCCGCATATCTTCAAGTGCATCGAAATCCATCCTTCCCGAACGGAAAATGTCTCCGTAGGGAATGTTCACAGCCCCTGGTATATGCCCCATCTTCCGGTCGATGGGCTCCTCTTCACCGAGGTATCGCGCACGTGCCCGGACGTCAATCAGCAGGACATCTCTATCATTCACAGCCGCCTTGACTTCATCCATGCCTGCAAGCAGGTTTTTGTCGGCATCATCAAATGTGCCACTACGCTCCAGGTCTTCAGAAGGCAGAGTTGCGGCAGACTCCCTGAACTTTCCTGACAGGGAGCTGAGGCGCTCAATCGAATCATTCCACAAAAGGGCATCGAAGCCGTAGAGCCAAAACAGGTAGTAGAGCCGTGTATGGAAGAACTGCTTCTCGTCATCTAAGAGCAGCAGTGTCCCGCCCTCCTGCTTCAATGTCTGATGCAGGGCGGCGACCACACTCCTGCAGGGTATCGGATGCCTGCCTCGGTTCAGTCCGGGTGAATCGAACATCCACGGGCTCTGGGGGATATGGACAGCCCTTTTGAGAGGATGGGCGGCCACTTTCCTGCTTGATGCCTCCAGATCGTCCATCACATTCCTGCAGTCGACCAGTATAAGATCATCAGGCAGGTCACCTGCGTGGGTACTTCCGTCTATGATCGTCATGCTTCAATCCCCTCCAAATTTTCGATTGCCTGATCCAGTTTCCTGTCTTCGGCATATTCAGCATCGCTTATTTCCGGCAATGGCTCCTTCAGGGACTGCCGGATGCTCTCGAGTGGTTCCTGCATCTTCCGGTCCACCTCTCCAAGATAACCATCGATCATTGCACTCATATCGGCCTGCATCTTCTCCGCGTCCATGGACTGCACAAAGGCTTTTGCCAAATCGAGCTGCAGGGTGCGGAAGTCCCTCGGCTGGTTCCTTGCCTGGTGGAGCGGCTTCTGGAAATCGAACAGACGGTCCGGGTCGGCTCCCGCTTCCGGCTGCGGCCGGTCGACCTGCACCGTTTCGATGTGATGGGCGGTCTGTGCCTCCCTGAGCGACGCGTTCAATTTCCTGATGTCCTGCTCAAGCTCCCTGTCCGCCTTATGATAGATTGCATTGAAGCTGGTCGCAATCTCCAGGCTCAACTGCTGGTTGATGCTGTTGATGATGAAGGTCCTGTTCTCTGCAATGAACTTCCTGTTCCTCATATCAGACGCGGAGACGAGTCCCTTCAGGTGATCATACAGCTTCAGCGTCAGCTGCTTTTCCACATGGGAGAGGATGATGTCGAGCTCCTGATGCAGCGTCGGCGCCGCGCTGTGTGCGGTGAACTGTTCGAGATCCGAAATCAGTTGATTCCTGACGGCTTCGATGTGCGCCTTTTCCTCATGCTGGTTATGGTATCGCTTCATGTTGCCCGCTACGGCATGCTTCAGCTGACCCGCCGTCTCTTCGAGTGACTGGTACTGTATCATCGAGGCATTGCGGTGCGCCAGGGAAACGATCTCCTCCTTCGCATGATCGAACCGTCCGTCCCCGCCTTCAAGTGCCTGCTTCGCAGAGAGCGGGAAGACCCTGTTCTTTATATTCAGCTGACCGAGGGCGGAGCGGATGTAGTTGAGCACTTTGTCGAGATCCGCTTCCGATTTCATCAGGTCGACGGCATTGACGATGAATATGACCGGGAAGTTGTCCCCCTTGATGGACTTGATGTACTGGAGGAACTGTTCATCGGAACGGCTGAAGACATGGTTGTAGTAGGATACGTAGATGATCATGTCACTCGCTGAGATGATGTTGTGCGTCTCTTTCGTATGCCGTTCATTGATCGAGTTGATTCCAGGGGAATCGATGATTGAAAAGTTGTTCGTGAATTCATTGTCGAGGGAGAGGAAGGCCTTATGGATGAAGATCGCCTCTTCATCCGCACTGATCTTTGCGATCAGTTCATCGGTCGGCATCACAACATCGGTGCCGAGGTGCTCCCGGTGGCGGGCATAGTGGGTTTCGATGCCGTTCAGGAACGGGATATAGGCCTCTTTGACCGCCTTTTTATTCTTTCTGATCCACGGCAGGAAGTCGTCGACCGATTCGCCCTCCCTGTTCGTGATGACAGCAAGCGACTGGACGAGGTCTTCTTCAGTCTTATAGAGGGCATGGCTCTCGCCGCCACCCGCAATTTCCGTAATCGTCGCCGTCGTCGGGTTCGGGCTCGTCGTCAGGCGGGCCTCCCCCATCAGGGCGTTGATGAAGGTCGTCTTGCCGGCACTGAATCCACCAAAGACGCTGATGTTGACCTGACCGTTCCTGATGCGCTCGAGCTTGTCTTCGATGATCGTTCGGAAATCTTCATACCTTGGATGGCCCTCGAGCATCCCGGCCAATCTGGTGAAGTATGGCGTGTCCATCTCTTCCACTTCCGCCGGTCCATCGCTGTCGCTGGAGTATACCCTCTCGGGCTCCGCTTCGCCGAAGTCGTGGCTGATCGGCTCCGTCAGCTTGAGCCGTTCCATCTCATCATCCAGATGGATGTAGAAATGCCTGTAGTTATCGGTCTCTAGCGATTCCTTCAGGGCAAGTACATCTCCGAGGGATGTGTACAGCCGGATCTCTTCCGTCAGGTGGTCGTCGCTGTCCTTCTGATCCCACGCCCCTGCTTCAAGCCTCTCCAGGTGTTCCATCGCTTTTGATGAGATGTCGGATTCGATCCCACGCTTCAGCTTGTCCAAGTAGTTCATGATGTAGTTTGATGAGAGGGAGGTGATCTCCTCCTCGATCAGGACATCCGGATTCCATTCATACTTGAAGGGGGCCCCCTCAAGACCTAGGGAATCGAACATGCCGTTGACCGGAGCGTTGATCTCGGTCTGAAGCACAGGTACAATCTCCTGCCCGATCTTCTCCTTGTGCTCTTCATAGAGCATCTTCGCCTTTTTCCTCTTGCCGAACAGGCCGCCCGGCTGTATTTCACCGGCAAGGACCTTCAGGAAATCGGTGATGGCCGACTTCACCTGATGTGGATATATGTAGCTGTTTGCCGTGATATCCTTGAGTGCCTTCTGGACATGTGTGCGCAGCGCCTCCGGGTCCTCATGAAGGCGGGCGATGCCGCTCTTCTCCACTTCCTTCCCAAGATAGGCAAGGTGCGATTCCACCGCTTCACGCGTCGGCTCCCCGGCTATGTCGAGCTGCCCGCAGAGGTCCGCTTCTGCATCCTCGAGGTACTGGAGCTGCCTGTCCTCGATGTTACTGATGATCCGTTCGTGGTATGCCGCTTCATAGGCGGCCCGCGCCGCCTCGATTTCCGATATGTGCTTCGTCACCTGGTTGATTTCGTTATATGGCGAGTCATAGATCGAAGTCGTGAATACATGTTCAGGCACGATGCTCCACTGGTCCAGTGTCCGCCTGATGCGGGAGAGGAAGGTGTCCATGGAGAGCTCCCGGTCATCGTGCTTGTCGATCTGGTTGATGATGAGTGAAAACGGGATATCGAGGTCGGCGATCTCCTTGAGCAGCTTCATGTTGTGCTCGCTCTCCACATGGTTGTATTCGACTGTGAAGAAGATGTAGTCGCTGTTGAGGAGGAAGCGGTTGGTGCTCTCCCCGTGGCTGCTCGTGTTGGAATCCACACCAGGGGTGTCCTGGAAGACGGTCCGTTCCCGGAAAAGTGCATGCGGCACATTCATCGAGATGGAGGTGATGTCGAGGTCCCGCGTATTCAGTTTCCTTAAGGACTCGTAGTTTTCAAGCGGGATATACCGGTACTGGTCGACGAAAGCCTGTATCTCCTCGCTGTCCCCGATTTCAACCGAAACGGTGTTGCTGGTGGTCGGCACCGGGGAGGACGGCAGTATCTCCTGATTCAGCATATGGTTGATCAGGCTCGACTTCCCGGCGGAATAATGCCCGATGAAGGAGAAGACCAGCTGATCCTTGTAGGTCTTCATGATCGCATGGTCGATCTGGGAAACAAGATCTTCATTTTCGGACTTGAGTATTTCCTTCTTCAGTTTGTATAGGATTTCCAGTGTCTCTGTCGCAGCCAATGTTTCATTCCCCCCGCTTTCCCCAATATTGGAAGTATGTCGTTTCGATGTAGCCATTGAACAGCTTGCGGCGCTTCGTCGCCTTCTTGCCGACGATATGCTCGAACATCTTGTTCGATGTCATGAGGTAGACGCTCAGTGTCGGATCCTTCTCCATCATTTCCCCGATTTTGCGGTACATCTCCTCCACTGCCTTGGCCTCCCCGATACGTTCCCCGTATGGCGGATTGGTGACGATCTGCACATGATGCTCCTCGAGTTCCAGATCATGGATATCCCGTGTTTCGAAGTGGATATTGTCGAGCAGTCCCACTTCCATGGCATTGTCCTTGGCGATCTGAATCATTTCCGGGTCGATGTCGGATGCCAGGATACGCACTTCCCTGTCATAGTGGGCGGCCTCCTCAAGCGCCATCCGCTCGCGCTTCCAGTCCTCTTCCGGTATGATGTCCCACTTCTCAGCGTCGAATGTCCGGTTTGAGCCCGGTGCGATGTTCAGGGCCATCATGGCCGCTTCGATCGGGATGGTGCCGGATCCTGCGAATGGATCGAGCAGGGTGTTCGACCCGTCATAGTTGGCGAGCTTGAGCATGGTGGCGGCAAGGGTCTCCTTGATCGGCGCCTCACCCTGACCAGTCCTGTATCCCCGCTTGTGGAGGGCATCCCCGCTCGTATCGATGGTGAGTACGGCACGGTCCTTGAGTATGGAGATGTCGACCTTATAGCGCGGTCCGGTCTCCGGCAGCTTCGTCTTGATGCTGAAGGCGTCCTTCAGATGCTCGACGATGGCCTTCTTTACGATCCTCTGGACATCCGGCACGCTGTAGAGCGTCGACTTGTGGGAGCGTCCCGTGACGGGAAATGCCGCGGCGGGTCCGAGTATATCCGACCATGGCAGCGCCTTCGTCTTCTCGAACAGCTCGTCGAATGTCTCCACGCTGAAGTCGCCGATGATGATGCGTATGCGGTCGGCGGTCCGCATCATCAGATTGGTCCGGATGATGGCCGTCTCATCCCCCTCGAAATAGACCCTTCCGTTCTCGAGTCTTGTTTCATAGCCGAGCGCTTCGATCTCATCCGCCACTACTCTCTCTATCCCCATTGGTGTATTTGCCAGCAATTTGAACTGCATCCAAAAATCCTCTCTTTTATATGTATTATTTGTTTGATTATATAATAAAAGCTCTCCATTACAAATGGAGAGCGTATCTAGTCCGGTATCTCTGTAAGCCATGTTCTGTACCGCTGTGCTGAGGCGTGCACTAGTTACACTCGCACATTGGTGATAATCATCTGTCTATACTACAGTGTAGTATCTTTCCTCAGGTTGAATTCCCATTGGAAAGTGCTCCTACCTAATTTGGATTGCTCACTCGAGGGGTTTACCGCGTTCCACCTCCTGCATTTCTGCAGGAGCTACGTCACTGTGGCACTTTTATAGCTACTGGGGCCGTATGCATCGCACTTAGGCCGGTTCGCAGCCGTCAGCCTTGGAGGCTGCCCTGACTTATTGTTTCGTCAGGCACGAACACTACGATCGTCTCAGAATCGTGTGAGCATGGACTTTCCTCTATGCACTTGCATGCATAGCGATTATCCGAGATACCGTTTTGAACTAATTGACTTTGGACTGTCCAAACACTTTCTTCTCCAGATTGCTCAGCCGTTTCAGGATGTCTATCTGATGGGTCTGCGCCTGGTTGTCCACCGACCTCGAATGCGTCGCAACACGAATCCGGAGTTCTTCAACTTCCTTCTTCAGTCGTGCGTTCTCTTCTTCGAGTCTTTTGAGATTGCTGTTCATGTCGGCCATTTTTTGATAGTCGCTGATGACATCATCTAGGAAACTATCTACTTCAATGGGCTTGAAACCTCTAAGAGACTTCTCGAACTCTTTTTCGAATATATCCTTTGCCGAAAGCTTCAGCGTATATTCGTTCATTGTATCACCTCTCATAAGCGGAATCTATGAAAGCATTGATTTCGTCAAATTGTATTCTTTCAATATTATACGGATTATTCTCCTGGAATTCAAGCATTTGCTCGTATATGAAACGTGTTTTCGACTCGACCTCCTCATCGAATACGATGAGGGCCTGGTCGGAATGCTCGATCAGGAACTGGTTGATCATCCTGAACATCTTCGGTGACTCGTATGGACGATTGAAGACGAAGTTGTGGAAATCGCTGGCTTCCAGTATCCGGTTCAGCTTCAGCTGGTCGTCCTCCTTGTACCGGTCGTCGAACTTATGGAAAGGCTTCAGCACGCAGAGCTTGAAGCCGTACTCCTCCCGGAGGTCCATGATGGCCTCTGCGGCATAGAATTCGATGCCCGTATACCCTTGGATGATGAACCACTCGGTCCCCGTTTCAGCATACGCCCGCACCTTCTCCCGCATGAACTGCTTCAGCACTTCGGCTTCCGGCTGCGTGTCCTTGAAGATGCCGAGCTCGTATGGACGGTATCCCGCTATCAGCGTCTTCATCGGAACAGCCCCTCCCTCTCTGCATGAGCCAGCCACATGTTGATGAACTTGTACTTCTCACGGTACAGCTTCAGGCTGAACCGCCCTGCGTGGCAGGCCATCAGAAGTTCCATGAACTCCTCGACGACCTTCTCCCGTGTCGGCGGATTGAACCTGAAGTCGGTGCCGATGCCGCTGATGGCGTCCACCAGCCCCTTGTTCTCTTCAAGGAACGGTTCGATTTCGGATGCAAAATCAAATTCATAACCGCCCCTCGCCCTATCATATCTGCGGTCCACTTCATCGAGCAGCGCCCGCAGGTCTTCAAAAGATGCCTTTCTTGACAAAACTGCCACACTCCCTATAATTATCAATGGTTTAATTCCAATGATCTGTTGTATAATGTTATATTATCATCATACAGAATAATGGAAGGCGATGTACATGAAATATCCCAAGGGCATCAAACCCCGGCCGAAAGCTCCAATAAGCAGGAACCGCACACCGGACGGCAAAGTGAAGTACGGCTCCAGGGGGATGACTCTGGAAAAGGACCTGGACCAGACGAATGCATACTATCTGGAGACGGGGCGCGCCGTCATACACAAGAAACCCACGCCCGTGCAGATCGTCAATGTGGACTACCCTTCAAGGAGAAAGGCGAAGATTGATGAAGCTTATTTCAAGGTCCCTTCGACGAGCGACTACAACGGCATATACAGGGGCCGGTATATAGATTTTGAAGCAAAGGAGACACGCAACGACAAGCGCTTCCCCTTCATCAACATACATGAACACCAGGTGGACCATATGAGGCGCTGCCATGAGCAGGGAGGCATCGTGTTCATCATCATCAAGTTCTCATTATACGATGAAACATACCTGATGCCGATCGGGCATTTCCTGCCTTTCTGGGAAGCATTCCTTGATGGCGGCAGGAAGTCCATCAGGTACACGGACATAAAAGACGCGAGCCTGCTGCTGAAGCAGGGGATCAACCCGCGGATCAGCTACCTTGATGCAGTCGACGAATTTTATTTTGAGAATGGAGAATAGGATACTATGGAAGAGAACTATAAAAGAACCAAGGGCAGGAAGACTGGAAGCGGCACATCCAAAAAAGGGGGCCGGCGGTCCCGGGCCTCCCTCATCAAACGGATACTGCTGTGGGCGGTCCTCATTGGTCTGATCCTCCTCATCGTCGGTTCATTCCTGTTTGCGTATTACGCATCAAAATCCCCGGCATTCAGCGAGGAGAAGCTGAAGGATCCGATACCGGCGAAGATCTACGACAAGGATGATGAACTCGTCACCACGCTGTATGGCGGCCAGAAACGGATGCTGACGGATATAGACGAAACACCTGAGAAGGTCACAGATGCGATCCTTGCCGTGGAAGACAACCGCTTCTACGAGCATGGGGCCATCGACTTCGTAAGGCTTGGCGCTGCAGTGCTGAACAATGTCACTGACGGGTTCGGCAGCCAGGGTGCGAGCACGATCACCCAGCAGGTCGTCAAGCGGGTGTTCCTCACCGAGGAGAAGACGATCGAGAGGAAGGCGCAAGAAGCCTACCTCGCCTACCGTCTCGAGCAGGAATATTCCAAGGATGAGATTCTTGAGATGTACATGAACAAGATCTACTACTCCGACGGCATATACGGTATCCGGACGGCCAGCCTCTATTATTTCGGCAAGGAGCTTGAAGCGTTGAACCTGGCGGAAACGGCCTATCTCGCCGGCCTGCCGCAGCTGCCGAACAGATACAATCTGTATGTTGATTCTGAGACCGGGACGAATCGTGCACATACCGTATTGAACCTGATGCTCCATCATGAGCGCATTACGGAAGCCGAGTACAATGAAGCCATCAACACCGACATCACCGCCAACCTGGTTCAGCGTTCCGAAGAGGAGCGTGCCTCGAATGAGCCTGAGGATCCGGAATACGCCTCCTACATCAACGTGGTGAAGCGGGAGCTCCAGCAGAACGACAAGTTCAAGGACATGGAACTCGGGGAAGCCCTGGCCAGCGGCCTGTCCATCTATACAAACATGGACAGCAGCATCCAGACCGAGCTTCAGACGATGGTCAATGACCGGGACTACTACTACAATCCGAAGTTCAAGAGCGAGCACTTCAACCTTGCCTCGTCGATCCTCGATACCGAGACAGGCAATCTCGTCGCCATCTCAGGCGGCCGTGACTACCGCGAAGTGGTCATGCACAACCAGGCACTGGTGAAAAAGAATGTCGGATCCACCATGAAGCCGTTCCTGGCCTATGGCCCTGCCATCGAAAATATGGAATGGCGGACCGACCAGACGATCGAGGATGAAGCGGAATACCAGCCGGAAGGCTTTGATCATACGATATATAACTATGACAAACAGGATCATGGTGAAGTGACCATGCGCGACGCCCTGAGGCAGAGCCTCAACATACCTGCCGTCAAGACTTTCGAGACGGTGATGGACGAAGCAGGAGAAAATGCACCGGAGGAATTTGCGGAAGCCGTGGGACTCGAATACAGCACCGAAGAGGAGGAAGACCTCCCACTGACCTTCAATGATGTGCTCGGCGGCGGGGACTACTCCCGGTTCACACCATTGCAGATGGCAGAAGCCTACGCTTCGCTCGGCAACGGCGGCACCTACAATGAAGCCCAGTCCATCCGCTACGTGGTGACGGATGAGGGGGAAACGGTCGAATTCGAGCATGAGTCCGAGCAGGCGATGGAAGACTATACCGCCTATATGCTGACGGATATGCTGAAAGGGACTTTTGAACCTTACGGCAGCGCCGACTATATTCCGATGAACGGCCTTAACATTGCCGCGAAGACGGGGACGACATCCTACAGCAGCGATATCCGGGAAGAAAACAATCTGCCGGCCAGCTCAGCGAAGGATGCCTGGATCGTCGGCTATACGCCGGAGTACACGATGAGCCTGTGGACAGGCTTTACAGCGACCGAAGAAGGCGGAGACACTTCGTTCGTCGGTGCGGACGAGCATATCACGCCACAGTGGTTCTTCAGGGACATCATGCAGTCGATCAGCACATATAACGGCCAGGACTTCGAGCGTCCCGACAGTGTGGTCGACGTCAATGGCGATGAACTTGCTGTAAAAGGCAGTGAGGACATGCAGACTTATGAAGACGAACAGCGTCAGCGCAATACCCAGCAGCGCCAGCAGCCGGAGGAAGACATCGATGAACCGAACCAGGTGATCACCGAGGATCCTGAAGCGGCGGATGAAGCAGAACCATCCACTGAACAGGAAACGCCGGAAACACAACCTGAAGAGCGTACTGAAGAACAGGTTGAGGAACCGGCTGAAGAAGAAACCGAAGAACCGACAGAAGAAGTGACGGAACAGCAAACGGAGGAGTCGGAACCGGCCACAGAAGAGGAACCAACATCTGAAGAGACCGAAGCACCTGAACAGGAGCAGACGACCGAGGACCCGGCTTCTGAAGAAACCGGGGAACCAACGGAGGAACCGAATGAAGAAGAGACGGATGAAGCCGCATAATAAAAATCCCATGAGAATTTTTTCTCATGGGATTTTTCTATCTGTTCATCCTTATACGATAAGAAGCCAGCTTCTTGGTGAATTCATCATGGAGTGCCTTCAGCTGGATGATGCTGTGGTACTGGTAGGGGCGGGAGCGGATGTAGTCCTTGCGTTCCTTGAAGTTGAAGGGAAGCACATGTTCATGTGCCTCCTCCGGGATCTCATCGAGCACTTCATTGATTTGGAAGAAGATTTCCCCCTGATAGGCATCGTAGAGTGCATGATCCGGGTGCCTCGCCTCTTCAAGCAGCTTCTGGTGCATCTCCCCAATTGTCATTTGAGCGCCTTCGCCTTCATCCGCTTCTGC
This sequence comes from Salinicoccus sp. RF5, assembly GCF_020786625.1. Classification (NCBI taxonomy): domain Bacteria; kingdom Bacillati; phylum Bacillota; class Bacilli; order Caryophanales; family Staphylococcaceae; genus Salinicoccus; species Salinicoccus sp. RF5. The sequence goes on from NZ_JAJGRC010000001.1 coordinate 291,848, forward strand.
CCTTCCCGGCAGTCTTCAAGCAGCAGGCAGGTTTCACATTTCGGATTTCTGGCTGTGCAATGGTAGCGTCCGAAGAAGATCAGCTGATGATGGGTCTTGCTCCAGCGTGCTTCTGGCACCTTCTGCATCAACGTCTTCTCGACTTCAAGGACGGAATCCTTGTAGCGTGCGATGCCGAGCCTTTTCGCCACACGTTCGACATGGGTGTCCACAGCAATCCGCGGAACGCCGAAAGCCACGGAAAGCACGACATTGGCGGTCTTCCGCCCCACTCCTGCGAGACTCACGAGATCTTCGTAGTTGTCAGGTATTTCGCCATCGAAACGGTCGATGACATCCCTGCACAGCTTCTGGATGTTTTTGGCCTTGTTCCTGAACAGGCCGATCGAGCGGATGTCATTCTCAAGTTCCGGAAGTTCTACAGCAAGATAGTCCTCCGGTGTTCTGTATTTCTTGAAGAGGTCACGGGTCACCCTGTTCACAAGATTGTCGGTGCATTGTGCGGAAAGCAGGACTGCAATGGTCAGTTCGAATGGGTTGCGGTGTACGAGCTCGCATTCCGCGTCCGGGAACATCACATCTATCTTGTCGATCATCTCTACCGTCTTCTTTTTACTGATCAAAAACATCTTCTCCTTCCAGCCATGAACGTACAGGCATCCGGTCCACCTTTTCCGCCGGTTCATCCCTGCCTATCTGGTTCAGGATGCGTTCGACATATTGGAGTGAAGTGATCTGGTTCTGGTAGGCCAGATCGACGGCATCCCGGATTGTCTGCGGGCTGTATCCGGAATCTTCAAGCCAGCTGTTGATCCTTTCGAATTCATTCGGGCTGATGACCCTGCCATACAGGCCTTCGACATACTCGAACAGGGATCTGATTTCAGACGGGTCCGCCTTTTCGGGCGCCGTCGATTCCATCAGGCGGGAGAGCTTTCCATAGAGGGGTTCGAGATTGAACCGCTCTATGTATTTGCCCTCTTCCCGGATCGTCTCGACTTCGAGCAGCTCCTTCTGTATCAGGCCCTGTATGAGCCCGGCTATCTGGGATTCCGACATCGTCGTCCCCTTGGACAGATGTGAGAACTCCGGCAGCTGTGATGACCGCTGATGGATGTCCATCAGTTTGATGAGGACGACAAAGGACGATTCATCAAGGCCCAGCTCGGAATAGCAATCCAGCAGCACTTTGTTCACGGCTATGTTCATGTATCTTATATATTCTTCAAACATGCTGTATCTCCTTATAAAAATATCGCCTGACGGCGATATTTTCGTCTATGGATATAGTCTGTTGAGCAGGCGTGGGAACGGTGCCGTCTCCCTGACATGCTGTACGCCGCTCAGCCAGGCGACTGTACGCTCGAGGCCGAGGCCGAACCCGGAATGCGGCACGCTGCCGTATCTCCTCAGGTCGAGATACCATTCATAGGCCTCCAGATCCAGACCGCTCTCCTCGATCTTCTGCTTGAGGGTGTCGTAGTCATGGATCCTTTCACTGCCCCCGATGATCTCCCCGTAGCCCTCAGGGGCGATCAGGTCGGCACACAGGACGGTGCGCGGGTCTTCCGGATTCTCCTCCATGTAGAAGGATTTGATCTCCTTCGGATAGTTCGTGATGAAGACGGGCTTATCGAAATGGTTCGCGATTTCGGTTTCATGCGGTGCACCGAAGTCCTCGCCCCACTCTATATCATCAAAGCCCTTCTCCTGCAGCAGTTCCACCGCTTCCGTATACGTGATGCGCGGGAACGGTGCGCGGATCTTCTCAAGGACGCTTGTATCGCGGTCCAATATGCCGAGGTCGATTCTGCAGTGCTCCAGCACCTGTTGTACGAGGTACTCGACATACTGTTCCTGTACTTCGAGGCTGTCCTCATGGTTGTAGAACGCCATCTCAGGCTCTATCATCCAGAACTCGATAAGGTGCCTCCTCGTCTTGGATTTCTCCGCACGGAATGTCGGACCGAATGAGAAGACCTTACCGTGTGCCATCGCAGCCGCTTCTGCATACAATTGGCCACTCTGTGACAGGTAGGCATCTTCATCGAAGTATTTTGTATGGAAAAGTTCCGTCGTACCTTCCGGTGAACTGCTTGTGAGTATCGGCGGATCGATCTTCTTATAGCCGTTCTCGAAGAAGAAGTCATGAGTGCTCTTGATGATCTGGTTGCGGATGTTCATGACTGCATGCTGCTTCTTCGAACGCAGCCACAGGTGCCTGTTGTCCATGAGGAATTCAGGACCATGGGCCTTCGGTGTGATTGGATAACCTTCCGAGGCATGGATGACCTCTATGCCGTCGACTTCCATCTCGTAGCCGAAATCTGAACGGTCATCCGCTTTGATCGTGCCTGAAACATACATGGATGTCTCCTGTGTCAGACCTTTTGCCTTTTCGAAAAGATCTGCATCATTTTCCTTCACAACGATGCCCTGCATGAAACCGGTGCCGTCCCTGAGCTGCAGGAACTGGATTTTACCGCTGCCGCGCTTCTGCAGGAGCCAGCAGCCGATCGTCACCTGCTGGCCTTCATATTTTGCTGCCTGGTTGATTGAAATCTTCATGTTAAACTCCTTTGGAATGTTGTTCTACAAATTTTCTGATGCGGTCCAATGCTTCTGTCATATCTTCGATGCTGAGCGAATAGCTGAGCCGGATGTTGTCCGGTGAACCGAAGCCGGAGCCCGGGACTGCCGCCACGTGGACTTCCTCGAGGACCGCTTCAACGAATGCATCCACACCGTCGAACCCACACTTCCTGGCGCACTCGGCGAAGTTCGGGAACAGGTAGAAGGCGCCTTCCGGCTTGATGCAGTCGATGTATGGAATCTCCATCAGCTTCTCATAGGCCTTGTCCCTTCTCTCCTTGAAGGTGCGGTTGTACTCCTCAAGATAGGATGGGTCCATATTATAGGCAGCGAGCGCCGCCCACTGCGACGGTGTCGCCGGGTTGGATGTCGAGTGGCTCGACAGTGCGGTCATGCCCTTGACTACATCGCTGTCCCCGCATACGTAGCCGATGCGCCATCCGGTCATCGAATGCGACTTGCTGACGCCATTGACGATGAGCGTGTTCCTTTTCATCTTGTCGCTGAATGAGGCGATGGAGATGTGCGGATGGTCGTAGACGAGTGTCTCATAGATCTCGTCCGCAACTACGACGATGTCCGTCTTTTCAAGGTATTCGGCGAGGCTGCGGAGCTCCTCCTCCGTGTATACCATGCCGCTCGGATTGCTTGGGGAGTTCAGCAGCAGCATGCGTGTCCTGTCGGTCACATGGCGGTCGATGATTTCGGGAGTGATCTTGAATGAAGTGGACTCGTCCGTCTCCATGATGACCGGATTACCTTCAGCGAGCTTCACCTGTTCAGTATAGCTCACCCAGTACGGGGTCGGGATGAGGACCTCGTCCCCCGGGTCGAGTGTGGCCTGAAAAAGGTTGTACAGCACATGTTTCGCACCAGTGCCTACAAAAATCTCCGACAGCTCGTACTCGAGGCCGTTATCGCGCTTCATCTTTTCGATGATGGCTTCCTTCAGCTCGGTGATGCCGGAGGCGGAAGTATACTTCGTCTGGCCGTCCTTGAGCGCTTCATAAGTCTTTTCTATGATTTCATCAGGGGTGTTGAAGTCCGGTTCTCCGGCACTGAGGCTGATGACATCGACCCCCTGGGCCTTGAGGTCCCTGGACTTGGCTGTGATGGCCAGTGTCTGGCTGGGCGTAATATTCTTGATTCGTTGAGAGAGTTCCATATTCCTTCTCCTTTAGAGTTGATATAGTCATTATAAATCACGGAGCAGCCCTTTGAAAGACTCTCCATCCCCCTGAATGACATTTTCAGAAGGAAAGTACTTCAAGAAGGCATTCCTGTACTTCCTGTCGAGGATGCGCTTGTCGAAAAGGAGCAGCAGTCCGCGGTCCTCGGGCCGCCGCTGTACACGCCCGGCAATCTGCCTGAACTGGAAAACAGCTTCCGGCAGATCATTCTTATAGAAGTTCCTGAAATCCGACTTCTTTGGGACGGGGAATGGCAGTTTGGTGAGCATCAGACATTTCGTCCCCGATGCCTGCATATTGATGCCTTCATTGAAGCTTGATGTCCCAAGCAGTACACATCTGTCCAGGTGGTTGAACTGCGAGAGCAGCTTCTCGCTGCTCGACATCCGGGTCTGCCGCAATATGACGAAATCCTCGAATGTCGGGACATCAGCCGTATATTCATGTACCTTGTCCAGAAGCTCGAAGTTCGAAAACAGCACCATCAGCTTCTGGCCGGTCTCACTCAAGTAGACCGCGATGTATTCCACTATGGCAGCGGTGAAGTCATCATCATTGATGTCATAGGCGGGGATGTCTTCAGGAATGAAGATCTTCGTCCCGCCGAACAGATTTTCATTCTGCACGATGAGCGACTTGAACGGCCTGTCGCCATACCAATAGTCGAGGTGGCTGAACCCGCCGTTCACTTCGAGTGTGCCGGACAGCATGATGGTGGCTTTTATATGTCCGGCCCGCTCCCGTAGTGATGCCATATCCTCCTGCTGGACATGCACTTTTATCTTCTGGAGGTTCCTGTTCCCTTCCAGGACATATCTATCCTGCCTGATGGCCGCACCGAGGGCATTGAGCATCTTCTGGTAGTGGTGCATGTGGTTGTATATGACCTGATAGTTCCGTGTGCCGCGTACTGCTCCAAGGAAGGTCGACGTATGCCTGATGCCCGTTTCGATGTGGTGCAGCAGGTCGCTCGAGTTTCTGGCCTCGATTGCAGTGAACATCTTATCTATGTTCTGGTTCAGATGCTTGAGTATATCCTCGAGAAGGTATACGGAAGTTGCATCATTATGGCTGATATAGTTTGCCAGAAGGCGCTCCTGACTCGGGGTGCCGATCTGGCCGATGAAGAACTTCATCGCCTGGTAGCTGAAGGTGGTCTTCATCCGCTCCTCGAGCGAACGTTTGAGCTGATGGGCCTCATCCACGATGACCGTATCGATATCCGGGAGGTGGTCGATGCAGTCGATGAGGAAATAGTGGTTCGTCAAGGTGAAGGTCGCATGCCCGGCTTCTGTGAGCGCCCTGTTGAAGAAGAAATGTCCGGCCCCTTCCCCAGCCTGTATGGAGGCGGTCCTGTAGTATGCACGCTCCGGTCCCCTCAGGTGTATTTCCGACAGGTCCCCCGTATCCGTTTCAAGCAGCCATACAAGAAGCTTCATCTTCAGCTGGATGATTTCTGTATTGTTGTCCTCCAGAGACAGCAGGAGCTTGAATGCATCCAGGTTCAAATAGTTCTCCCTGCCCTTCAGTGCCACGGCAGGGATCGGCATGCCGATGGCGGCCTCCAATGCCGCGAGGTCCTCGATGAGGATCTGATGCTGCAGTATCTTTTTTGATGTCGAGATCAGCACCTTCTGACCATACAGCGAATGGAAGCTGATGACGGCGATGAGGAAGGCGATGGTCTTGCCGACACCGGTATATGCTTCGAGCGCAAGGTTCTCCTTCTGCTCCAGCGCCTCGAAGATCTCGTTGGCGAGACGAAGCTGTTCCGTCCTGTACCGTCTGCCGGAATGTGCAATGTAGCGATCGTACAGCTCTCCGACAGTAGCAGCCTCCATCTTGCGCCGCTCTCCCTTCTTCCGCCTGATGTAGAAGTCCCCATGGCGCTCGAGGCCTTCGGCATCGCCAGTGCGTGATTCTGCGACTATGGAGAAGATGACATCGGATAGATTGTATTTCAATGGCTTCGACAGGTGATAGAGATGCTTCAGCGTCTCTGCGTCGAGTGTCATCATCTTCTGCAGCAGATGAATGAGGAGTTCTGCTGTGGCTCTGGCGTCCTCATCGGCCCTGTGGGCGTTCGACAGCTCCAGGCCGAGTGCCTGGGCGATTTCATTGAGCTGGAAGCGTTCAAGCCTGGGCAGGAAAATCTTCGACAGTTCCACGGTATCGAGCAGATGATTGGGCTGATAGTCGATGCCGCATGATTTGAAGGCAGACTGCAGGAAGCCGAAATCGAATTCGACATTATGCGCCGTAAAGATGCAGCCATCGAGCAGCCCGGCCACCCGGGAGGCGATGTCCCTGAATTTGGGTGCATCTTCGAGCATGGAACTATCGATGTTCGTCAGCTCTCTTATGAAAGGTGTCAACTCGGTTTCATCCGACAGGAAGGTGGTGTACTGATCGATTATCTTCAAATTCTGTACGACCACAATGCTCAGTTGGATGATACTATCTTTATTCTTGTTATTTCCGGTAGTTTCGAGATCCACTACCGCAAACTTCTGATTCTGCATCTCATCACCAGTTCCCACTATAGTTCTATATCTGCACTTATGACTTTTCTGATTTCACCCGTCCGGTCGAGCACTTCAAGGAACCCGTCATCATCTATGTCGAGGGCTTTCGCCATGTAGCTCTCCCCGGTTTCCGTGATCCTCAATTCCTTATTGAACACGATGGCGCGTGACTTCCATTCTTCCCTGATTGCACTGAACGGCTCGTTCAGGAAACGATGATAATAGTGTTCGATGTTCCGGATGAGCTTCCCCATGAAATCATCAAGATCCATATCAACGTTTACATCCATCTCCCGTTCGATGGAAGTGGCGTTTGGGAGGTCCATTATGTCCTCGTCTCCGAATATGTTGATCCCAATACCACAGATTATAGCATTTATGACGCCGCTTTCGCTGACGACTTCAGTCAGGAAGCCGGACACCTTCCTCTTGTCTATATAGATGTCGTTCGGCCATTTTATGCCGCTTTCGATGTGGAAGACCTGATCGATCGATTTGGAGATGGCGAGCGAAATGAACAGGTTGAACCGGATGATTTCCGATATTGGTATATTGGGCCTGAGTACGAGCGAGAGGTAGAGGCCCCTATTCTTTGGTGAAGCCCATTCGCGGTTGAACCGCCCCCGTCCGCTGGTCTGCTCCTCGGCCACCACCATATAGGCGCCGTCATGATGTTCCAGCTTCTGCATTGCTTCGATCTGGGTCGATCCGGTGGTGGGCAGGTATTCCACATGGCTGAACAGCTCCGACTGTGCCACGAGCATCTCCAGGGCTGTGGGGCTTATGTAGCGCGGGTGTCCGGTCAGATGATAGCCTTTGCTTGTGACGGACTCGATCCGGTATCCTTCACGCTTCAGCGCGTTCATGTTCTTCCAGACTGCAGTCCTTGAAACGCCAAGCCTGTCAGCCATCTCCTGTCCGGAAATGAATCGGTCATTCTTCAGTAATTTCAATATCTCCTGCTTCATATTCGACATGTGTCTCCACCCACTCCATTATAATCTTCGTGTCATTCTCCAGACTGCCATCCAGGATCTTCTCCTCTACTGCTGAAAACACCTTCCTGATCCATCTGCCACCGCGCGCATTGAAGAGTTGCATGAGCATATTGCCATCAAGTTTGATGTCTGAAATGCCTGAGATGGGCAGCTGCGGCTTCAGTTCAATGGCGGACTTGAGCAGGTCCTTCTTCTCCTTCGATTCCGTGAAGGCGTTCAACTCCACGATTTCAGAGGCATTCTTCAAAATCTTCATGTCATACCCATAGGCGACTTCCTTGATGGTACTCGGCTTGTGTAGCATTCCTATCAGTCTGGTGGTGTCCTTGATCTCCCTTTTCATGTCATTGGAGAGTTTCAGTTCATGCAGATGGGGCTCGAGCCCGGGGTTCCTCCACATCTGGAGTGCAATCTCATTTTCCAGTGACCGGACATCCGTATCAAGGAAATCCTCATCCCCGATATTTTCAAGGAAGGCTAGATGCGCCTTGAGGCGGGTCTTCACCATCAGGGCTTTGGCCGCTTTGACGCCGGCACCCCTGTACAGCTTATCGAGTTCGACGACGCACCGCTCCACCGCAACGAATTCAAGGTTTTGCGCATGCGCAGCCATCGCATTTTCGGTCTCGGGGGCGACGTGGAATTCGAGATGGGCAGCAAACCGGGCAGCCCTCAGCATCCGCAATGCATCTTCGTTGAACCGCTCCTCCGGACAGCCCACGGTACGGATGACCCGCTCCTCTATATCCTTCATGCCCCCGTAGGGATCAAGGATCTCGAAGTTTTCATCCATGGCCATGGCATTCATTGTAAAATCCCTGCGTTCCAGATCGCTGTTGAGCTGGTTTGTGAATGACACCTGGTCCGGTCTCCGGAAGTCGCTGTAGCCCGATTCGGTACGGAATGTCGTCACTTCGAATGGAATGTCATCAATGAGCACGATGATCGTACCATGCTCTTTGCCCACATCGACGGTGCGTTCGAATATGCGTTCGATATCATCGGGCAGTGCATCGGTGGTGATGTCGACATCGTTTATTGCCCGCTGCATATGATGATCGCGCACACATCCCCCGACGAAATACCCCTTGTATCCATACGTTTCCAAAGTGCCGAGTATCCTATTGCCTATCAGGAAGAGTTCATGCATTGTTCTTTTCTCCAATCAGCTGATTGTACAGGGATTCATATTGGCTGACGATGACATCCGAGTGGAATCGGCTTCTGATATCTTCAAGCATGCGGGCCTGGAGCTCATTGTAGAGCGCATCATCCTCAAGAATCTTGATGATATATTCCCCGGCGCCGGTGTAATCTCCAATATCCACAAGATAGCCGGTCTTTTCATGCTGGATGACTTCGCTGATGCCACCGGCGACTGTACCGACGGGAACAGCGCCGCAATTCATCGCTTCAAGCAGGGCCAGGCCGAAACTCTCCTTTTCGCTCATGAGCAGGAAGATGTCGCTCATCATATAGAACTTCCTGACATCCGTCTGCTGGCCTGCAAATATGACGGATTCCTGCAGTCCAAGGTGTTTTACAAGCTGACGCACGCTGTTCATTTCGGGGCCGTCCCCTACAAGCACCAGTACACTGTCCATCTTCCCATGCACACCATCGAATGCCCTGACGATATCATCGATCCGCTTTATCTTTCTGAAGTTGGAAGTGTGCATCAGTACTTTCGTGTCTTGCGGAATTTCATAGCGGGCCTTCATTTCAGATTTGATCCGGTCCCGGCCGTCCATATTGAAATACGACTCGTCCACGAAATTATGCACGGTCTTTATTTCATTTTCGGGCTCTATCAGCGAGAGCGTCTGATTCTTGAGGCTCTCCGATACGGCGGTGACGATATCAGATCCATTGATGCCGAACCGGATTGCGCTGACCAGGGACATATCATATCCGAGAACCGTGATATCCGTCCCGTGCAGGGTGGTGACGATGCCGACATCCCTCTTTGCCATCTGTCGTGCGAGGATGCCGCAAACCGCATGGGGTACCGCATAGTGCATATGGATGACATCCAGATCATATTCGATGATCACTTCAGAGATTTTGCTCGCCAGTGTGATGTCATAGGGGGGATAACGGAATACGCTGTAATCATTTATATCCGTCTGATGGATATATATGTTCGGATGGTTGGCATCCAGACGGAATGGGACATTGGAAGTGATGAAGTGCACCTCATGTCCGCGTCTTGCCATCTGTATGCCGAGTTCAGTGGCGATGATGCCGCTGCCCCCGACACTCGGATAGCAGGTTATGCCTATCTTCATCAGATCTACCCCCTATCTTTATGGCTCAGATGATAGAGTACCGCCTCAGCCGTACCCTCATTCGTCGCCAGAGGCACGTCATATACGTCTGACAGGCGCAGCAGCGCACTCACATCCGGCTCATGGGGCTGGGCGGTAAGCGGATCCCGGAAGAAGATGATGCAGTCTATCGTATTGTTCGCCACCATGGCGCCGATCTCCTGGTCCCCGCCAAGCGGTCCCGATTTGCATCTGTGTACATCAAGGCCGGTATGCTTGATGATTCTGCCACCGGTCGTTCCTGTAGCGTATAGTATCTGGTTTCTGAAGAAATCCATGTGCTTATCTATGAATCTGAGGAGGTCATCTTTCTTTTCATCATGTGCAATCAATGCGATTTTCATATTATCATCCGTTCTTTAGGTTGCTGGTATTGATTATAGATAATGTTCCCTCTGGTGTGAAGGCGATTTTGGCACTTCATCATATGATGGCACTCAGTGTGTATCATATCATAATAATATTAACAGAATTCCGGACAAATAAAAAAGGAACCCTTTCACAGGCTCCTTTTTGCTTCTAGTTGCCGCTCCTGGCAATCAGAATGAATCTGACAAGTTCCGCCACGGCGACTGCAGTCGCTGCAACATAGGTCATTGCGGCTGCGTTCAATACCTTCTTGGCATGACGGTACTCTTTTTCGTTGACGATGTTCAATGATTCGATCTGGTTCATCGCCCGCTTGGATGCATCGAACTCGACGGGCAGCGTCACGATCTGGAACAGGACTGCAAATGCCATGAGTGCGATTCCGCCCCACAGTAGCAGTTCTCCAAGTCCCCCGCCTGCGTTGCTCTGTGCATACGTGATGAGCATACCGGCAATGATCAGGAAGTACGAGAAGTTGCTCCCCAATTGTGCGAGTGGGAAAAGTGCAGAACGGAAGTTCAGGAATGCATAGCCTGTCGCATGCTGGATCGCATGGCCGACCTCATGGGCTGCAACTGCCGTTCCGGCCACACTCGGTGTATCATAGTTATGCGGGGAAAGGACGAGTTTCTTATTCTTAGGATCGTAATAGTCGCTCAGGAACCCCTGTCCTCTTTCGACGGAAACATCATAGATGCCATTCTCCTTGAGGATTTCCTCTGCAACCTCACGCCCTGTAAGACCACTCGTTGAACGTACCTTAGAGTACTTGTTGAACGTGGACTTTACGTTCATCTGCGCGAGCATTGGAACAACCATTAAAATCACAAAATATACAATTATATACACGTGGATTCCAACCTCCAAAAGTTTTTCATACTTTATTTTACTTCAATTTTTCTTATATAGTCAATCAGAACGCCTTGGCACAAGCTGATGGAGCAGCACAAGTACGAATACGCTCAGCCAGAAGGCGAAATAGCCGATGTGCTCCTGATATTGGGACAGGTTGCCGTAGACCGGGTACTGTCCATATACGTAATCTATGATGTCATTATGGAACAGCCAGATGGCTGTGATATAGAGGTGTACAGGCCTGATTTCAAGGTGCGGCAGAAACAGGATTGCCTGGAGGGCCATGATGCCGTGTGAAGCAATGAGCATCAGGCCGATCCATGAAACAAAGCCCGTCTCCATGAAGGTGAGCAGGTTCATGACTACCGCCCACACACCATATTTGATCAGTGTTGTGAACGCAAGGGCATCGATCAGCCCCCACTTCTTTCCGATCAGTATAAAAATGATGAGCACCGACAGGAAAAGCGTAGCTGTCGGACTGTCGGGAACGAATGGAATGAAATACCACTCGGTATCGGACAACTGTCCCCTGTACCACCAGTAGCCGTACAGGGTTCCCAGTGCATTGGATATGAGAAGCAGGATCAGGAACCACCTGTTATACATCAAGTCGATAATTTTATACATTGGGATGAACTCCTATTAAAAAAAGCCCTATTGCTAGGGCTTTTTCTTATTCTATATCGTCATCAGTTCGAAGAATTCTCTGCCTCGTCTCGCGATGTCAGCTCGAGATTCGCAACAAACTCGGAAATCTGCTGGATTTCTTCTTCTGTAAGTTGATCTTCGAATGCAGGCATATCCCCTGCACCATTCGTTACGAATGCGTTAACCGTTTCAGCGTTGAGGTCAGGTTCGATCAGGTTTGGTCCCGATCCGCCAGTCAACTCACCGCCGTGGCAGCTTGTACAGTTCGAACGTATCAGATCCTGGAAGACAGGATCTTCAGTGTCCAGATTGGAGAACACGATCTGACCCTGCTGATTCTGTGTTTCCCAGTCATGGTAGGCAACCGACTCCCATGTAGTATAGAAGATGATGCCGAATGAGATGAGCATCATGGCAGCTGCTACCGGACGCTTCGTCCAGCGGCGCTCCTTGTTGTTGTCGAGCCAAGGGGCAAGGAGAAGCGCACCGACACCGAGACCTGGGATGACCATGGCACCGATGATGTTGAATGGTCCTGATGCATATGTGTATTTAAGAATTTGATAAAGGAATAGGAAATACCAGTCTGGGAGAGGTATATATCCTGTATCTGTAGGATCTGCCACCCTTTCGAGTGGCGCTGGATGCGCTACTGTCAAACAAAGGAAACCGATGAGGAATACTGCACCAGTCACCCATTCCTTCAGAAGAAAGTCTGGATAGAACTCTTCAGTACGACCCGGGAATTCCGAATAGTCGCGGTTAAGTTTTGGTTTGTCATACTTCTGTATTCGTGAATCGCCGACGAATGTCAACCCTTTTCCACGTTTCATATCATTTTACCTCCCTTGTCATTCCTATAGTGGTCCTGAGATACCTTGTCTACGTATCATGATGAAGTGGATCGCCATCAATACGAATAGAGCAGCAGGCAGGAAGAATACATGGATGGCAAAGAAACGTGTCAGCGTCTGTGCACCGATGATGGTTTCATCACCAGCAAGCAGCGTCTTGATCCATTCACCGACAAACGGTACACTCTCTGCGATATCCAAACCTACTTTTGTGGCAAACAATGCCTTCATGTCCCAAGGCAGCAGGTAGCCTGTAAATGCAAGTGCAAGCATTACCAGGAATAGCAATACGCCGACGACCCAGTTGAGTTCGCGTGGCGCTTTGTATGAACCTGTAAAGAATACCCTTAGAGTATGTAGGAACATCATTACTACTACCAGGCTGGCGCCCCAGTGGTGCATGCCTCTGACGATCAGTCCGGCCGCAACGTCATGCTGCAGGTAATAGACTGAATTCCATGCATTGACGATGTCAGGAACGTAATACATTGTCAGGAACATTCCTGATAAGATCTGTATAACTGTAATAAAAAACGTTAACCCACCGAAGCAATAGACGAACGCCGAGAAGTGGTACGCGGGGTTAACATGTTCTGGTACTTCATGGTCGGCAACATCCCTCCATATAGGAGTGATATCAATGCGATCGTCTATCCAATCATAGATTCTGTTAAGCACATTTTTCCCTCCTATACTAATTTACGAGTTCATTGGCTTTCATTTCGCCAATTGTGATGTAACCATCGGACACGCCGACTTCATACTGATCCAATGGTCCTCTTGGAGGTGTACCCGGTACGTTCTGACCATTTTTCTCATAAAGACCATTGTGGCATGGACAGAAGAAACGGTTCGGATTCGCATCGTCACCTGCCCAGGTCACCGTACATCCGAGGTGTTTACATATTGGGGACAGGGCAATGATATCTTCCCCGTCACGGTATACCCAGACGAAATCAGTGACTTCACTTTCATACCAGCCATCCTGCTGTTCATAGGAAAAGTCCACTTTGACAGGCTCTTCCGTAATATCATCAGCTGAGACACTTGTGGTGATCATGGAACCTGCTGCATCCTCCTGGAAGAGCGGATCCAATGCGAATCTTCCCATTGGCAATATAACACCAGCCGCCATGAAAGATCCTACTCCCATCAAGGAATAGTTTAGGAATTGGCGTCTTGTTACTTTTTGCGACATTCATATTTCCCCCCTCAAACGCGCGTTCTTTTACATATATTAATATAACTAGGACATTTCAATTTTAGCCTATTAGGTGAAACCGGTCAATAAGCTATCACAACTTTTGGGATTGACGGATGGCATAATGGTGTAAAACTACTTATTTCTTGAGTTCCATATTGAAATGATTCTTTTCATGACATCCTTGACTTCATCATTGATGAGGCTCATCTTCATTTCGATGCTCATATCCTCCAGTGGAATCCGGTTCAGCACGATGAAATGGGCATCTTCCACTTCCAGGTCATGATGGGTCAGTACAATGACTTTCTTGAAGCCGTATGACTTCAGTTGTTCAACATATGCTTCAAGCACTGATGTGATTCCTTCCACTGTCATTAGTGCAGGAGTGATGAAGAGACGCCCCTTCAGCTGCTTCTCCAACTGTATCGTCACCATCTGGATCATTTCCATATCGCTGGCGTTGGACTTGGCCCCTTCATCCATGTCTGCATTGGTAAAGGGGATCACTGCAGTATCGACAAATTCGATTTCATCCTTCAATACTTTCAGGTCCTGATGATTATAGAGCATGCTCTCACCTTTTCTACTTATTTTATCTGATTGAGGTATTCGGTCAGTCTGATGAAGCGCTTGTGGTCTTTGGCATCGAGCGCTTCATCTATCTGCCTTATGACGGCTTCCTGCCCCATCTTCTCGAGCGTACTGTCCATGTCCGTCTCAAGTGACTTCATCTTATGGTAGCGTGCATCATGACGGCTGAGGTTGAAGTCGAGGAACAGTGTATGCTCCTGGTTCATGTTCAGCTCATGGAAGATGACCTCACCATCAACAGTGACCGTATTCCCCTTTTCGAAAAGGAGGGTGGGACTGGCGCTCCCGCTGTCGGAGATGCGCAGCTTCCTGTCGACGGTGCCCTCATCCCGAAAGACGACATTTCTGGACACCGTCGGGTGGGATTTGATGAAGTTCAGTATCCACACCGCCACCCGGTCATCGAATTCATAGTTGTACAGTATATAGTCAATGAAATCTTTCCTATATTTGGTCATGTTCATCATCAAAACGCTCCTTCTCGAACTGCCAATCCACATTGTCAGGTTCCATAATGATGAGTTTATCCAGTACATCCTTTCTTGAAGGATGCCGGATTTCCGTCAAGTACTCATAGTAGTCCGTATAGAACTCGATGGATTCCCCGATCAGCTTCGATGCCTCCTGGTACAGGGACAGCGCATCGGCATCATTTTCATTTTCCTGCTGGATCTTTGCAAGAAGATACAGGCTTTCCCCGGAGAGCGCATGGGTGTCGAGGCGTGATGTATACGTCCCAACCTCCGAAGTACGTCCAGTCTTCAGCAGAGTCTCAAAAAGCATCAGATAGGCGTCATCATAATCCTGATCCAGGGAGAGCGCCCTGTCGAAGCTCTCAAGCGCCTTTTCCTCCTCTCCGTTTCGGAAGTGGAGTCTGCCTAGGTGGAAGAAGAAGAGAGGTTCTGTATCGTCCTCTTTGATGTAGTCCCCGATCAGCTCTATGGCCGCCTCCAGGTCATGTTCGGTCTCGTGGACATTCATGAGCAGGATGTAGGCATTGACGTAGTAGGGTTCATTCTCTATCACCTGTCTGAGGAGGTTCTTGGCGGATTCGTATGACTGCAGTTGATACTCGAGAAGCGCCTTCCTGTAGTAGTCGTCGTTGGAATAGTATTTCTCGTCTGCAGCCTCGAAGTACATCTGTGCATTTTCAAGGTCGAGCTGATTCATGTGGAGTTCGGCGAGGCGCAGATTCAGTTCCACACCGTTCACTTCCTGGAAGCCATTGCTGATGAGCATTTCGTAATGCCGGATGGCATCCGGGAATTCACCATCCTCATAATAGATTTCTGCAAGGGCGAAATCCAGTATCGGATCATCGCTCAGCGCCTTCGCTTCCAGCAGCGACCTTACAGCGACATCGCTCATGTTGAGCTGCTGGAAGATTTCCGCCTTCAGCATAAGGACAGCCGGCGTCTTGTCGGCTTCATTCACCAGACTCAATGCTTCATCCAGGCGGCCATCTGTAATCAGTATGTCCACCAGGTAGGCAAGCACTTCGTCGTCGTGTCCGGTATTACTGTTTAGATGCGAGAAGATCGTCTCAGCAGGCTTGTGGAGACCTGACGCGATCAGCGTGTCCCCGAGGATGAAGAGTGCTTCAAGATCCATCTCATCAACGAGCTGGCTGATGTTGCCGAGCACCTCATCGAGTTTCCTTTCAGGATACTCCCCTTTTTTCAGTTGATCAATAACTTCATATATCTGGTCCTGCATATTATGCTTCCTTCCTTAACTTTTCCAGATCCTCCATAAATCCTGGATAGGATATGTCAATGGCAGAAACATCATCGATTTCTATCGGTGTGTCACTGATGATGGAGGAAATGATCAGCATCATGATGATGCGATGGTCATTATACCCTTTTACCGGCGTATTTTCCTCTATGGAGACTTGGCCCGGATGTACGGTGAAGCCATCCTCATACTCCGTAAAGCTGATTCCGAACTTTGAAAGCTCGTCGATGACGGCGCGGATCCGGTCCGTTTCCTTATATCTCAGTTCGTCCGCATCCCTGACAGTACACGCTTCAGTACTGTAGGCGGCAAGCAGCGCGATGATCGGAATCTCATCGATGAGGCGCGGGATGATGTCGCCGGAGATATCGAATCCTTTGAGGTTTGGCGTATGGGAGGCATGGACCGTTCCTATTGCCTCACCTTCACTGGAAGTCTGTTCGACCCTCACATCGGCACCCATCATTTCGAGTACATCAAGGATGCCGGAACGTGTGCTGTTGAGGGAGACATTTTCAACAGTAATGCTCGAACCGGGCTTCAGCACGGCAAGTACTATGGGAAATGCTGCCGACGAGATGTCTCCGGGAACCGTAACATCGGAAGCGGACAACGCATTGCCGCCCTTGAGTCTGATTACGCCGTCTTCTGCAGAAATGTCCGCCCCGAACTGTTCAAGCATGATTTCAGTATGATTCCGTGAAGGGGATGGTTCATGGATGACGGTCGTCCCTTCCGTATAGAGGGCGGCGAGCAGAATGGCACTCTTCACCTGGGCGCTTGCCATCGGCATCGTATAGCTGATTGGGGAAAGCCTGGCCGGCCTGATGATGATGGGCGGATATTTTTCATCCTTCAGCGAAATGTCCGCGCCCATTTCAGCGAGGGGCCGCTGGATGCGGTCCATCGGACGCTTGGCGATCGACTCATCCCCCTCCATCTCGGCAGTGAGGCCGAGCCCGGCAATCAGCCCGGTGAGCAGGCGGGTCGTCGTCCCCGAATTGCCGGTATATAAAGTCTTCGCAGGGGCGTGAAGCTGTGCGGCTCCCGGTGAAGTGACGACCCATTCCCCCTGTTTCTGTTCCACCTCTGCACCAAGGGCGCGCATGCATTCCAGGGTGCGGTGGGTATCCTCGCTCGGCAGCGGATAATGGATGCGGGTCGTCCCTGCAGCAAGTGCGCCGAACATGAGGGCCCGGTGGGTGATTGACTTGTCTCCCGGGACTTTTAAAGTGCCGTTGAATTTGCTGTTCATTAAAGACTTCATAAGCTCTCCTTTAGATAAGAAAGATATTTTTTGAGTTCGGTGTTTTCTATTTCAATGAAATGGCACTGGCCGATGGATTTCATCAATACAAAACCGGTCGCTGCACGGCTCTGGTTCTTCTTATCCCTTCCCATCAATGACATCATTTCATCCTCGTCGATGGACTTCAATTTATGGATCGGATAGCCATGATGGCTGAAATATTCCCTGAAATGGTCCAGATCGAATATTTTCCGCCCTTCCACTTCATTTGAGAGGAACATCGTGAAATAGAGTCCGAGTACGACTGCGATGCCATGAGGCATTTTATATCTATATTCTATGGCATGGCCGAGAGTGTGTCCAAGATTAAGATATTTTCTGATCCCCGACTCCTTTTCATCATTCAGGACATGATGCATCTTCGTTTCTATGCCGCTGATGATGAATGGTTTCAGGGCGTCAAGCGTAATCTCCCCACGTGTTTCAGCCATCAGGTCCCGTACGGTCTCCTCGTCTTTCAGGAGGGCATGCTTGAACACTTCACCGAAGCCGCTGAGCACTTCGTCCTGCGGAAGCGTCTCAAGGAGGCTGAGGTCGTAGATGACCGCCTTCGGCCTGTAGAATACGCCGATCAGATTCTTGCCATGCGTACTGTTGATGGCAGTCTTGCCTCCGATTGAAGAGTCATGTGCAAGCAGTGTGGTGGGTACCTGGATGTAATCCACGCCGCGCAGTACCGTCGCTGCAGCAAAACCGCCAGCATCACCTGCTGCACCACCGCCGACCACGATAATCAGGTGATGCCTCTGGATGCCCCTTTCGAGCAGGGACTCTGTAATATGCTTGAAGGCATCGAAAGATTTCGATGCCTCGCCGCCTTCCAATATGATGGGACTGTCGATGAAAGACAGCACGCTGTCCTTATACAGTTGATATACATTGCGGTCCACAAGGAAGTGGACGGCATCGTAATCCGCTGAATAATCGGCGAGCCGGCTTTCCAGTATGCCGTGATCCACGTGGATCGTGTAGTTGTCTGAAGCATAACTCGTCCGTATTTCCATCCTAGTACTCACTCACTCGGGTCTTGTATTTGGAAACTGCTTCTTCCAGCTCATTGAAATCATCATGGGGGAATTTTTCGAGGATGGCCCTTGCCATTTCGATGGCCACCATATGTTCACATACGACGGAGGCTGCAGGCACTGCACATGCATCACTGCGCTCGATCGTCGCCTTGAATGGTTCCTTGGTGTTGATGTCCACGCTGAAGAGCGGCTTATACAATGTAGGGATGGGTTTCATGACAGCTTTGACGACAACGGGCATGCCGGTTGTCATGCCGCCTTCGAAACCGCCGAGATTGTTGGTGCGTCTGTAGTAACCCCGGTCCTCGCTGTAGAGGATTTCATCCTGTACCTGCGAACCTGGTGTTTCACCTGCCATGAAGCCGATGCCGAATTCCACGCCTTTGAAGGCATTGATGCTGACGATGCTGGCTGCGATCTTGGAATCGAGCTTGCGGTCGTAGTGCACGTAGCTGCCGAGTCCCGGGATTGGATTTTCAACGATGACTTCGACTATACCACCGATGGAATCGCCTTTTTTCTTCGTCTCGTCTATGAGCTGTTCGGCTTCCTTCGTCTTGTCTTCGGAAACCATCCGCACGGAGGAGTCATCCGGACGTGTGGCACGCTCCTCGATGCTGTAGTCTCCCTCGTCCTTGACGGTGCCAATCTGATTGACACGGCTGAACATGCGTATATCGAGGGCATGCAGCAGTTCCTTGCACAATGCACCGACCGCGACCCTGGAGGCAGTCTCCCGCGCTGATGAGCGCTCAAGTATGTTGCGGAGGTCGCGCATGTTGTACTTCATTCCGCCGACGAGATCGGCGTGGCCCGGACGGGGTTTTGTGATGACCCTCTTCATGGACTCCTCTTCTTCCGGAGTCAACGGCTCGCTGCCCATGATCTTGCTCCAGTGCTTGAAGTCATCATTTGTGATCTCGATCATGATCGGACTACCGAGCGTCTTGCCGTGTCTGATGCCGCTGCTGAATTGGAAGGTATCCTTTTCGATCTGCATGCGGCGTCCCCTGCCGTAGCCGCCCTGCCTCTTTATGAGCTCTGCCGTCATCCTTTCCTTGTCAATCGGAAGGTTCGCCGGGAACCCCTCCACTATAGCCGACAATTTCGGCCCATGTGATTCGCCCGCTGTCATAAATCTCATTTGTATAGCCTCCTCTTATTTATGGATATTAAAAAAAGCTGAGTGCTTTACCCAGCTTCTGCTATTCGATTCCCCTAGTAGATCCAGGCACTGTTGGACAAGTTGTAGTCAAGGATCTCACTGTCATCGAAGAAAAGTGAAATTTCACGCTCTGCACTCTCTGGGGAGTCTGAACCATGAATGATGTTCTTGCCTACTGTGAGTCCGAAGTCTCCACGGATGGTTCCTGGAGCCGCCTGCTGAGGGTTTGTGGAACCGACGACAAGACGCGCAGTCTCGATCACATTCTCCCCTTCGAGTACCATGGCGAAGACAGGGCCTGAAGTGATGAAGTCTACAAGCTCACCGAAGAAAGGCTTGTCCTGATGCTCCTGATAGTGTGTTTTAGCCAGGTCTTCTGAAACCTGCATCAGTTTGGCACCCGCCAACTTGAATCCTTTGTCTTCAAGGCGTGACACGATTGTGCCTACCAGGTTTCTTTGGACACCGTCCGGTTTGATCATTAGAAATGTTTTTTCCATTTTTGTATTCTCCTTTAGTTGAAATCCAGTCCATATCATTCTAACATTATTATTTTTGATTTTTCAATTTAATTCAGACGATTTGAGAGTTTTTCTGCGATTTCCTGCAGATATGTCCTTATCGGCTCTTCAATCTCTTCAGTGGCTTCCATGGCTTTCTGGATGTGGGAATTGCTGACAGCAATTGCCTTGTCGATTGCATTGGAATCGAGCAGAGCATCAATCAGGTGATTGAGCTGTACTTCCCCGCCGTCAAATGATTCCAGGTGCCTTCTGAAATCCGGATCTTCATCCCTCAGGATCAGCACCGGCAGTGTATAATGTCCATTTTCCATATCGGAAAACTTGGGTTTGCCGAGTGTTTCTTCGTTGCCGATGAAATCCAGGCAGTCATCGACGATCTGGAAGCTCATTCCGATGTGATAACCGTAATCCAACAGGGCATCGAGGGTCTTCTGATCGACGTTGGATGCATAGGCACCCATCTTGATGCTGAGTTCAATCAGCAACGCCGTCTTCCTGTATATCTTCCTGTAATAGTCATCCATGGTCTGGTGCGCATTGAACTGATGGTCGAGCTGGAACAGTTCACCGTCGATGATGTCCCGGATCGCTTTGGAAAAGGATTCGTGGAGTCCGCGGTGCTCTATTGTGCTCACCAGTGAAAGGGAGGTTGAGAGGAGATAGTTTCCGGTATTGACCGCCTGGAGATATCCATGTTCATAGTACACCGTCGATTTGCCCCGGCGCAGCTCACTGTTGTCGATGATGTCGTCATGTACAAGGCTTGACATATGTATAAGTTCAAGGCTTGCACTTGCCCTCAATACATCGGGGAACTTGTCCTCTTCACCGAGCTTTCCGACAAGTAGGGTGAAGGTGGGCCGAATTTTCTTGCCCCCTGCAATGAAAAGTTCATAGCTCTTCTCATTGACGAGCACTTCATTCGGGTCGAGGTGCTCCTTTATGAGATCGGTGACCGCCTCGAAGTCTGAAGCGAGATACTGCTTGACCGTCTTCAATGGCGACCCACCCGTCCAAGCGGCTTGTATCCGATATGGGTGGCGGCAGTGCCGAAAGTATGGGGGATGACCTTAAGATTGATGAATCCGCTCTTTTTCATCATGGATTTGAGCGCGTCTTTGGACAGGAACGCACTTGTCGATTCATACAGCCATTCGTATTCCTTGGCACTGTCTGCAATGATCCCTCCGAGGGTGGGCATGATCTTGCCGAAATAGAAGTCGAATCCTCTGCTGATCAGTTGATTTTCCGGGGTGGAAGTTTCCAGGATTACGAGCGTGCCACCCGGTTTCAATACTCTGTAGAACTCCTCTACTGCACTGCCATAATCCGGGAGGTTCCTGAGGCCGAAGCCGATCGTTACATAATCGAAAGAACCATCGTCAAACGGGAGTGCCATGGCATTTCCCTGAATCAGTTCTATATTGGCATGTCCAGACGTCTTTTCAGCTGCAACTTCCAGCATTTTTTCACTGAAGTCGAGGCCTACGACTTCAGCTTCCGGTGCTTCCTCGGCCAACTGTATCGTCCAATCTCCAGTACCGCAGCATACATCTAGTATGTCATGGTCATCTTTGACGAACACTTCCTTCATTGTCCTGTTCCGCCATAGATTGTGCTGGTTGAAGCTGATGATATTGTTCATCAGGTCATAATCAGTGGAAATAGAATTAAATATGTTTTGAACTTTTTTCTCTTTATCCATTCAACTCACCTTTGCTTTTGGTTTATGTATGGAAGCGAAGTGATATCCAGTTGCTCCAACTGCCTGTCTATGACATCGTTCAAACGTCTGTCTATGTATTCATTGGAGATGAGATAGAGGATCGGCCCATATAGAAGCCTCTTCAGCTCTTCCGGGTGCGGCATGTCATCAGACATGGCCAATTCGGACTTCTTTGAGCTCAATGCTTTTGATATATCCATCATATCCTGCAGAACCTTGTATTCTTCATGTTCGGCAAGCATCATATAGAATTTACTGAACAGGTAATCACCGGCCAGCACATGCAGTTCCCGCCTGTCCTCCCCGGGAATGTCATCCAGAAAGTTGAGGGCAGTGTTGAACAGCAGAACCGCCTGGTTCACATGGGGACTGTGGAGGATATATTCCCTGTTTGAAAAAAACTCAAAAAAAGGATCATCATGTAGTTCGAGGATCCATGAATTGGTACCCAGATCGGATTCTAGTTCTTTCCTTAGAGCATTCATGACAAATATCACCTTATAAATTAATAGACCTAACCATGACGTTAGGCCTAAAGTAATCAATTATTTTACCGCATCTTTAAGTGCTTTGCCTGCTTTGAATGCAGGGACTTTTGATGCTGCAATTTCAATTTCTTCTCCAGATTGTGGATTACGTCCTTTTCTTGCTGAACGTTCACGTACCTCGAAGTTACCGAAACCAATCAGTTGTACTTTCTCACCATTTTTCAATGATTCCTGAATAGTGTCAAATACTGCATCGACAGCAGCACCTGCTTCTTTTTTCGTGAGGTCAGCTTGGTCACTGACAGCATTGATCAAATCTGTTTTGTTCATCAGATCCACCTCCTTATATGACTATAATGATAACCATGATTATCATTATGTTTTGACTTTAACACAGTGGTTGTTGCACTGCAACGGATTTCACCGTTTCACAGCCAAAAAAGCCGTATTAATCGCTTTTGTGGCGGTTCGTCATGAAAATGGGCTCGTTTTCATCGTTGACTGTGATTTCCGGTGAATAGAGGGGGACGACCGGCGTATATTCATAAAGGACATGACGGACATCCTCACCGGTTTCGAATGACAGGTCGTTCTCGTTGATGATCCTGGCAATATCTTCACGGTAATCGACGATGAATTCTTCTCCCCCATTGTAGTATACATTCAGGGAAGCACCTGTGTAGGGACTCGAGACAGTCGGGTTTTCATCCAGGTTGTAGAAGCCGAGGTCCAGAGGGTATACATTAGGCCCGATCGGTTCATCCAATTCGACATGTTCGCCCATCGCCTTGAGGCGGATGTTCAGCGACCTGACTTCTTCTGTAATATTCAAGTCTGCAAGCTTCACTTTCGGATCCTCTTCAGCATCTATGATGACGTACTGGTAATGTCCCCCCGCCTCGTAGGCACTCTCCGGCCGTTCATCAAGGTAGGCCGGCACGAGCCTTTCAAAGTCGATCTGGTACTCCAGGTACTCCCGCTGCCCCTCTTTCGTCTCTATCGGCAGCAGGCCGTCGGAATCTTCCCGGAACTGGTCCACTGCATTCTGCACCATCTCTATCTGCATATTTTCAGGCATCTGGTTCTGCACCTGTTCCGACTCGGGGTACAGGCAGCCCGACATCAGGATGCTGCCTGCTATGGCGGCAAGGATCAATCTGAACCTACGCATGGCTGCTGCCCCCCAGTACAGGAATCATCAGCAGGAATGCAATGATGAGGAGCGCCCAGGCGACCATTGACACGATGATACTGATGATCCTGGATGATATCTTGTACCGCGCCACATAGATGAGTACGGCAGCGAGGGCCATTGCACCCAATGAATAGAACGATATCCACATTAAATCCATTCTCGATATATCAAACATCTTATCACTCTCTAGTCCAATCTTTATATTGTTTCTCCAGAACATCCTTCAGTTCATCGGTTTCCCCAGTCTTTTCGCGCATCATCAGGGCATAGAATGCCTCTTCCTCGCTGATGTCCTCGAAAAGGTACTGGTAGAGTACTTTTGTAATCGGCATCTCGACGTCATATTGCGCTGCAAGCTCATATGCTGCACGCGTAGTGTTGACGCCTTCAACTACCATGCCCATCTCCTGCTGTGCTTCTTCTATGGTCCTGCCCTCTGCGAGCATGATGCCGCAGCGATAGTTCCTAGAATGCATGCTCGTTGCAGTGACGATGAGGTCCCCCATTCCTGTAAGGCCGAGGAATGTAAGGGGATCGGCACCCATGCGTGTACCAAGGCGTGCAATCTCCTGAAGGCCGCGCGTAATGATCGCAGCCTTTGCATTATCCCCGAAATCGAGGCCATGCACGAGTCCGATCGCCAAAGCGATGATGTTCTTCAATGCGCCGCCGATTTCCACGCCGATCATATCATCATTATGGTAGACGCGGAAATACTTGTTCATGAAGACATCCTGGATGATCTTTGCACTCTCCGGCTTGAGTGAAGCTGTACTTACGGTCGTTGGTGATTTTTTTGCAACCTCTTCGGCATGACTCGGGCCGCTGAGTACACAGATGTCCTGCACTGTATCCTCGCCCGTCTCTTCGGCAATGACCTCGGAAACCCTCAGATGGGTGTCGAGTTCCAGCCCTTTTGCGACATGGACGATCAGAACCTTCTTCTGAAGGCGCTTCAAAAGAGCATTGATGTCCTTGGTCACACTCCTCACCGCCTTGACTGGCACGGCAAGCACCAGGATTTCGGCATGGCTGACCCCTTCTTCAAGGTTGGATATCGCTCTGATGCTGTCAGGAAGGGGCACATCCTTCAAATATCTGTTGTTAGTATGCTCCTCATTGATCTCCTTGACTACATCTTCATTTCTGCCATAGATACGCACGTCATGATCATTGTCGACAAGCACCATCGCCATGCTCGTACCGAAACTCCCGGTTCCGACCACTGTAATTTTCATAAGGACTCCCCCCTCCTAATTCCTTTTCCTGCTGAGGATGTGTATTGGTGTGCCAGTGAAATCAAAGGCTTTCCTCATCTGGTTCTCCAAATATCTTCGGTAGCTGAAGTGCATCAGGTCGACATCGTTGACGAATAATACGAATGTCGGCGGTGCCACACTGACTTGTGTACCATAGAAGATGTTGAGCCTGCGCCCCTTGTCAGTAGGGGTCGGGTTCATGCTCACGCTATCAACGAGGACTTCGTTCAATGTGCTGGACTGGACACGCTTCTTATGGGAATCGTTCGCCAGTTTGATGAGTGGGAAAAGTGTCGCAAGACGGGACTTGTTCAATGCGGAGACGAAGGTGATGGGGGCATAGTCGAGGAACTGGAATTCCCTTCTTATCTTATCCTCGAACTTCTTCATCGTCTTATCATCTTTTTCTACAGCATCCCATTTGTTCACTACGATTATCACCGCACGCCCGGCTTCATGGGCGAGTCCGGCAATACGCTTGTCCTGTTCAATGATGCCTTCTTCCCCATTCAGGACGACGAGCACGACATCGGACCGTTCAATCGCTCGGTTTGCGCGCAGTACTGAATATTTTTCGGTAGCTTCATACACTTTGCCCCGTTTTCTCATGCCGGCGGTGTCGACAAGTGTGTAATGCTCACCATCATAGAAGTATTCCGTATCGATGGCATCCCGTGTTGTACCCGCGATATCCGATACGATGACCCGCTCTTCACCAAGGATGGCATTGACGAGACTTGATTTTCCGACATTCGGCCGGCCGATCAGCGATACCCTGATCGAATCGTCCGCCTCCACTTCCTCCTCGAGTGATTTGAAGTGTTCAACAGCCTGGTCAAGCACATCGCCGAGACCGAGACCGTGGGAGCCGGATACCGGGAAAGGATCCCCGAGGCCGAGATTATAGAATTCATATATTTCATTGCGCATTTCAAAATTGTCGATCTTATTTACAGCAAGCACGACCGGTTTTTTGGACTTCTGCAGAATCCGGGCAACAAAAAGGTCATCCTCTGTAACCCCTTCCCTGCCATTGGTGATCATCAGGATGACATCCGCTTCCAGTATTGCGATTTCAGCCTGCATTTTTATCTGTTCCTGAAACGGCTCATCCTTTATTTCTATCCCACCTGTATCGATGACATTGAATTCGTGATTGAGCCAGTCCCCCGAAGCATAGAGCCGATCCCGTGTGACACCCGGCGTATCTTCAACAATCGCTTTTCTTTCACCGATGATGCGATTGAATAAAGTGGACTTGCCGACATTCGGTCTCCCTACTACGGCTATTGTTGGTTTGTACATATCCTACCTCCTATATTTAAGGTTATTTTAACACAAAAATAAAATAAAGAGCGATACTATCGCTCTTTAATCATTTGTATAACCTATTGATTTGAAGTCGTTCTAGATATCCAGATCCCTGAAACGGTCACCGAATACATCTCCGAGTGTCGGGCCTTCGTCATCTGAATCATCCCGGTAGACTTTAGCCTGCTCTTCCCTGGATGGTCTTTCGGAAGTTTCCTTGATGGAGAGGGATACCTTTTCGGAGTCCTCGTTGAGTGAGAGGATCTTCACTGTAACCGTCTGGCCCTCTTTCAGCACGTCGGATGGTGTCGCAACATGCTCGTGGCTGATTTCGGATACGTGTACAAGTCCTTCGACACCTGGCGTCACTTCGACGAATGCACCGAAGTCCACAAGTCTTTTCACCGTGCCATCAAGGACATCGCCTTCTGAATGTTCATTCACGAACGTATTGAAAGGACTCTCCTGTGCCTGTTTGAGTGAAAGGCTGATGCGTTCCTGTTCAGGATCGACATCGAGGATCTTAACCTGTACCTTGTCTCCGATGTTCACTGCATCTTCAACTTTTTCGACTCTGCTGTAGTCAAGTTCTGAGATGTGAGCGAGTCCGTCGACTTCACCGAGGTTGATGAAGGCGCCGAAAGTAGTGATGCGGACAACCTCACCTTCAACGATGCTGCCTGCTTCAAGGTTTTCAAGCTGCTTCTTGCGCTCTTCCGCCTTTTCAGCTTCGACGATGCGTTTACGGTTGAGGATGACGCGGTTCTTTTCAGGTTCGATGTCTTCAACTTTGACTTCCAGTTCCTGTCCTTCAAACTG
Organism: Salinicoccus sp. RF5; assembly: GCF_020786625.1. Lineage (NCBI taxonomy): Bacteria > Bacillati > Bacillota > Bacilli > Caryophanales > Staphylococcaceae > Salinicoccus > Salinicoccus sp. RF5. The sequence continues at coordinate 318,565 of NZ_JAJGRC010000001.1, forward strand.
GTCGAGGTCTTCGATGTACGCATCGGACAGGAGTGAGGCAGGAATGAATCCTCTGACGCCCACATCCACTACGAGTCCTGCTTTTACAACTTCCATCACAGTACCTGTAATCGTCTCGTCGTTATCCTTCGCGGACTGGAGAGTGTCATAGGCGTTGGTTTCATCGAGTTTCCTGATGGAGAAGATGACGTTCTTGCGGTCTTCTTCATTTTCGACTTTGATGACTACCCCTTCGATTGTATCTTCTTCAGAGACAATCTCCTCAGGGCGCTCGATCCTTTTGTTGGTGAGTTGGCTGATTGGAACGATACCTTCAAAATCGGAATCTTCAATGTGCGCTTTTACAAATTTGTCTTCTATCTTGTAGACGGTGCCCCTTACGGTATCACCGATTTCAAATTCGCTAGACGTATTTGATTCCGCCTCTTCGGAAGTGTTCACTTCCTCGTTCACCTGTTCCCCGTTGTTCTCTTCGTTGTTCTCTTCATTCAAAATATTTTCTGTCGTCATATGCCTGCCTCCAATTACATTACTAAAAAGTGTATATATCTAAGTTCTTACAAATATATTGATTTGTCAAGTAATTATGCGGAAATAAGCAGATTGTTGATGCCTTCCCTGATTCTTTCCGTTATTTCCTTGCGGTTCCTGCCCTCTGCCACAAGTGCGGCAGTATCAATAGGTTTGCCAAATACTATTGTAACACCTTTTTTCCTATCATAGTTGCCTTTAATTGCTGCGGGTACCACTTTTGCTCCGGATTTCACCGCCATGAAGCCCGCTCCCTGCTGAAGCTCCTTCAATGTGCCAGATCTGTTCCGGCTGCCTTCCGGGAATATGAGCAGCATGTTCCCTTCCTTCAGCACTTCGACGGATTTCTTCAACGCTGCCCTGTCACCCTTCCCACGCTCTACGGGAAAGGCGTTCAGACGGCTGATCAGGAAGCCGAGGACCGGTATCCTGAACAGCTCGGATTTCGCAAAGAATGCCATCTCCCTCTTTACGCTGATCGCGACGAGGGGCGGATCCAGCTCGGAAACGTGGTTGCTGCATATTATTACAGGTCCTTCCGAAGGAATCCTGTCCTCGCCGATCACCCTGATTTTGTATCTTACGTGATAGAATCTTTTGACCATTGCTTTAATTGTGCTGTAAAACATCTCTAATCCTCCCTCAGCAGGTCTTCCGCCATTCTGATGATTTTTTCCTCGACTTCAGGGATGCTCATGTGACTCGTGTCGAGCAATACGGCGTCATGTGCTTTTATGAGCGGAGAGATCTCTCTGTTCATATCCAGATCGTCTCGGCGGATGATCTGGTCGGTCAATGTTGCAAGGTCGATGTCCGTACCCCGCTCCTTCTCCTCCTTCAGTCTGCGTTTTGCCCTTATTTCAGGCGACGCTTTCATATAGACCTTGAGTTCCGCCTCCGGCAGCACCGTGGTACCGATGTCCCTGCCATCCATCACCACGCCTTTGTCTTCGGCAATTTTCTGCTGCATGGAGACGAGGTATCGTCTCACTTCAGCAAGGCTTGAAATTTCACTTACGTTGTTCGTCACTTCCTGAGTGCGTATGTCCGCTGATACATCTTCACCATTCAGGTAGATGGAGGTGCCGTCTGTACCGAAGCGGATATCAAGATCATCCAACTGGTCGATGACGCCTCTTCCGTTCCGGATGGCATGGAGTGTGACCGCCCGGTACATTGCGCCGGTGTCGATATATATGTAGGCCATCCTTTGGGCCACACGCCTGGAAATCGTACTCTTGCCTGCTGCAGCAGGACCATCAATTGCAATATTGATTTTCTTTTTCATATAAACCCGCCTTGTTCATTGTTCCCGTTTATCTTATCATAGTTTTATAGATTCGTTTAGGAGGAAGTCATATGCAGAAGAAAATTTTGGCGATTCATACAGGGGGGACCATCAGTATGTCCTCAGAAGAAGGGCTGATCACTTCAGGAGAAGATAATCCGGTGAAGATCGACCGTGCAGAGGATCTCGGCATCTGTCTGGAGGAAACCTACCCTGTGAAGAAGCCTTCTCCCCATATGACCCTGGACGATATGATCGAAATCAGGGACATCATCCGCCGGGAGTCTGTGCGATATGACGGCTTCGTCATCACACATGGTACGGATACGCTTGAGGAGACGGCCTATTTCCTCGACCTCACACTGGATATCCCTCAGCCTGTGGTAATTACAGGGGCAATGCGGTCATTCAATGAAATCGGCTCCGATGGCATGTACAACTATCTGTCCAGCCTGCGGGCGGCAATGGATGACCAATCTGCTTCAAGAGGTGTCCTGGTCGTTTTCAACGACGAAATACATACGGCAAGGAACGTCACCAAGACACACACCTCGAATATAGCGACATTCCAGAGTCCAAACCATGGACCGATCGGCATCCTGACGAAGGATGATATCCACTATCATCATCAGGTGCGCACCCAGGACCAGTTCGACCGTGCTGATTCCACGAGGAAGGTGGGACTGATCAAAGCCCACGCAGATCTTGATGGTACCTTCTTCGAGGCACTGGTCGGAAACGGATACGATGGACTCGTGATCGAGGCACTGGGACAGGGGAACCTCCCGCCCAGCGCCCTCGGTGGTCTGCAGAAGGTCCTCGATGCGGGCATCAGCACCGTGCTCGTTTCACGTTCCTTCAATGGCATCGTCGGCAGCTATTATGATTATGAAGGTGGGGGTCATGACCTCAAAAACAGGGGAGTGATCTTCTCCAATGGTCTGAATGGCCAGAAGGCAAGGATCAAACTGCTTCTGGCATTATGCAATGCGCTCGAAGGGGATGCTCTGGAGGAAATTTTCCAGCATTAGAAAAAGATGCCCCCTGCCTGTTCAGGCAGGGGGCATCTTCATGCGTTCATTTCTTCTTCGAGATATCTTCGGCTATGGCGCCTCCATGGAACCTGCCATTCTCAATGAATATGGTATTGGCGTCATTGCCCGCGGCGATCACACCGGCAATGTATAGGCCATCCACGTTGGTCTCCATCGTTTCTCGGTCATGCATCGGGGCGACACCATATTCGTTCTCATTCAGCTGTACCCCGAACGACTTCAGCAGACGATAGTCGGGATGATAACCGATCATGGCAAATACATAATCGTTCGGTATCTCGAACGTCTCTCCTTCCTTCTCAAGCACGACACTGTCATCTTTGATGTCGACGACTTCAGTATTGAAGTGCATATCTATCTTGTCATGTTTGACGAGAGAGTCGAACTGCGGGAGTACCCATGGCTTGACGCTCTTGGAATATGCGCCCTGGCGGTAGACGACCGTAACATTGCTGCCGGCCTTCTCCAGTTCAATCGCAGCATCCACACTGGAGTTCTTCCCGCCGACCACGAGCACATCCTGGTTGAAGAAGGGATGCGCCTCCTTGAAGTAGTGGAAGACCTTATCCTTACCCTCACCGGGGACGTTCAACTGGTTCGGCTGCCCGTAATAGCCTGTGGCGATCACGAGATGGTCACAGCTGTAGCGTCCTTTGGATGTTTCCAATATGAACTGGTTTCCAGCCTTGCGTCCTGAGGACACTTCTTCATAAGTATTTATATTGAGGTCGAAATGCTTCACTGCCTCACGGTAATAGACCAGCGCCTGGTTCCTTTTCGGCTTATGCTGTTCTGTAATGAATGGGAAGTCCCCTATGGAAAGTTTCTCGCTTGAAGAGAAGAATGTCTGGTGGGTCGGATAGTTGTAGATGGCCTCGACAATATTGCCCTTTTCGATTACGAGGTATTCCAGCCCCCTGTTCTGCAGTTCGATGGCTGCAGATAAACCGCATGGTCCTGCCCCTATGATGATGGTCTCTATATGCTTCATGTTTAACACCTTTCTATTCTGGTATCACCAGTTCCTGTCCGACTGTCAATGAATCGGCATCCACACCATTGTTGGCATCCTGGATCTTTCTGATGTTATCTGAGCTGCCGCTGCCATAATACCTGATTGCGATACGGTACAGGTTGTCCTCGGCACGCACGATATGAACCGTCCCTGAAGATGACTCCGCTTCCGGTTCCCCGGAGGTTTCGGAGGACTCCTGGCCGGACTCCTCCGGTGCTTCTTCAGTTTCTTCCTCCTGGAGGGTTTCAGGCTCCTCCACGATGCTTGTACTGGAACCGGCAGTTTCCCCCGACTCCTTTTCCTCTATGGCTGTGGCTGCAGCCTCTTCAAGCTCAGCCTCTTCATCCGGACTCAATTCAATCTCCACGGCACCGGTGCCAAGGTCGTCCTGGCCGGTCTCTTCCCTGGATTCAGCCAGTTCACGCTCCATCTCCGCCTTCTGCTCTTCGAGCTCCTCATCCGTTGCTTCAGAAGGCGTTTCTGCCGTTTCTTCTGCGGTCTCCTCGCCATTGTCGGCCACACCCCCGGCCCCATCGTCTGTGGGCCAGAAGTTGCTTATGATGAGGACGCCCAATATGATTGTAACGGGCAGGATGAGCACGCCTGCGATGATGGCGGGCACGAGACGTTTGTCCCTGCCGGTCTTTTGATTTTCAGCCGGCTGGTCTTTCCGGGCCCTGAGTTCGGACAGCTTCTCCTTCGATACTTTGATTTCATCCTTGAACCTTCTGTTGTAGGAGGAAAGCTTGCCGGCGAAGAATGTCTTTCCCTTATCAAGGCTCTCCTTGTTGATATGCTTCGAGAACTTTCCGCTCCATGCTTTGAACCGGTCGCCGGCGGCCAACTTCTGACCACCCTTCTCCTTTGGCTTGTGGCGCTCTGCACGGCTCAGCTTGCCGGATTCCTCCCCGGATGATGGATGATCCTTGCTGCTCTTCTCCTTCTTGGACTGGGAAGTGCGCTTATGTTCTATATCCTTGTAAAAATCATCTTTCATAGACATTCTCCTCAAACTGGTATCGTTCTTTATAATTATAGTATGTTTCCATTTCATTTTAAAGAGGTATCATCTCAGGCGTGCGACTATAGTCGTATTGTAGTCCGCCAGGCCGAATATAATTGAAATATCCTTTGATTAGCCGTAAAATGAAGTAGAAAGAAATGGTTGAGAGGTGAAGATAGTGAGTGAAAAGAAATACACCATCGTCGATATGGACACATGTATCGCGTGTGGTGCCTGCGGCGCAGCAGCGCCTGATATATATGACTACGATGATGACGGTATAGCATACGTCATACTCGACGACAACCAGGGTACGATGGCAGTCCCTGAAGAACTGCTGGAAGACATGGAGGATGCATTCGATGGGTGCCCGACCGATTCGATAAAAGTCGAATCGCAGCCATTCGATGGAGACCCCTTAAAATATGAATGATATAGATGAATCCCTTGGAAATTGTATTTCCAAGGGATTTTTTCTACCTTCTGAGCTTCGGTATCAGTTTCACATAGACGAGATAAGCCACGAGACAGACAAGGATCCCCTTCACCAGATTGAATGGGATGATGCCCGCAGTCACCACAGCACGGATATTTTCTATAAGATCCGAATGGTCGATGATGATGCCGTACATCGGCAGCAGGACAAAGTAGTTCAGCACGGCCATCATTATGGTCAAGGCGATGATGCCGACAGTAAAGCCGACGATCAGGGACTTCTTCGTCTGATGCCTTTCGTGGATGAAATAGATCGGAAGCAGCAATGAAAATGCAGCAAGCATATTGGCCAGCGGCCCGATCGGTTCACTCGCCATCAGGAGGCCGTACAGCACAATCTTCATGATGATGATGAGGGAGCCGGCCACTCCGCCGAACAGGATGAATCCTATGAATGCCGGGATATCAGAAAAGTCGACGGTAAGGAATGGTGGAATAAAAGGAATCGGGAACTGGATGAGCATCAATATGAATGACAGTGCTGCCAAAATGCTTATAATGATCAGTCTTTCCAAACGGTTTCTCTTCATATGCGTCATTCCTCTGTATATTTTTTCGGAAGCGTAATGCGGAAGGAGGTCCCTTCCCCAAATATGCTTTCGAGGTCTATGGTTCCATTATGCCTGTGGATGATGCTTTTGACAATATACAGACCGAGACCTGTTCCATGCTGTCCCCGGGTCCGGGATTCGTCCACTTTATAGAAGCGCTCGAAAATGCGCTGCTGGTGCTCCGGCCTGATGCCTGTGCCTGTATCGGCCACTTCAATGGTGACATTGCGCGTTGTCGCCCCTGCGGTGATCGTGATGCGATCGCCTTCTGAAGTATAGCGGATTGCGTTATCGAGAAGGTTTGTAAGCACCTGGCTCAATTTGTCGAAATCGAATTCGAAGGTCAGGTCCCCTTCCTCTCTGACGATGGAAAAATCGATGCCATTCTCCAGCATTTCGTGTCTGAACCGGCTGCCGAGCTTATCAAGCAGCTGTCCAAAGTCATTTTCTTCGATATTGAAGAAGTCTGATCTGCTGTCCATCCTGGCAATGGTGATCAGTTCATTGACCATTGTGTTCATCCGATCCGACTCGTCCTTGATGATTCCGATCATTTCCTTTATCTCCTCTGGGTCGGTGACAATGTCATCGAGCAGTGCTTCGGAATAGCCGCTCAGCATGACCATCGGGGTCTTCAGTTCATGAGAAACGTTCGCGATGAATTCCGAACGCAGCTTCTCCGCATCCACTTCCTCGGTCACATCCCGCACAAGCAGGATGACCCCATAGACGATATCGCCCTCTTCCACTGGCGTGTAGGACAGCTGCAGATGACGGTTCTGCATCTCCATCCGTTCGATTGCAGCTTCCCTGTGTTCAGCGATCTCCCTGATGTTCTCATCGAATCGACCCGATTCCGAAGCATGACTCCTTATGAGGTCGTAGAGTTCATTGCCCTTCTGGTTGCTGTAGATCAGCTCGACATCGCTGTTGAAGTAGAGAACCCCTTCATTCATGTAGGTGAAGATCTGCTCCCTCAAGTTTCTTTCATGGGTGATTTCGCTGATGTTGCTGCGGATGTCATTATTCATCTTGTTGAAGGCGAGGGTGAGCTCCCCTATCTCATCACGGCTCTTCACATCCAGCGTATTATAGTTGCCTTTGGCTGTTGAGAACGCAGCATTCTTGAGGCTGATCAGCGGCCGCGTAATCCTGGTGATCAGGAAGAATGCGAAGGAGGTGGTGATGAGGAAGAGTACAAGGGCACTGCCGATGATGATGCCGGTGACTGCACGCATGGACTCGTTGATATCCTCAAGATCCCTGTATTTGATCAGGGCCATGTCGCTCTCGAAGTAGTCGCTCAAATTCGATACTTTGACCATATAGTCATGATCATATATGTCTTCAAGGATGAAGGTATTCCCTTCGCCCTCACCGGAAAGGATCCGCTGGTAGATTGCTTCGTCGGTTGAGGACTGTTGGGAAATCATCGTTCCATCAGTGTAGAGTATCAGATTGTCCTCCTGCAGAAGCAAGGAATCGAGGTCATTGATATCGTGCTCTGTCAGGACAATCTCCTCCGCACGGGTGATCTCCTCCTCGAGCAGCGTTTCTGTCGAATTGAGTACATAGTTGCGGAAGTATAGGCTCAAAATGATCGATAATATAATTAAAACTGTCGTTACTATCAGAATGATAGTTAACCACAGTTTTGTTACGACGCTGTTTATGACATTCATTATTCATTGACCTCGAACTTGTAGCCGATGCCCCACACGGTGTTGATCATATTGCTCGCCTCCGGCGAAACCTTATTGAGCTTCTCCCTGAGGCGCTTCACATGGGTGTCGACGGTCCTCAGATCGCCGTAGAAGTCATAATGCCAGACTTCCCTGAGCAGCTCCTCGCGGTCGAACACCTTGTCCGGGCTCCGTGCCAGGAACAGCAGCAGCTCGTATTCCTTCGGCGTCAGATTCACTTTGACGTCATCGGCGAGCACCCTGTGGGCATCATTGTCGATCACCAGATGATCGTATACGATGACATCCTTCGTTGATGAATCCGCCTCTATGAAGGATGTTTCCGATGAACGGCGGAGTATCGCCTTGACGCGCAGCACAACCTCCCTCGGAGAGAAAGGCTTGACGATGTAGTCATCTGCACCGACCTCAAAACCTTCTACACGGTTGTTCTCCTCGCCTTTGGCCGTCAGCATGATGATCGGTGTCGATTTTTGGGTCCTCAACCGCTTGGCGACTTCGATGCCGTCCATCTTCGGCATCATGAGGTCAAGAAGTATGCAGTGGAAATTCTGCTCCAGAGCGAGTTCTAGAGCATCCTCTCCATTATCAGCTTCAGTGATTTCATAACCCTCACGTGCGAGGTACATGTTCAGCAGTTTTCTGATGCGTTCTTCGTCATCTACTATGAGAATTCTTTCAGACATATAAACCCTCTTTCCATTTTATGCGTAGGAATGCAGCCCTGCAACGAGCAGGTTTATGGCAATCAGGTTGAAAAGGATGAGTAGGAAGCCGATGATGGCAAGCCATGCAGACTTTTCACCTTCATATCCCCTGTTGAGCCTGAGGTGAAGGAAGACCGTATAGAACATGAACGTGATGAACGCCCAAGTTTCTTTTGGATCCCAGCCCCAGAAACGACTCCAGGCGATCTGTGCCCAGATGGCCGCGAAGAATATGCCGCCAAGTGCAAAAATAGGGAAGCCGATGATGACCGACCGATAGCCGATTTCATCCATCAGGCTGAGGTCGGCCTTGTTGGACCATGGTTTCAAAACAGTGATGATCCGTTTCCTCAGGATAAGGCGGATGATTCCATATGTGATGAGGCCGAGCACGACAGACCAGATGACGGTGTTGAGCTTCTGTGAATCGATGATGGGAGGGAGGTTCACTCCACTGTGGAAGTGGTCCGCCTCCTCATAGTTGTTGTCACCGGCATGTTCAACAGGTACAGCGTTCTCGAAATTGACCAGGCTCGGCAGGTGGTATTCGGCGACCTGTGTCTCCCCCTGTTTATCCTGATAGAGGAAGTCATCCTGGTAGCCGATTACATTCTGCATGAGGACTGTCGTCACAATGAAGACAAGCACTGTTACTATACCCGCCATGATGGCTTCCAAAAAGCGTGCGCGCCAGGATTTTTCATCCGCCGGAACAGCCTTCAGAAGATAGATCAGGCCGGCGACGGCACTCATGGACAGTATACCATAAGCGAGGGTCACTGTAATGACATGGATGGCGAGCCAGCTGCTCTGGAGAGCCGGGATGAGCGGTTCCACTTCCCTTGAGAACATGCTGCCATAGGCCATGAGGAGCATGGATATGGGAAGTGCGAACAGGCCGAACAATTTGGTCTTGAAATAGAAGTATGTGATCAGGTAGCCTGCGATGATCATGATGGCGAACATGGTGATGAACTCATACATGTTCGATACAGGGGCATGGCCCTGGGCAATCCATCTCAGTATGAAATACGACAGCTGCAGGATGAACCCGACGATCACCATTGAGATGGCGATTTTGGCTGGCTTGTCTGACCTTGACTTGATGCTCGTCGCCAACGGAAGCATCGCCACGAGGTATAATATGAAAGCTGCATAGAGCAGCGTACTGCTTATTGATACAAGTTGAGATGCCATATAATATTACTCCTTGTTTTTGTCTTTGTCCGCGTCATCCAGTTTGTCATTCACTGCTCCGAGTCCGTTGGATTCAAGAATCTCGTTGATCTCCCGCTTCATTCCGAAGTAATTCTTGTTGGTATGTGCAGCGAGCACCAGATTATCGTCCGCCTTGATCCATATTCTCCTATGATTGATATACGAACCGATGAACAGACCAATCAGGAAAATGATGAAACCTGTAGCGATGAAGGGTATGGTGAGGTCTTTCTTGAGTGTCAGCACGGTAGCTATATGTTCTTCCGCTTCCACGAACCGGATGCTGTAGTCATTGTCTTCTGTAATGTCGGTACTGTTCATGATCTGCAGCAGGCTGAGTTCGCTTTCTTCACCATCTGCAACTTCGAAGACGAATGCCGGATTTCTCGGTACCGGTGTGGCTGACACCAATGTACCATTATCATCGATTTCAAGAAAATCAGGAGAATAAGCCCTCATGTTGACCGACACTCCCTCAGCAATATCAAATGAACTTTCGGGATCGCTCAAGTTGACTGTGAAATGATCGCCGACTGTATTGCCATCCTCGTCTTCCAGCCGGAAGGTCATGGCCTTGAGCTGTGAGTTGTCGTAGCTCGACTGGTAGAGTTCATAGCTGCCGAAACGGTATGGATGGTTGACGCGGATGCTGTATTCATCCACAGCTTCGAGGTCTGGGGAGGACCCGACTATATCCGCACTGGAGTTTTCATAGAAGGTGATGTCGGTCTGATAGTTGCTTATGAGCATCGTATTGCTGCTCAGTGCCTCGTTGAAGACTTCACCTGCATCCTCATCATAAGTATCGAGGGTGAACGCTTCATTTTTGACATAGTACTGACCTTCCGTCGTCGGCAGCTCTTCCGTTTCACCCTCGGGAATATGGACGATTTCATCCACGTACATGCCCGGGAAGAACCTCAGCATGCTGCCGAAAAGCAGGATGATCAGTCCAGTGTGGTTGATGTATGGACCGTATCGGGAAAGACGCCCTTTCTCGAGCAGATAATTGTCGCCTTCCTGCCGGACCTTATAGCGCTTTTTCGAAAATGCATCGATGATGCTGCCGGTATCGTCAGGACGGTCTGTGTTTAGGAACAGCCTTTGTCTGCGGAAGAAACTGTCGTGCTTTTTGACACGCTGCTTGCTCAATGATTTGAACAGCGGCACGCCCCGGTCGATACTTGCAGCAATGATGGACAGCGCAAGCATGCCGTTCAGTATGAGGAACCACCATGAAGAATAGAGGTTGTGGAATCCAAGGGAATAGTATAGGTAGCCGAGGGTTCCGTAATTTTCCTGGTAATACTCAGCTGGGTCGACACCAAGCGGGATGAAGTATTCCTGAGGGAAGATCGTACCAATCGACGCCGCAATGGCGATGGCGAGTATGATGGAGACACCGACCTTGATTGAAGTGAAGAAGATCCAGATCTTGTCGAAGATGCTCTTCGATTTCGTCTTGGACCTTACCGCACTGCCATCATACCTCATCAGGTCTTTTATTTTGTTCTTGTCGTAATCACTGTTGATCATTTTGCCGCAGGACTGGCACAGCTGCGTTCCGGGCGGATTGACATGACCACAGGATTCACATTTTATTTCCTTTAGTTCCATTGCTGATTCATCCTATTCTGTGGATTCACTGATAAACGCATTGATATCATCATGAGTGAGCTGATATTCCTGCTTTTTGACGACGGTCCCCTCTTTGTTTACGGCGATCGTCGTCGGTAGTGGGCCGATATTATAGGCTTCGGTTACACTTTTTGACCGATCCAGTGCTATGGGGAATTCCAGGTTGGCATCGAGGCCCGACATGAACTGGCGGATCTGCTGTTCATTTTCGGCAACATTCACGGCGATTATTTCATAATCTTCATGGCCCTGTGTATAGATGTCATTCATATCCGGCATTTCCTCCCGGCAAGGTTTGCACCATGTGCCCCAGAAATTCAGGATGACGCCCTTATCTTCGGTCAGCTTGGAAAGCTGGATCTCTTCGCCTTCTAGTGTCGTCAGCTTGAAGTCCACGGCCTCATCGCCGACTTCGACGGCCTTCGTTCCTGAAGTCAGGTTGAACCACACTGTAACACCTATGAGTACGGTGATGGTCACGATGATGCTCACTCTGAGGATGTTGCGTGTACGTCCCTTCATATTTATCACCTGCCTGTCGTTCTGATTCATAAATTCAATTATATCATCTTATAAAATTGTCCTGTATGACAGTATTATGACAATTGCCGGGGTCAGGACGCTTTGGCGTTTGCGATCAGCTTCTTGACTTCATGCGGTTTGAGGAAACGGTACTCCCCCTCCCCGAGCCCATCAAGTGTAAGGAAGTCATAACTGATGCGGGTCAGTTTGATCACCTTTAGCCCGAAGTGTTCGAACATCCGCCTCACCTGACGGTTGCGCCCTTCATGTATCGTCAGTTCAAGGATCATCTGTCTGTCCTTCTTGTCACGGATGACCTTCACATCTGCCGGTGCCGTGACACCGTCTTCGAGACGGATGCCCTTGCGCATCTGCTTCTGTTCCTCACGCTTCAAGATGCCGTCGATCTTTACGCGGTATGTCTTCTTCATTTCATATTTCGGGTGGGTCATGTATTGGGTGAATTCCCCATCATTCGTCATGAGCAGGATGCCGGAAGTGTCATAGTCCAGGCGTCCTACTGGATACAAGCGGACATCCATCCGTTCGAATGCATCCACTACAGTACGGCGGCTCCTCTCGTCTTCAGCCGTCGAGATCTCACCTGCCGGTTTGTAGTAGAGTATATAGACCTTCTCCTCCTGGCTGATTGGTACACCATCGACTTCTATCTTGTCGTTCTGCGTCACTTTTGTCCCGAGCTCCGTGACCGTCTGGCCGTTGACCTTCACCCGGCCCTCCTCTATCATAACTTCTGCTTTTCTTCTTGAAGTGACACCGCTGTTTGCGATTGCCTTCTGTAATCTTACCTCTTCCATTGCTACTCCTCCTCTATACTTTCAAAAAATAAATCCATTTCTTCCTGTTCCAGGATATCCTTCTGGGTCGGCAGCGCCTCAAGCGATTCCAGACCGAACAGCTGCAGGAAGTGGCCGGTGGTCACAAAATGGGCGGCCCGCTCATCAGATATGCTCTTCTTCGCGATCAGCCCCTTGCCGAGAAGCGTGGAGACGGGACCATCGGATGCGACCCCCCTCATCATCTCTATATCGCTTCTTGATACGGGCTGGTTATAGGCGATGATTGACAGGACCTCCAGCGAAGCCTGTGACAGCTTCTGGCTGGGCCGGTCGTCCAGAATGCGCTGGATATACTTTTCCATTTCGGGGGTCGTCTGCAAAAAGTATCTGTCCCCGTGCCTCTGTATGGTGAGGTTTGGTCTGGAATACTCCCCGACCACCTTCTCGAGATGTGCCTTCGTAATCGGTACATGCATGATCAGCTGTTCCTCGGAAAGGCCGGCGTCCCCTGCAATATACAATAATCCTTCAATGATTTCCATCTTCTCCATTAGTCATACAGCCTTTCAATTTCAAAATCCTCATGGCCCCGTGGACGGATGGCCAGCTGGTTGTCCTTCACGAAATCCAGCAGCGTGATGAATACCGCCACGACTTTGGGCTTCGATTCCGAAAAGGTGAAGAGGTCCCGAAGCCCAAGGATCCTTTTTTCTTCAAATCGCTGCCGCAGGAATGACTCGGCAGCCTCCCGTGAGACCGATTCCCTTCTGACGGTGATGTTCCGTGGGCGGTCGATGGAGATCCTGTCCCTCACCTTCTGGTATGCCACCATTAGATCAGCAAGGGAGACTTCAAGCGGTGCGTCATCGTCCGCCTGCTCCTCGAAGACGTGGGGTGCCTTGATGTAGATCCTTTCATTCTGCTTCTTCAGCTCCGCCAGCTGTTCGGCATACTGCTTGTAGTTCTGGTATTCGATGAGCTGCTCCATCAGTGATTCCCGCGGGTCCTCATACTCCTCCTCCAGATGGGGCGGTTCAGGCAGGAGCATATGGCTCTTTATTTTCAGCAGTTCGCTGGCCATCACGAGGTATTCGCTCGCCACATTGATTTCCAGCTCTTTCATTTCGTCGATATATTCCATATACTGACGGGTGAGCGTCTTCATCGGTATGTCATAGATATCGATTTCCAGCTCTTTGATCAGATGAAGAAGAAGGTCCAGCGGTCCTTCGAATACATCCAGTTGTACTTTGTATCCATTCATAAAAATTACCTCGATATCAGGAGACGATAACATGAAACTGTTTCATCTTATAGATTTCTATAACGAACTCATTATAAAGCAAGATTACTTCGAATGCCATGAAATCATGGAGGCCACGTGGAAGTCGTCCCCCGCATTCTCCAAAAATGATGCAGAAGTGTTCTTTATTCTTCTTGCTACCGGAGAATACCATTACAGACGTGGGAATATCAACGGGGCGGTAAGGTCATACCGCCGTGCGCTGAAGCTCCATGAGGAGAACACCTATGATCTCGCTGCCCTCGGCATGGAGGAGGAACTCGTCGAAATGATGACCGCAAGGATGGAGAACATGGAAGATATGCCATTCCACCCCCTTGCCTATCCATTGACGGAGGACATG